>JBEKXX010000121.1:0-9781 GCA_049511595.1 Occallatibacter sp. | reverse complement strand
GGAACAAATTGCGACCGCCGGGGACCCATCCGGCATCCTATCTCCAGAGGAATCTGCGGCGGAGGGGAATCCGCCCCTTCGCTGTTCCAGGCACAAAACCAGGTTGATTGGGCCAAGATCCGGCCGGTCTTGAAAACGGCGGAGAGTCGGGGTACACTAAAGCAATATAGGACCAAAAGAGTCCTATATTGCGGGATTCGGGGTCGCGCCCTTCCCCGCGCGGTCCGGGCAGCGGTCAGACGCCGTGAGGGCCACCGGGAACCCCGATGGCTGACTGAGGCGCCGCAAGACCGGGTTGAACCGGGTTTCGGTCGCGAATCCCGTGGAGGTCAAATGAGTTCGAGTGTGGATACAATTCGCGGTCTTGCCGAACAGGAGTACAAGTGGGGCTTTGTCACGGACATTGCCGAAGACCGCGCGCCCAAGGGGCTGAACGAAGACATCATCCGCCTGATCTCGGCGCGCAAGCAGGAGCCCGAGTGGATGCTGGAGTGGCGGCTGAACGCGCTGCGCCACTGGTTCCGGATGAGGCGCGAGGAAGGCGAGCCGAAGTGGGCCAACCTGACTATCGCTCCGATCGATTACCAGGCCATCTCCTACTATTCGGCGCCGAAGCAGAAGCCGCAGCTTGAAAACCTGGATCAGGTGGACCCGGAAATTTTGCGTACCTACGAAAAGCTGGGAATTCCCCTGAACGAGCAAAAGCTATTGGCGGGCGTGGCCGTGGATGCGGTCTTCGACTCGGTCTCGGTGGCGACGACATTCAAGGGCAAACTGGCGGAGATGGGCGTGATCTTCTGCTCGTTCTCAGAGGCAGTGCAGAAGCATCCCGAGCTGGTGAAGAAGTATCTGGGCTCGGTGGTTCCGCATACTGACAACTTCTATGCCGCGCTCAACGCCGCGGTGTTCACCGACGGTTCGTTTGTCTACGTGCCCAAGGGTGTGCGCTGTCCGATGGAGCTTTCGACCTACTTCCGCATCAACGCAGCGGAGACGGGGCAATTTGAGCGCACGCTGATCGTGGCCGACGAGGGCGCGACCGTGAGCTACCTGGAAGGCTGCACGGCGCCCATCCGCGACGAGAACCAACTGCACGCAGCGGTGGTGGAGCTGGTGGCGCTCGACAATGCGCAGATCAAGTACTCGACCGTGCAGAACTGGTACCCCGGCGACAAGGAAGGCCGCGGCGGCATCTATAACTTCGTGACCAAGCGCGGCAAGTGCCTGGGCGTGAACTCGAAGATCTCATGGACGCAGGTGGAGACGGGGTCGGCGATCACGTGGAAGTATCCGAGCTGCATTCTGCAGGGCGACAACTCGGTGGGCGAGTTTTACTCCGTGGCGCTGACCAACAACCGCCAGCAGGCCGATACTGGCACCAAGATGATCCACATCGGCAAGAACACGCGGAGCACGATTGTGTCGAAGGGCATCTCGGCGGGGTACGGACAGAACACGTACCGCGGGCAAGTGAAGATCATGAAGAGCGCCACGGGCGCGCGCAACTACACGCAGTGCGACTCGCTGCTCATCGGCGACCGCTGCGGCGCGCACACGTTTCCGTATATTGAGGTGCGCAATGCCTCGGCGCGCATGGAGCACGAGGCTTCCACTTCCAAAATTGGCGAGAACCAGCTCTTCTATCTGCGGCAGCGCGGGCTGACGGCGGAAGATGCGGTTTCAATGATCGTGAACGGATTCTGCAAGACGGTATTCAAGGAACTGCCCATGGAGTTTGCGGTCGAGGCGCAGAAGCTGCTGGGCGTGAGTTTGGAAGGCAGCGTGGGATAAAGACAGGGATCAGGGGACAGAGATCAGGGGTCAGAAAGCATGTGCTTTGACCCGATCGTCGTGGCGACCTTGCTCAGGTTGGCATGAGTTCTCAAGGAGAAAGAGAGAGACGAATGGCTTTGTTGGAAATTCAAGATCTGCACGCCAGCGTGGGCGGCCACGAGATTCTGAAGGGCGTGAATTTGACGCTGAATGCGGGCGAAGTGCATTCCATCATGGGCCCCAACGGCTCGGGCAAGAGCACTCTGGCGCAGGTGCTGGCGCGGCGCGAGACCTACGCGGTGACGCACGGCAGGGTTTTGTTCGACGGCAAGGACCTGCTGGAGATGAAGCCCGAGGAAGCGGCGTGCGAGGGCCTCTTCATGGCGTTCCAGTATCCGGTGGAGATTCCCGGCATCGGCAACGCATATTTTCTGCGCTCGGCTTTGAACGCGATCCGCAAGCACCGCGGCCAGGAAGAGCTGGACGCGATGGATTTTCTGCCGCTCTACAAGGAGCGGATGAAGCTGCTGGAGATGGATGACAAGCTGATGCACCGCTCAGTGAACGAGGGCTTCAGCGGCGGCGAGAAGAAGCGCAACGAGATTTTGCAGATGGCCGTGCTGGAGCCGAAGCTCTCGATTCTGGACGAGACCGACTCCGGCCTGGACATCGATGCGCTGCGCATCGTGGCGCAGGGCGTGAACGCCATGCGCAGCCCGGAGCGGGCGTTCCTGGTGATCACGCACTACCAGCGGCTGCTGAATTACATTACTCCGGATTTCGTGCATGTGCTCGTGGACGGAAAGATCGCGCGCTCGGGCGGGCCGGAACTGGCGTTGGAGCTGGAAGAAAAGGGATACGGCTGGGCGGAAGTGGATGCGCCCGAGGCTTTGCCCGCATGAGAACGGCGGCGAGAGAGTCGGGAAGCGAGAAAGCAATGGCGACGGTGACCGGAAGGCCGAACAAATATTTAGAAGCGTACGGAGAACTGATCGCGCTGCGGCAGGAGCGCGATCCGGTATGGCTGCGGCAACTGCGCGAGGATGGCTGGACGCGATTCCACGCCAAGGGATTCCCGACCACTCACGATGAGGACTGGCGGTTCACCAATCTCGCGGCGCTGGCGAAGACTCCGTTTCAGCGCGTGACGAAGGGTAGCGTCGCCGTTTCCGCGCAGGAGATCGAGAAGTTTCGCGTTCCGGACGCGGCCTGTCAGCTTGTTTTTGTGAACGGGCACTTTGCGCCGGAGCTCTCGGAGTTGGGGAACCTGCCCAGAGGCCTGGAGATTTGTTCGCTGGAGCGGGCGATCGATTGCGGTATGATAGGCGCCGCGCCCGCAGGCTGCGCGCCCGAGGGCATCGAGCAGCACCTGGGCCGCTATGCCGACGTTCGCCGCGATGTGTTTACCGCGCTGAACACGGCGCTGTGGGAAGACGGCGGTTACCTGCGCATTCGCCGCGGCGCGGCGATCGAGCAGCCGATTCACCTGCTGTATGTTTCCGCCGGAGCGGGCGCGGAGATCATGACGCATCCGCGCACGCTCATCGTTGCGGAGCCAACGAGCCATGCGGCGGTGATCGAGGATTACGTTTCCATTGGTAGCGAGGCTGCGTTTTCGAACGCGGTGACGGAGCTGGTGGCCGGGCAAGACGCCGTGGTTTCGCATTTCCTTGTGGAGCGCGAAAATCTCGCAGCCTTCAACGTGTCCACGCTGCGCCTGGAGCAGGCGCGCGGCGCGAACGTCTCGTCGCACTCCATTCTGCTGGGCGGCGGCTTGGTGCGCAACAACGTGCATCCCGTGCTGAGCGGCGAAGGCGCGGAGTGCCTGATCAACGGGCTATTCGTGGGCGCGGGACGCCAGCACCTGGACAACTACATGCTCGTGGAGCACGCGCAGCCGCAGTGCTCGAGCCGCCAGTTTTACAACGGCATACTCGATGGCTCGGCCCGCGGCGTCTTCCACGGCCGCATCATTGTGCACAAGGACGCGCAGAAAACCGACGCGAAACAGACCAACCGCAACCTGCTGCTCAGTGACGATGCGCGCATCGACACCAAGCCGCAACTGGAGATTCACGCCGACGACGTAAAGTGCACGCACGGCGCCACGATTGGCCAGATCGACGAGGAGCAACTCTTCTACCTGCGCTCGCGCGGAATCGACGAGGCCTCGGCACGGAACACGCTGCTCTACGCCTTCGCCGCGGAGTGCCTTGACCGCATGAACGAGCCGGCGGCGCGCGAGTTTGCCGAAGGCCTGATTCGCGAAAGGCTGAATGAGCTGACGCGGAACCGGAAGGCTGCTGCTTCGGACGCTGCGGCGGCGGAAGAAGAAATGCAGAAGTGGGAGGAAGTGGGATGACGGCAGTCGCCCAGCCCCCAGTCACCCCGCTCGCAGCCCGCGAGCCTCTCCCGCGCGGAGTTGCGGCGCAAAGCGCATCATCCATCGCTTCGGGCCTCGATCTTGCGAAGATTCGCGCCGACTTCCCGATCCTGGCCGAGCGGATTCACGGCAAGCCGCTGGTATATCTGGACAACGCGGCCACTTCGCAAAAGCCGCGCGTGGTTCTCGACGCCATCGCGCATTATTACGAACATCTGAACGCCAACATTCATCGCGGGGTGCACACGCTGAGCGTGCGCGCCACCGAGGCGCACGACGCCGCGCGGCAAACGGTGCGGCGGTTCGTGAACGCCCGCGATAGCCGCGAGATTGTATTTGTGCGCGGGGCCACGGAGGCCATCAACCTTGTGGCGCAGACCTATGGGCGCGTGCATGTCGGCGCGGGCGATGAAGTGCTGATCACGGCGATGGAGCACCACTCGAACATTGTGCCGTGGCAGATTCTTTGCGAAGAAAAGCACGCCCACCTGAAGGTCGCGCCGATCGACGATCGCGGCGAGCTTCTGCTGGACGAGTTTGAAAAGCTGATCGGGCCTCGCACCAGGATCGTCGCCGTCACGCACGTGTCGAACGCGCTGGGAACGGTGACGCCGCTCGGCGAGATGATTGAGATGGCGCACCGGCGCGGTGTGCCCGTGCTGGTGGATGGAGCGCAGGCCGTTCCGCACTTTGCCGTGGACGTGCAGGCGCTCGACTGCGATTTCTATGCCTTCAGCGGCCACAAGGTCTACGGGCCTACGGGAATCGGCGTGCTCTACGGCAAGCGCGCGCTGCTCGAGGCCATGCCTCCCTACCAGGGCGGCGGCGACATGATCAGCTCCGTGACCTTCGAGAAGACCACCTACAATGTTCTCCCCTACAAATTCGAAGCGGGCACGCCGGACATTGCGGGCGCCATTGCCCTGGGCGCGGCGCTCGATTACATCACTGGAATTGGCATGGAGAAGATCGCCGCGCACGAGCACGAGCTGCTGGCCTACGCCACGGAAGCGGTCGGCGCCATTCCCGGCGTGCAACTAATCGGCACGGCAAGGGAACGCGCCGGAGTGCTCTCGTTCGTGCTCGACGGCGTGCATCCGCACGACCTGGGAACGATCCTCGACCGCGAGGGCATCGCCATCCGCACAGGACACCATTGCGCGCAGCCGGTGATGGAGCGTTTCGGCATTCCCGCCACCGCGCGGGCATCGTTCGCCGTCTACAACACGCGCGAAGAAATCGATGCGCTGGTCGCGGGAATTCACGCGGCGCGTGAGGTGTTCGCGTGAGCGCAGAAATGGGCGAACTCGCCGATCTGTATCAGGAAGTGATTCTGGAGCACAGCAAAGCGCCGCGGAACTATCGCAAGCCGGCGTCGGCTAATCATCACGCCGAAGGATACAATCCGCTCTGCGGCGACCGCTGCTCGGTGTTCCTCGACGTTGAAGACGGCGCCATCAAGGACATCGGCTTCCAGGGCTCGGGATGCGCCATCTCGCGGGCGTCGGCATCGATGATGACGCAGAGCGTGAAGGGCAAGAGCAAGGAAGAGGCGGAGCGGCTCTTCGAGCAGTTCCATCGCCTGGTGACGGGCGACGAGGAGGCGATGGCGAGCGCATCGGAGCTGGGCAAGCTCGCAGTGTTTGCCGGCGTCTCCAAATTTCCCGCGCGCGTGAAGTGCGCTACGCTCGCGTGGCACACGCTGCAATCGGCCCTCGAAGGCAAGCAGGACACCGTCTCGACCGAGTAAGGCAAACATCCCTCAGGGGCTAAAGCCCGCGATTGTGTTGCGGCATTTACGGCACGACTAAAGTCGTGCCCTTTCAAAACAGTTTGTAGTTGAGGCACCGCTAAGATGGCAGTTCCGACCCCAACCAACCAGAACACCACGCCCATTTCCGGGCCTTTCCGCGAGGAGATGATCTGGCAACAGTTGAAAACCGTGCGCGATCCGGAGATTCCGGTCGATATCGTGAATCTGGGCCTGGTGTACGCGACTTCTGCTTCGGAAGTCGAAGGCGGCGGCCGGCGCATCGACGTGCGCATGTCGCTCACAGCGCCGGGATGCAGCATGTCAGACGCGATCAAGGCGGAAGTGGAGCGCAAGCTGGCCGCGCTGCCGGAGGTGAAGGCGGTTCACGTCGAGATCGTCTTCGATCCGCCGTGGAATTCCGGCATGATGTCGGAGGGCGCGAAACTGCAACTCGGCTTCGATTCGGACTACGGAGCAGCAAACGCGAAGCCCGGGCCGGCGAATTCCGGACCCTTCAAGGTTCTTCGTTGACCCTGTAGCGGCCCAATCGAAATTTTGACCTGGAAATCAGCCGTCTTCTTCACCGCCCAATTTCTCCAACTGCCTGCGCCAGTCGAGAGAATCGACAAACGTCCGCGACTCGCGCCAGCCGGGCTCGACGATGATGTGCAGTTCGAGATAGACCTGCGTGCCCAGCAGGGACTCGATCTTGCGCCGCGCGCCGGCGCCGATGGCCTTGAGCTTTGAGCCGCCCTTGCCGATCAGGATCGCCTTCTGCCCGTCGCGCTCGCAGTAGATCACGGCGGCAATGCGAGTCAACGGTCTCTTTCCGGGCCTCTGCTGCGCTTCCGGCTCCTCGAACTCCTCGATGACGACAGCCGACGCGTAGGGCACCTCCTCGCCGGTCTCGATGAGAATGCTCTCGCGGATGAGCTCGGCCACCATGAAGCGCAGCGGTTGATCGGTGTACTGATCTTTGGGGTAGTAGCGCTCGCCGGTCGGGAGCACTTCGACGATCTTGCTCACCAGCACGTCGAGGCCGTCGCGTTTGCGCGCGCTCACCGGAATCACCTGCGCAAAGTTGTACTGGTGTGTGAGCGATTCGATCAGCGGCAAGAGCTGGTCCTTGCGGACAAGATCGATTTTGGTCAGTACGAGAAAGACGGGGCAGTCGAGCCTGCGGACGAGAGAGAAAAGGAATTCGTCTTCGCTGGACGCGCCGGTCTTTCGTATTTTGTCCGCCTTCGCAGGGGGAACGGGACCGCTTTCCCGGGTCCCCAAATGCGAGGGACCCGGGGCACCCGCATTCGGGTTCACAGGAGCGCCGAGCTGAATTCTGCGCGTGGCGTCGACAAGAACCAAAACAAGGTCGCGCGATTCGAGAGCTTCGTGGACCTCCTGCAACATGCGGCGGTCGAGCTCGGAGCCGGGCCTGTGCACGCCGGGCGTATCGACGAAGACGATCTGCGCGGCTGGGTGCGCCCCTTTGCGCGCGGGCACCTCGACCACGCCGGCGATGCGGTTGCGCGTGGTTTGCGGCTTGGCCGTGACGATGGCCACCTTTTCGCCGGTGAGGGCGTTGAGGAGGGTGCTTTTGCCCACGTTGGGGCGGCCGAGGATGGCGACGAATCCGGATTTCACGCGCGGTGCGGCTCCTGACTGAGTGTACGGCATCTCGCGCCAAGACAGGCGCCGGCCGCGCGGAGGTTCTGACCGCTAAAGAGACGAGCAGCGCGCCGCGCGCGGCTCTCTTCAGTGCTTCACCCAGCCGTGCATTCCGGCTTCGAAGCTGCGGCGGTCGAGCCGGGGAAGCGCGCGCGCCACCTTGTCGGAAAAGAGCGGGTAATGCCTCGCCGCGATGAGGCGCTCCGGGACGAACCAAACATCTTCCTCCGCGGTCATCCAGTGGCGGCTGTCCAGGCGCGCCAGGTTCACCGGCCGCGAGTAGGCGCGCAAGGTGCGTTCGCCGCGCAGGTTGTAGTACTGCTCAAAGTAGCTGAGCGCCAGCTCGCGCAGCGTGCGGTAGATGGGCGCGCGGAAGCGCAGCCCCGCAAAGTTCGATTTGGCGATTCCGCCCCACAGGCCGCGTTCGCGGTAAATGGCCACCACGTGGTCGTCGTCGTGCACGGCCTCCAGATCCATCACCAGCGGCGGATAGCCATTGACGCGCAGCGCGGCAGCTGCCACGAGCGCACCCTCAAGGCAGTGGCCTTTACGCTCGCGCAGCACGTGCGCGGGAGACCACGCTGTGTTCGCGTACTGGTACTCGAGCGCGTCGATAAACTTCTGGATCTTTACCGGCGTCTTCAGCGCGCGCAACGTGCGCAAATGCTCCGCAGAAAAGCCGAAGCTCTCGCGCCTCAACCGCCGCGATCCGCTTTTTGACAATCTCTCACTCTTCAAAGGCAAAGCCGCAGCTCCTCTGGCAAGTCCGAACGATTATACAAAAATGAGTTCGAAAACCGCTCCTGCTGACTAATGCGCCGCAGCGCCGGCATGGAGACTGACGAACCGGCTCCGGGTAACGTGGGCAGGAAATCAGGATTCCTTCGGGAACGGCAGCCGCGCCGTGGGCGGAAAAAGGCGCAGGCGCTCGATGCGGCTGCCGGTGGAGGCCACGATTTCGACGCGCAGGCCGAGCGGATCGAGAGCGACCAGTTCGCCGGCCTTGGGAATGCGGCCCACGATCTGGCTGATCAGGCCGCCGAGGGTTGTGGCTTCGTAGGACTCGTCGAGCTCGGCGGGCTCGCCGATGAGGTCGCCGAGTTGATCGGCGGGAAAGCTGCCCGGAAGGAGCCATGAGCCGGAGGGCTCGCGCTGCGGCTCCACCTCTTCGTCGTGCTCGTCGCGGATGTTGCCCACAATCTGCTCCAGGAGATCCTCGATGGTGACCAGACCGGCGACGGCGCCGTATTCGTCGATGACGATGCGCATGTGCTGTTTTTCGCGCTGCATCTCGCGCAGCAGCTCGTAGCCGCGCTTGGTCTCGGGCACGAAGACGGCGGGGCGCAGGATGGTGGCGACGGTGCGCGTACGGGCTTCGTCGTCGGCGATCTGCAGCAGGTCGTGGGCGAAGGCGAGGCCCTTGATGTTGTCGAGCGAGCCGGAGTAGACGGGCACGCGCGAGTAATTCTGCTGGCGCAGCACCTCGAGGAATTGCTCAAGTGTGATCGATTCTTCGACAGCGAAGACCTCGGGGCGCGGGGTCATCACTTCGCGGACCAGCATGTCGCCGAATTCGACGGCGGAGCGGACCAGATCGCTGTCGCTCTGCTCGAGGATCCCTTCTTCCTCGCCGGCCTCGATAAGGGCTTCGACATCGACAGCAGCCTCCTCTTCGGGGGTGGTGGGCTGCTCGGCCAGCGATGCGACGGAGAAGAAAAATCGGATGAAGACGGTGACGGGCGTAACCAGCCAGAGCAGAAGGCGGATGGGCCAGAGCAGGCGCGCCGCCCACAGGCCTCGCGTGCGGTTGAAGAGCAGAGAGGGAATGAGCTGGTAGGCGAAGACGATGACCAGCACCAGGGCAAGAATGGCCTGGGCGATCTCAAGCGCGGTAGGCGGTCCGGGGTGCGTGGGCCGGATGAAGAGAAGCGCGCCGAAGCCAAGAGCGATGAGGCCGAGCGTGAGCAGCTTGAGAACGGAGGCGCAAAGATCGGCGTGCTCGCGGCTGAGGCCGAGGTGTGGCTCGATGCGCTCCTCCCACGCGTCGAGGTTCTCCTGCACCTCGCGGCTGAGGATCTTGCCGAACTCCGCATAGACGCGGCTGATGTAAGAGGCCAGAGTGGCCACGGCGACGAGGAGAACGAGGAGGGTGAGCGCGAGCGGGGTCATGGCGTGCCACCTACGGTGGGGCGGACCTTTGGACGAGC
>JBEKXX010000120.1:0-9854 GCA_049511595.1 Occallatibacter sp. | reverse complement strand
CTCATATTAGACATCATGATGTCAAGCGGTGCCCGACACCATTCCTGTTGCCCTTGTTACACACGCCCTCCGGGCCGCCATTGCCACCCCTAAATTGCGGGTGTTAGCCTCAACTTTGGACCATTCTCAGAAGGGGCTCCCCTGATCGACATGCAAAGCACCTACAACGGGCTCGAGTTGCCGAAAAACGGCCAGCCAATCGGCTACAAGGACGGGCAGTTTTCCGTTCCCGACCATCCCATCATTCCCTTCATCGAAGGCGACGGCACAGGCCGCGACATCTGGAAGGCGTCGCAGCGGGTTTTTGACGCCGCAGTGGAAAAGGCCTACGGCGGCAAGCGCGCCATTCGCTGGTTTGAGATTTTTGCCGGCGAAAAAGCCTACCGGCAGTTCTCCAACTGGCTGCCCGACGACTCCGTGGCCGCGGCGCGCGACCTGCGCGTCTCCATCAAGGGGCCGCTCACCACGCCGGTCGGCGGCGGGATTCGTTCGCTGAATGTAGCGCTGCGCCAGATTCTCGATCTCTACTCCTGCGTGCGCCCGGTGAAGTATTACCAGGGCGTGCCCAGCCCAGTGAAGCATCCCGAACAGGTCGACATCGTCATTTTCCGCGAGAACACAGAGGATGTGTACGCGGGCATTGAGTTCAAGCAAGGATCGGAAGACGCAGCGCGGCTGATCGCGTTTTTGAATGACGATCTGCTGGCCAAAACCAAGAAAAGAGTGCGCGCCGATTCCGGCGTGGGCATCAAGCCCATTTCCATCTTCGGCACCAAGCGGCTGGTGCGCGCCGCCATCAGGCACGCATTGGAATCTGGCCGCAAGACAGTGACGCTGGTGCACAAAGGCAACATCCAGAAGTTTACGGAGGGCGCATTCCGCGAGTGGGGTTACGAGGTGGCCACCGAGGAGTTCCGCGACCAGACTGTGACCGAGCGCGAGAGTTGGATTCTCGGCAACGTCGACGCGAAGCCCGGCATTACCGTCGAGGAGAATGCCGCGCTCATCGAGCCGGGACTCGAGTTTGGCAATCAGGCCTTCCGCGATGCGATCTATGCTGAGATCAAGGGCGTACTCGATTCAATCGGTAAAACGCACGGCAACGGCGCGTGGAAGTCGAAGATTCTGGTCAACGATCGCATCGCCGACTCCATCTTCCAGCAGATTATCATTCGCCCGTCGGACTACAGCATTTTGGCGACGCCCAATCTGAACGGCGATTACATCTCCGACGCGGCCGCGGCGCAGGTGGGCGGCCTGGGCATCGCGCCCGGCGCCAACATCGGCGACGGCTACGCGGTCTTTGAGGCCACGCACGGAACAGCGCCCAAGTACGCCGACAAGGACGTGATCAATCCCGGGTCGCTGATTTTGTCGGGCGTCATGCTGCTTGAATTCATCGGATGGAAAGAAGCGGCCCGGCTCATCGAAACGGCAATGGAAACAACCATCGTGCAGAAATTCGTCACCTACGACTTCGAGCGGCAACTCCCCGGCGCCACCAAGGTGGGCACCAGCGAGTTTGCCACGCGTATCATCGGCAGTATGTAGCGGTGTTAACGGTGCTAGCCGCGCTTCGCGCGTGTTAGCGGAGTTAGGCAGGTTTTCCTGACTCCGCTAGCTCCGCTAACTCCGCTTTTAACCCACAGGAGAATAGAAATGAGGAAGAAGGTTTCAATTGTCGGCGCCGGCAACGTGGGCGCCACGACCGCGCATTGGATTGCGGCCAAGGAACTTGCCGACGTGGTCCTGGTCGACGTTGTCGAGGGCGTGCCGCAGGGCAAGGCGCTGGACCTGCTTGAGGCCATGCCCATCGAGAAGCGCGACGTGGCGATCGCGGGCGCCAACGACTACGCGGCCACGGCCAATTCCGACATCGTGGTCATCACCGCAGGCATCCCGCGCAAGCCCGGCATGAGCCGCGACGACCTGCTGAACACCAACTTCAAGATCATGTCCGATGTGGTCGAGAAAGTGGTGGCGCAATCGCCCGAGTGCATCCTCATCATCGTGTCTAATCCGCTTGATGCAATGGCCCAGGCCGCGTACCGCCAAGCCGGATTCAATCGCCAGCGGGTGATCGGCATGGCCGGCGTTCTGGACTCGGCGCGCTTCCGCAGCTTCATCGCGGCTGAACTCAACGTGAGCGTGGAGAACGTGTCGGCCTTTGTGCTGGGCGGCCACGGCGACACCATGGTGCCCCTGGCGCGCTACTCGACGGTGGCCGGCATCCCCATCACCGAGCTCATCGCGCCGGAACGCCTGGAGCAGCTTGTTCAGCGCACGCGCGACGGCGGCGCGGAGATCGTGAAGTATCTCAAGACCGGCAGCGCCTATTATGCTCCATCGGCTGCCGTCACCGAGATGGCCGAGGCCATCCTCAAGGATAAGAAGAAGATTCTGCCCTGCGCGGCGTACCTCGAGGGCGAGTACGGTATCGAGGGCTACTTTATCGGCGTTCCGTGCAAACTGGGCGCGGCAGGCATCGAACAGATCGTCGAGATCAAGCTGACGCCGGAAGAAGCGGCTGCTCTCAACAAGAGCGCCGCGGCCGTTAAGGAGCTCTGCTCCGTGATTGGCGTGTAAGTGATTGGCTGAGAGCTAAAAGCCGAAAGCTGTTTCTTCAGTCCATGGCCATGCTTAACTGGTGGCGTACGTCGGCGCCGCGAATCCAGAAGATCACGTCGGTGGCGATATTCGACGCGTGATCGGCGATCCGCTCCAGGTTCTTCGCCACCAGGATACCGTTCATCGCCTGCAGAGTGTATTGCGGCTTCTCTTCGATCATCTTCAGCAGGTCGTTGTGGGCGCGGCGGTTCATGCGGTCGATCTCGTCGTCCATTTCGCGCACCGAATCGGCCAACCGCGCGTCGCCGTCCAGCAGCGCCTGCAGCGCGGTGCGAATCATCTGTGACGCAAACTCGCCCATGGCCGCAAAATCCACGGGCAATTCCACCTCGTCGGCGGTAAGAATCTCCTTCGTCCGCCGCGCGATGCTCATCGACTGATCGCCCACGCGCTCCAGGTCGCCGTTGATCTTGATGACCGCCAGGATAAAGCGCAGATCGACGGCCATCGGCTGTTCCTTGGCCAGCAACTCGTAGGCCATCTCGTCCAGCTCGCGTTGCGCGGTGTCGATGGCCCTTTCGTTCTGCTTGACAAACTTGCACAGTCCCTTGTCGCGCCGCAGGTAGGCTTCCACTGCCGATTCGACCGCCTGCTGCGCCAAGGCGGCCATGGCCAGAAGCTTGTCCTTGAGTTCGGCGAGTTGCTGTTGAAAGTGAATGCGCGGCACTACGATCCGTCTCCCATCCAACCATTTTGCACCAGACTACGTTACAGGAGCACAAATTTCCCTGCGCGCACCAGAACTGTTACACCCGGGAAGTCCCTTAGGCGAGTCCGAATGTGGGAGGCGGCTGCTCGATCTTGCCCAGCAGGAAGACATACCCTGCGATGCCGATGGCCAGATAGGCAGCCGCAACAGCAAAGGCCCACGCGAAGGAATGCTGCGCCGAAACCAGATACCCGGTGACGACGGCAGCCGCAATACCCGAGATCTGGCCGGAAAAGTTGATGATGCCGCCCACCTTGCCCACATCGTTTCGGCCGGCAATGAGTGAGGGAAGTGACCAGGCGACAGGCGCCGCCGCGGCAAGGCCGCCGATCGACACGCTGATCCAGAGCAGGGCCTGTGTGGCGTTGCGCGCATGAGCCGCGCCCAGAATGCCCAGCCCGAACGCCGTACCGCCGATCAGGACAACGCGGCGAATCCCGCTCGCATTCCATCCGCGCCGGACGAGGAAATCCACCAGCCATCCGCCTATACCGAGGTCCGTCACGGTGGCGATGAGCCACGGCAGGCTTGTGTACGCGAACGAGTGCAACAGATCGATGTGCAGAGTAGAGGACAGATAAGCGGGCAACCAATACAGAAGCATGTAGAAGATGTAGTTATACGCACCCATGCCGAGGGTGAGCCCAATTACCTTGCGTTGGGAAAGAAGCCGGCCCAGGCTCGACGACGGCTCTTCGCCGCGATCGGGCGTGACGAACGAGGTCTCTTGCCCCCCCATGTGCTGACGCTCGCTTTCGGCCAAACTCGGATCCTCATCCGGATCGCGATAGACGCGCCAGAAGAGAAGAAAGTAAGCAAGACTGACCGCACCGGTGAAGGCGAAGCTCCAGCGCCATCCCGCGCCGATGAGAACGATCCCGATGAGAGGAACGCCGATGGCCGAGGCAAACTTGGCTGCTGCGTCGAAGAGCGACGTGGCCAGGCTGCGCTCGTGCGCTGGAAACCATGCGCCAATGGCCTTGGCGTTGGCGGGAAACGTGGGCGCCTCGCCCAAGCCCAGCAGGAGCCGCGCGCCGAACAGCCCGCTCAGGTTGGGCGTGACGGCGGCAGCAAAGGAGGCCGCGCTCCAAAGGAACGCCCCGATACGCCCCACGCGGCGGACACCGAATTTGTCGAGGACTACTCCGATGGGAAGCTGACACAGGGCGTAGGTCCAGTTGTAGGCGCTGGAAAGATAGCCGAAGGTGACCTCGGAGATGCCGAAGGCTGCAACCAGGGAATCGTGCGAAACGGAGAGATTGACGCGGTCGAAGTAGTTGACCAGCACGCCGATGCCGAGCAGCCAAGCGATACCCCAGCGGCGCCGCGGCAGGCTTGTACGTTGTGGCGTGCTTCGCGCTGAATGAAGATCCCGGTCTGCCAAGCGTTTACCTAACCGTAGAACCGCCGCCATAGGGCCGCTGGATCAACGTCGTGAAATACCGGACCATTTCTGCCCGAAATCCAGCGATGAGAACCGGCAAACCGTGCGGCTGCGGCGCCGTTTGTCATGAGGGAATCCTTCACCGGTTCCCCATCTCACTCTTCGCCAATGTCTTCGTTCCAGATCTCCGCATGCCTCGCGATGAAGTCCGCGAGCATCTCGCGGCATTCGGCATTGTCGAGGTCGATTACCTCGACGCCGTTCTCGCGCAACCAGTTCAGGCCTCCGGCAAAGGTACGGCTCTCGCCCACCACCACGGCGCCGATGTGGAACTGGCGCACCAGGCCGCTGCAATACCAGCACGGGGCCAGGGTGGTAACCATCACCAGGTTGCGGTAGCTGCGCTGGCGGCCTGCGCGGCGAAAGGCGTCGGTCTCGCCGTGAATGCTTGGATCGCCCTGCTGTACGCGGCGGTTGCGGCCCCGGCTCACCAACTCGCCCGTGCGCGTGAACAGCGCCGCGCCGATGGGTATGCCTCCCTCGGCAAGGCCCAGGCGAGCTTCCTCGATGGCGACCGCAAGCATTTGCTCGTACAGACTCACAAATCCAATCTAACGCAGCGGGGTCGAGCGGGTGCCAACCAGCGCAAGTCCCAGACAAAGCGCAATCAGCGCCTCAAACACGACCGGCAGCGCGAAGATGTACACCAGCGAAACCACCGCGAAGGCGAGATATCCCAGCATGAACACCGCCAGGACCGGCCGGAGAGCGGCCGCATCCCGTTCGGCCAGCGAACCCAACAGCCAGAAGACCAGCCCCTCGACCGTAAGGAAGATGGTCACAGCCAAGCCCATCCCGCGATAGAACTCCCAGAACGTCCGCGTGACTCCCATGAATTGAAACTGGTTTGCCTTCATGGCCGCCTCGGCCACGCTCGCCGGACCTGGCGGCGCCTTGCCGAATACACCGCCAATGGTGTGCAGCGCCGAATGCACCAGCGTCAGCAAAGAAGCAATTCGCAAGTAAGTCCGCGGCTTCATTCTTCCTCCCCCTTTGTTTCCGTCAATCTTCCGGCATGCTGGAGCGCTCCTCGGCTTGCGTAGCAGTCGCCCCACCATTTTTTGATTCGCAGCGGCGAACCGAAGGTACGAGGTACGGGAGCGGGTGCGCTGACTCGCTAACTTGCTGACTCGCTTGCCCGCGCCTTTTCTAACACCGCTAACCCCGCTAACTCCGCTGCTCTTTCAACTCACCGTCAGCACCAGCTTGCCGAAGTGGCTGCCTTCTTCCATGCGCTCGAAGACTTCGCGCGCCTGGCTCCAATCGAACTCTTCGCCGACCGGCCGCAGCTCAGCCAGCGCAATGGCGCGGTTCATCTCGACAAAGTCTTTGCGCGAACCCACGTACAAGCCGTGAATGCGCGCCGCCTTGTGCAGGACAAGCGGAGTCGGAAACGGCTCTGCCGAAGGCGCCAGCACGCCTATTTGCGCCACCGTTCCCCCATGCCGAATCGACCTGAGCGAGCGCACCAGAGTGCCCCCGCCGCCCACCTCCACCACCAGGTCCACGCCCTCGCCGCCAGTCTGGTCAAGGGCCCAGCGGTCCCAGTCGGGGTTGTCGCGGTAGTTGAGCCCGGCGTCCAGCCCCATGGCGCTGGCCCGCTCCAGCTTTTCGTAGCTTGAACTGATGCCGAGCACGCGCGCGCCCTTGAGCCGCGCGAACTGCAAGGCGAAGATCGATACGCCGCCGGTGCCCTGGATCAGTATGGTCGCGCCGGGCTTGATCTCTCCGGTCGCCAGCGCGTTCCACGCGGTGACGGCGGCGCAGGGCAGCGTGGCCGCTTCCTGAAAGCTCAGGTGATCGGGCAGCTCGACCAGTCCTGCCTCCTTGAGCACGACAAAGTCCGTCAACATGCCGTCGATGTCGCCGCCCAGCGCGCCGCGGGCTTTGGCCGCGGTCAGCGGCCCGTCCAGCCAGTTCTGCATAAAGATGCCCGCTACGCGGTCCCCTGGCTTCCACACGCTCACCCCCGCGCCCACAGCCACCACTTCGCCGGCGCCGTCGGAGCAGGGAATGCGCGGCAGCTTCATTTTGGGGTTGTAGAGTCCTTTGACGATCATCAGGTCGCGATAGTTGAGCGAAATTGCGCGCACGCCGACCAGAACTTCGCCGGGACCGGGCGCCGGTGTGGGCCGCTCCACAACCTCCAAAGAATCAATGCCAAACGCCGGAAATTGCCATGCGTGCATGCAAAACCTCTCTTCCTTCCCGCTCCCACCGGCTCCATTCTGCGGGACGCGATCGCACAAACACCCGTAGAATGAAGATATGGCTCGTGGATGGGAAAGTAAATCGGTGGAGGAGCAAATGGCAAATGCCCTGGGGAACCCCGTCGCCGCTTCCGAGGATGAACCAATGAACGAGGAGGAACGGCGATCGGCCGAACTAAGGCGCGCTGCCCGGACGCGGCGAAAACAGGGACTCAAGTTGCAACGCGAAAACATTCTTTCGCAAAAAACGGTAAATCCGGGCCGCCGCGCCGCTCTTGAGGCCGCACTGGCCCAGATTGATGCGCAGCTTCAGAGCATGGGTTGAGCCGATCTCCTGAAAGCGGCTGAAACTTTTCTTTTCAGGCAAATCCTGCGCGAGGGTCCGCGACAGCGCGTCTGGAACAAAATCATTGCAGGATTCCGCTTACGCGGTGGCCAGGCCGCGCCGGTCACGGCTCGCGGTGGATGAGCAGCGGATTCGCCTGCTGTATCGGCGTGAGCGACACGCGCGAGATGTTCACGTGCTCCGGCCGCGTGACGGCCCATAGGATTACATCGGCAATGTCTTCGGCGGTCAGCGGCGTGATGCCTTTGTAGACCTTTGCGGCGCGGCTGGCGTCGCCGTGAAAGTGGACCAGGCTGAAATCGGTCTCCACCAGGCCGGGATCGACGCTGGTGACGCGCACCGGCGTGCCCAGCAGATCCTCGCGCAGCCCGTCGTTGATGGCGCGGGCCGCGGCCTTGGTGCCGCAGTAGACCGCGCCGTTGGGGTAGACCATCTCGCCGGCCATTGACCCCAGGGTGACCACGTGGCCGCGCCGGCGCACCACCATCCCGGGAACCACGGCGCGCGCCACATACAGCATTCCCTTGATGTTGGTGTCGATCATCTCTTCCCAGTCTTCCACCCGGCCGGTATAGAGCTTCTCCATGCCGCGGCTGAGGCCGGCGTTGTTCACCAGGATGTCGATCTCCGCCCACTCCGGCGGCAGCTCGTCGATGGCGCGCTGCACCGCGTGGCGGCTGCGCACGTCCAGATCGATGGAGTGCACGGCGGCGGCGCCGCGAGCCAGCGCCTTCGAGGCAACTTCGGCCAGCTTGCCGGCGCGGCGGGCGGCCAGCAGCAGCCGTGCGCCCTCGGCCGCAAACGCCAGGGCCGTGGCTGCGCCAATCCCCGCGCTGGCTCCGGTGATCAGGACGATCTTGCCCTTCAGGCCCATCTGCCCCACATCCTACAAGTGAGTTTCATTGCCCTGCTGTGACATACGGTACAGGCCGACGGCCCAATCCTCCCGGCCAAGGCCGGCGGCGATGGCCTCGGCAAAGACTTCGGCGAGCCTATCGGTCAGGCTCAGGCGCGTATTGCGGCTGGCCGCGGCCTCTCGCAGCAGCCGCAAGTCCTTCTCGCCCAACTCGATCGTCGCACCCGGCTGCTCACGCGCGTGCAGCATCACCTTTCCATATGCGGCATAAAACGGCGACTGAAACAGCGCGCTGTTCACGGTTTCGAGAAAGGTCTCGGGATCGATTCCCTGCCCCGCCGCGTACACAAAAGCCTCGCTGAGCGAGTAAATCATCGCGCTGATCAGAAAGTTTCCGCCCAGCTTGACCGCGTACGCCTGGCGCGGCTCCCGTCCAACAACCGAAATGCCGCGCGAAAGCGGCTCCAGCAACGGCCTCGCTTTGGCGACGGCTTGCTCTGCGCCAGCCACCACAATCCACAGGCGGCCCTCCTCGGCAACATTGGGGCGCCCGAAAACAGGCGCGGCGACGAAGTCGTGTCCGCGACGGGCGTGCTCCTGCGTGAGGCGCTCGCTCAACGCCACGCTGATTGTGCTACAAGAAATATGCAGCGCGCCCGGCGAAAGCGCGTCCATCAAGCCATTCGCGCCAAAAATCACTTCCTCGTTGGCCGCATCGTCAAACAGCATGGTGAAGACGGCATCGGCGCCCAGCTCGGCTTCCGCCGGGGTGGCCGCGGCAATCGCACCCTCGCGCAGCAGCGGCTCCGTCTTGCCTTCGGTCCGGTTCCATACACGCAATTCGTGACCCGCGGCAATCAGGTGCATTGCCATCGGCAAACCCATCTTGCCTAAGCCGAGAAAGCCAATCTTCATGGGGTGATTGTAGAAGACGGGGAACAGGGATCAGATTTCAGCCGTAGCGCAGCTCTCCAGAGCGGCACTACACTGCAACGAAAGTCGGCATCGATCTAATTCGGCGTCCCCGTCGTCTCCGCTTCCGCAAACGTGCACTCCTGGCACTGGCACACGCGGCGCAGATACTCCCACGAATAGATCCCGCTCGAATGGCCGTCGAGCCACTCGAACTGGATGGCATAGCGCCCCACGGCATGTGCGCTCCTGGGCTTCGGTGGCGGCGTGTACATGGGCAGCAGAGCGGCGGACTTGGGTTTGGGCTCGCCCGCCTTGCGCCCCTCGGCGTTGCGCTCTTCCACGCAGGTGGCGCAGGGACAGGCCTCGCGCAGCCAGGCAAAGTTCCACGCGCTCTTGTGGCCATCGGCCCAGTCGATTTCCAGGCCCTTGCCCTCGGTCAAGAGCACGCGCACCTTCTCCGGCGTGACGGCGATGCGCGGCAGCGGCCGGTTCTGCAGGTTTTCGCGCGCCTGCTCTTCTTTTGTCGCGAAGCGGATGCCTTCGTGGCCCATAACAACAGTCTACAGGGGTCAGGTTTCAGGGATCAGTGGTCAGCGAACACACTCCCTGTTCTCTGTTCTCTGTTCACTACTGTCCGGTTAACTGATGCGTTTCATTTTGCAAGCTGCTGATGTGCGCGCAGTTGCAGACATTTTAGAGTGGTGTCGATTTGAAATTGCCGCGATGCTGATTCCAGATTTGCTCTG
>JBEKXX010000119.1:0-9887 GCA_049511595.1 Occallatibacter sp. | reverse complement strand
ACCAGGAAGCGTGTCCTTGATCCGCTCCCACTGCCCTTCGCTCAACTCATATCGACTCGACATGCTACAAGTGCAACAAATCAAACACCCGCTGCAAAGTCTATATGTGGATACCGCCTAGATCGAGTTGCGCGCGTAAGCGGCGCTTGGCTGAACAGCGGTAAACATGCTTACGTGACGCGAATCACGCCGGGAAAATGCGTAGTGCGGCTACGATCATCCGGTATTTCCTCGGATCGCTATGTACAGCCGCACACAGAACGAAAATGGCAGCTACAACACGCGCTGCCTCGATTGCTTTATGACGATTGCCTCGTGCGTGGAGACTGAGAAAGAGTTGGACCTCCGCGAGGCGCACCACCTGTGTCCGGAAAAGGTGCTGGCGCAACTGCTGGCGCAGGAAAAAGCCGCCGCAGCGCAGGCGGCGCGGAACTAAGGCATTTCTCCCAATCCTGTAGAGCACCAACCGTTTTCCGGCAGCAGAGCCGGCCTTGCCGCTCTTACTCGCTTTTGTGTTTCCAGGGCAGAATGCTCTCTTTGTGCTCCTCGCCTGTCTCAAGAAAAACGAAGAGGTTGCCGTCGGGATCGTGGACGAAGACGAGCCCGCCGTTGCGCTGGGCGCGAACGCCCGCGTACTCCAGTTTCTCCAGAACTCTGCGCGCATCGGGCACGGGGAAGAGGAACTCCGGCTGAGAGCCGGGGCGCGCGGGGCGCAGGTCGATGTGCACATCGGGAGCGCCGGGCGTGGTGAGGCGCACGGTGCCATTGACCTCTTCGGCCTCGAAGCCGAGGTCAGTATAGAACTCCTTCACCGCGGCGCCATCTCTTACCGGCAGATCGAAGCCCATCAACTCTTCCGAGACGCGGCCGGCGCCGAGGTGCTGTCCTATGTCGAGAGTCTGGCGTGAGCCCGGCATGTACTGGATGAACTCGGTAACGCGGCCCTCGGGATCGTTAAAGGAGGAGATGAGATCGCCGGCCGCGGCCTTGCGTACGGGCGATGGGTTGAGGCCTTCGGAGGCGTAGTACCTTTCGAGCGCATTCAGGTCGCCGGCCTCGAAGCAGACGTTCATCAGGCCAATAGGCTGCGAGGGGCTGGTTTGCGGAAAGAGCTCGATGAACTGGCGGTCGTTGATCTTGATAAAGGCCTCGGTGGCTTGGCCGCCGTTGGTCGTGGTGAACGCCGCTTCGTAGCCGAGCTTGCCGAGGAAGACGATCTCGCGGTCGAGATCGCTGACACGGAAGGCGATGTGCGCAATGCCCATGATGCTTGCATTGGGCGGGGGCGGTTGCGCAATTGAGGTTGCAGAGCAGGCGCAGGCGAGCGCCAGGGTTCCGAGCCAGCGCAAGTTGGTTGTCATTCGAAAAAACCTCCAAAGCCCGAAGGGCCGGATGGACCAGGCAACAGGGAAAAGGCGGAAAGCCGCAATGGATGACATCAGCGGTTGAGCCAGCCCCCGTTCACAACGAGAATGTGGCTGTGAACAGTATCGCTGGCGCTGGAGGCGAGAAATGCCACTGCGCCGGCCCGGTCGAGAGCAACGGCGATGCCCGCGCCCAATCCGCGCGAAGAACCCGTGACCAACTCGGCTTTGCCTTTGAGGCTGAATGGGTCGAGCATCGGGAAAATACGCTCCCTTCCGGCACGCGCCACGCTACCAGTGCGCCTGCCTTTATTATCCACCGGGCGGTTTACGGGATGAGCGACCCGGCGCGTGAGGCTTCCCGTGCGCGGGGAACCGCGGCCGGCGTGAAGCCGCGTTCGATTGCCGTGAGGCCAGCGCAGAGAAAACCCAGTGTGTGGGCCATACCGGCGTGCCACGGCGCCGAGCAGGACATTTGCGGGGCGTGGTCGGGAAAGACGACGCCATCGAAGCCATTCTTGTCGATGATCCACTGGCGCGCCTGGTCGCAGCGCGCGCGGGCCTGCCCCTACTGAGAGGGTAGGGGGGAAGACGCGCGTGACAACCTGCCGCGCTGCCTTGACGGCAGGAATAGGAACGGGCACCCGGGTCTACCGCGCTTGAGACTGTTCTTGCGGCCGCGGTTGCGCCAGGAGCGCGCGCACACGGATCTCAATGGCTTTCACATCCGTTTCACCCTGGAAGCGCGCGCGGATCACGCCATTTCTGTCGATAAGGAACGTAAGCGGCAGGCCCAGCACACCGCCGTAGCGCGCGCCGAGGCGTTCATTGCCCATGGCCACGGGATAGTTGAGCTTCATCCGCTCGACGAGATGGCGCGCGGGGGCAGGCTCGTCGTCCATGGAGATGCCGATGACCTGGAACCCCTGCGGGGCGTATTGCCGCTGCCATGCGGCGAAGACGGGCATCTCCACTTGGCACGGCGCGCACCACGTGGCCCAGAAGTTGAGCAGCACCACCTTGCCGCGGAAACTGGCGAGGCGAAGCGATTGGCCGTTGAGGTCCTTGAGCGTGAACTCCGGCGCCTTTCGGTTGAGCAGATTCTGCGCCGCGAAGGCAGTGCCTGCGGCTGAAGCGGCGAGAGACGCTGCGACAAGGCCCAAGGTGAGCGCGCGGCGCAATGCGTGGCTCGTAGCGCGCGGCGTACAGGCCAAACTACCGCCCACTTTCAACGGCGTACCCCTTGTTCACCCAATCGTCGCCAAAGTTGTCAGCAAGGTAAAGGACCTTGACGTGGGTGAATCCCATGCCTTGCAGAAGCTGGAATGCAGGGCCAACATTGGGGCAGCGATTCCACGGGCAGCAGCCGCAGTAGAGGACGATAAACGCCTTATGCGGCAGCGCCGCAACGCGGCCGCGCAGTTGCTGGATGTCTTCGGACTGCGAGCCCTGTCCGGCGTACTCCGCGCCGGGAATGTGCGCCTGCTCAAACATCATGCGCGAGCCCACCTGCAGGATGAGCGGCTTTTCCGCGCCGTGCGTGTGCAGGAGGCGGTTCAGCTCTTCGGGCTGGATGAGCTGCGCCGCGGGAATGGTGAGTGCGCTCTCCGGCGGCGGCGCCGCCCATTGACCCGCGGCTCGCGCCCGCTGCTGCGCCAGACAAAACAACACCAAAGCGGCGATAGTGACAATTCTTCTAAATAGGAAGCTGGATGACATGTGGGATTCTCCGCATCCAGT
Source organism: Occallatibacter sp. (assembly GCA_049511595.1). GTDB lineage: Bacteria > Acidobacteriota > Terriglobia > Terriglobales > Acidobacteriaceae > Telmatobacter. The sequence continues at coordinate 6,783 of JBEKXX010000119.1, read as the reverse complement.
GTAATGCGGGCGCGCGCTGCGATAAGAGCCGCGCACGGTGACGGGAAGGAAAGGCGCGCAAATTGAAAACGCCAGAGACCGAAGCCTCTGGCGTTTCAATCTTGATGATCTCGTAGTACAACCGGCTGTCGCGTCCTCCGGCTCCCCCAGCGGCGAACCTGCAGCTTCCGCTGCCGCTCCTTCCTCTGGCTGCGCCGGCTTCAAGAACCTTCGGCTTGCGCCAACTGCTCTCGACTCCGGCTCGACCGGCGGCCGACTTCCCCGGCTCGGATCGGCGTGGTTTCGCTCAGCTCGACCGGTGGCGAACCCCCGACTCGCATCGGGTGTTGCGCGCTTCCGACCGCCCGATGGCGATCCATCCGGCTTGCGCCGAACGATCCCTCCACCGGCAAGGCCGACGATCAACTGCCGACTCGCACCGGATTTTGATCCTTCAGCTCGGCTGGTGGAACAACCTCCGGCTTTCGCCGACTGTTGTCGCAGCTTCCAGCTTGCGCTGGCTACCGCCGCAGCCTCCGGCTTTCACCGGCTGCTGCCTCCCTGGCCAAACCGGCGGCGAACTTCCGACTCGCATCGGCTGTTCCACCTCCGGCTTTACCGGTTTCGATCCACCCGGCTTGCGCCCGGCGTTTCTACCTCCGGCTGGGCCTTCGATGCGCCCCTAACTTCAACCGAACCTTGCATCGCCGGCTAAGCCGCCGATGAGTATTCAATTTCCGCCGGTTCGCGCATCTTCCGGATCTGCCAGCTTGACAACTTCCGACTTGCGTCGGCATTTGTAATCTCTGGCGCGGCCAACGATCCCTCTCGGGCTTTCGCCCCAGGTTTCACCCTCTGACCGGGCTGGCGGCGATCTTCCGATTCTCATCGGCTTTTCGTTCCACCAACCGTTCCGGCGACCAACTCCCGATGCCCCACAGGGCCATCAGTTGAGAGCGACAGTACGTCCGCTCAATCTGTGAATGCAAGTGCAAAAATCAAGTAAATCTGTGAATTTCACCAGAGTTGGTGCAGAGAGGAGATTTTCTAAAGCCGAGCTCGCGTTTTGGCCGGCGTTTGCACAGGAGGACCAGCAAGAGGAAAGGGGTGCGGGATGGTTTTTCCGGCGATGCAAGCCCGGCTGACGCGATGCGGTGCCCTTGGCCCGAGCCCGATTGCCTGTTCTATCGATCAAGTGGTATATATCCCCCTCTCCCGGTATGCCAACCCTCCATATTTGATAACAAAAGGTTTACGGGATGGGGTATACCGGTCCATATCTGATTCCAAAGGACTTACTCGTAAACGTACCAATTCACGGGAGTTACGAAAAAACAGGGGTCAGGGATCAGGGGTCAGGGATCAGAGACCGGAGAACACAGATCGGGCGGTGGTCAGCGGTCCACCGTGCAGATTGGCCTCGTTCGACACTCATGGAATGAGTATGCGCCGGAAGGGGGAAATACTCGGCAAAGTTGGCGGACGTTTTTTGCGAGCGTTTTCAGAGGTTTACGAGGAAAATGCGCGGGAGGACAGTTGACTTTCTCGTCTTCGCGTGGGGTGAACCCCTTGCGTGAGACAGTTTGGAAAAGCCCTGTATGCCGTTCGCTGAGATTTGCTTGGCGGACGGGAGTTGATGGTTGAGACTGAGCGCGGCCGGGGAAGCGGAGGCGGTGTGAGGGCATGACGACCCTAGCAAAGCTAGGATGGAGCACCCGGCGGGTCACCGGACTGTTAGGCGAAGATGGCTGTTCAAGTTGATCGATTCAGGCCGCCAACGCAAGCTCCAGCTCTCCCGAGGAAAGGTCCACCTTCCCGATGCCTGTGTTCTTGCCCGCGCTTGCTCTTAACAGGTGTTCCTTGATCGACTGGATGCCCCGGTCGCTAGTCGTCACCATCCTAGAAAGAAGGACTCGGGCAATGGACTGGCGGTTTTGCTCTATCTGCGCGTGACTTAGAAACAGGAGGCGTGCCTGCCGTTGCCGGTCCTCCAGAGATTCGAGATTCGTTTGAAGCGTTTGGATGCATGTTGGTTCGTTGTTTTTCATTTGGGCAATGCCGAGGGTCGTTTTAAGCCTGTCTCTTTGGCCCAGCCAAGGGCATTGCGGGAGCGCAGCTTCAATGGCTTGAATGGCTTCACGCGGGCGGTCTGCAGCGACAAGCGCGACAGCGTAGGTCCGAAATCCTGTCCAATCGAGTTCGGATTCCAACTGATCATGTGTAACCTTGTTCTCCGCCGCGACGATCGGGTCTTCCAGAACGGCGACGGCTCGAAGGCCAAGCACGGCTGGGATAAATCGCGGAAAGCCGCGAAGTATGGATTCGTAGATGCCCTTGGCCGCCGAGAATTGGCCAATGCTTCGTAGTATCTGGGCCTTTGCCTGCAAGAGCGGGACTTCTGTCGGCGAGGTTTTCAGAAACTCTTCCAGATACCGCAGGGCCCGCTCCGAAGCCCCTGCCGAATGCGTATTAAGAGCCGCTCCTACTATGAACCGTACCTCTGTCCTGTCGAGTGCTAGGGCTTGTTGGTAATGGCGGCTTGCTTCCGCGTACCTGCCGACCCTGGATAGAGACCCTGCCAAGACGCTTCGCGTCACGGGGTCTAAGGGAAAACGTCGAGCATTCGCGACCGCAAGCTGGAGGGCGGCTTTGTGCCTTCCTTGGCTTCGGAGTACACCAACTTCCTCGTTAAACGCGACAGAGTCCTCGGGGAAATCACTTTGCACTCTCCTAAGTAGCTGAGCCGCCTGCTCGAAATGTCCAATTTCTTTCAGAACATTTGCCTTCCCATTTAGCGGATATGTTCGAGCCGGGAAGCGGCTGATTACTTCTTCGAACGCCGCCAGCGCGGCGGCGAACTTGCCACGTCTTCTGAGCACTTCCGCCCTTGCGGTAAAGGCGACAATGTCGTTGGGGCCTAGTTCCATCGCATATTTAATCAATTCATCCGCGAATCCGAGCCGGTTCGCATCTAGGGCCGACGCTGTGAGGTTACAGAGGGACATGACCGCATACTCTTGGTCGTCTCTTCCAAGCTGAAACCGCATAAGGTCTGTTACGTATTTCTCGGCCAGAGGGAGTCGATCGCGAAAGAGCATTTCCTTGATGCAATTTATCTGTTTGTCAACCCTTTGCTTGGCTTCGAATGCATTGAGTCGCGCCTCTTGTGGGGAAGCACACTCGTTGGAGGGCAGGTCTGGCCGAAACGGATCTTCGCTCGGCTTGTTTTGATCTGCTCCGGGGCTGCGCTTGAAAAGTCGCCCGGGCTTTGGCTTCTCGTACTCCCGGGTTCTCTTCATTGACGACTGTATTCTCCTCTGGAAATCAAGGAGGAGGGCGCGCTCCTGGGGTGACCAGTTGCCCCCGAGAAGGTTCGTTACAATAATCGAGTTTAGGTCGTGCAAATTCCGCTCGACTGTCGCCATCAGTACCGCGCGGAAGAACCCAGCGTCGACTAGCTCTGACCGAAGCGAGGACAGGCCAGCTTGGCTTATGCCGACTTCCTCCGCGGATTCTCGCCATCTCGCAATAACTTCATGGAGGTCTGGTTGAAAGTTGAAAACCTCCTTGAGAACCATTGCGACATGATTGAAGGTATTAGCGATCTGCATAAGGCTATGCCGGGCTGCTGTCACGTTTGTTGGTAGTGGCCATGACAGGATCCTTTTCAAGACGAAGTCTCTGTTCGAGGACTCGAGGAGGAGATCGTCAGCCTGCTGGGCTAGGAGCACACGGGTGGAGATTGACGCCTGTTCATCGAGGACCGCGAGCGTCAGGAAGAGGGCGTCTGCTCGGCGCTTTTCCTTTACCAATGCGTCGGAAATTTCGCGTTTGCTCAATCCCCTAAGCAGGTAATACTCGCCCCCACCGTTGACCAACCGTCTTACCTCTGACGCGCTTACAGGTATGGTCTCCTCCGCAGAGAGCGAGTACCATTTTTCATCCTCATAGAAATATGCGAGGGCGTCCTTGCCAGAGACAAATACTGTTTCGATCATTTCCCAACCCATGTCTTCCCTAGTGCGTCGAGCTTGTCCTTCAGCCAGGCGACTAGCGCGATGTCAAGTTGTTTTGTCGGATTGGAGGGTCCAGACACCGACTCGACGGAGTCCATGTTGAAGGCCCCGTAGACGTGCACCTCAAGAAACTCCTCCTCTGATCGGCTCGTTGCCTGGGTCAAAATTAGCGTTGCGAACTCACTTGAGGAGGTTTTTGGCGTGAGAAGATCAGCAAGTTTTGCACAAACTAGTTTGTTTCGCTCTCCCCAAGTTGCAAGATACCCGGGCGGAAGTTCTTTCCCGAAGAGGTCTCTGGATTGAACAAACGACCACGAGTTTTGTTCGAGAACCGTTGCTCGGCTCGCAACTGCGATGTCACGGAGCTTGAGAGATACCTCCCCGTACGAAGCGGGGCCAAGTCCGTCGATGGATAGTGCGGCGTATCGGATCATCTCGCCGTAGGTGCCGTGGACCGTCGAGTCGACAGAGAGGCGCATTCGGTCGTCCGCTGGCTCGCTAGCCTGTCTGACCGACGACCTGACCTGCAACTGGTAAGTGCTGTAAAGGGTTGTCTCGTTACCAATAAACTCCTTGGCGCGAGAGAGGGACATGCAGACAACTGCGGAAGTGCTGCTTCCAGCCGAGTCCAGCTCTGCCGCTTGAGCGCCTGCACCCTTTGCCGCTGCGCGCTCCGTTGCCTCGCGGTATCGCCGGTCGAGGGCGTCCTTCATTCCCGATGAGCTCGCCAACCGAACGTTGGGTGCCCCAAGACTGAATCCGCAAGCTGGACATGTGTCGGAGGCTGGATTCGTGCCTCCGCCGCAATTAGGGCACTTGGACAAAGCCCGACTGTCTCCTCGTAACAGTACATCTTACCTGAGCCGCCGGGAATCTTAAAGTCTGCCTGCCGGTTCGTCCAGAGCGGTGCGTGTCAGGCGTGCACGACGCCCTTGGCCAGCATGGCCTTGATTCCGCGGAGGGCACAAAAAAAGGATCAGGGGTCAGGGGTCGGGGATCAGTCCCGCGCTGTGCCGGCCGCGATTTTGGCTTCGCGCTCCATTGACCGCTTAAACTTGTGCATCTCGAGTTCACTCGGGCTTTGCAGGTTCCGGAATGTCGAACAGTTGCGGCAGGTCGCGGCCGCCGTAAACGACTCGCTCGATGCGCACGGTTCGGGCGACAACGCGGAAGAGGATAACGTAGCGGCCCACAACGGCCAGCCGCGCTCCTTCGCCAATTTCGGGACGAAGCCGATAGAGGAGCGGCCGCTTCCCGATTCCGAGGATCTCATGCCGGATTTGCCGGATGAAGGAAACTGCACGCTCCGGATTGTCTTCGGCGATGAAATCGGCAATGGCTTCAAGATCGCCTTCGACAAAGCGGGAGAGTTCGAGGCGCATCCTTACGGCTTTCCCGCGGCATCCGCGATGGCCCGATACTTGCGCTCAAGCCGCTCGAAGACGCCACGGGGAGAGACGCCCGGCGAATGATCCTGCAAAGCCTGCCGCCACACCCTGCGCAACTCTTTGAGACCTTTTTCGCGCAGAGCGCGCTGGCGGGTCCAGTCGCGCAGGGCCTCACGCACGACCTCGCTTGAGGAGGAGTATTCTCCAGCTTTGACTGCCTCGCGGACCATAGAGACCATCTCCGGCGGAAGTGCGATGCTGACCTTTTCGACAGACGGCATAAGGCGCCTCGGTAGGAAATATTCCTACCAAAGCATAGCACGAATTTGGGGGTTTAGCGTTACGCCGGGACCACACCCTTGGCCAGCATCGCTTTGATGCCCCGCAGCGCCTGCCTTGTCCGTTCTTCGTTCTCGATGAGGGCGAAGCGGACGTGGTTGTCGCCGTAGTCGCCGAAGCCGATGCCGGGCGAGACGGCGGTTTTGGCTTCGGTCAAAAGCAACTTGGAGAACTCCAGGGAGCGGAGGGCCGAGTAGGGCTCGGGGATCTGCGCCCAGACGAACATGGTGGCGCGGGGCTTGGCTATGGACCAGCCGAGCTTGTTGATTCCGTCGACGAGGACGTCGCGGCGGCGGCGGTAGGTGTCGCAGATTTGGGCGACGCATTCCTGCGGGCCTTCGAGTGCGGCGATGGCGGCGACCTGGATGGGCGTGAAGGTACCGTAATCGAAGTAGCTCTTGAGGCGGGCGAGGGCGTTGACCAGGCGCTGATTGCCGACCATGAAGCCGACGCGCCAGCCGGGCATGTTGTACGACTTCGAAAGCGTGAAGAACTCGACGGCGACCTCTTTGGCGCCGGGGACCTGCATGACGCTGGGCGGCTTGTAACCGTCGAAGGCGATGTCGGCGTAGGCGAGATCCTGGATGAGCCAGAAGCCGTGCTCGCGGGCGAGCGCGACGAGGCGCGCGAGGAAGGGCAGGTCAACGCACTCGGTGGTGGGGTTGGAGGGGAAGTTGACGATGAGGGCCTTGGGGCGAGGCGTCATGCGCGGGATAATTTCTTCGAGCTGGGCGAGGAACTGCTCCTGATCGTGGACGGGGACGCTGACGATGTGCGCTCCGGCGATGACCGGGCCGTAGATGTGGATGGGGTAGCTGGGGTTGGGAACGAGCACGGTGTCGCGCGAGTCGAGAATGGCGAGACAAAGGTGGGCGATGCCCTCCTTGGAGCCGATGGTGACGATGGCCTCGGAGTCGGGGTCGAGCGAGACGCCGTAGCGGGTATGGTACCAGTGGCAGATGGCTTTGCGCAGGCGGGGCAGGCCGCGGGAGACGGAGTAGCGATGCGTGGGCGGCTTGAGCACCGCCTCGATGAGCTTGTCGACGATGTGTTTGGGCGTG
>JBEKXX010000118.1:0-10147 GCA_049511595.1 Occallatibacter sp. | reverse complement strand
CGGAAGCCTTTGGTAAGGTTGCGGAGGGCGGCTAGCAGGTGCTAAAAAGGGCATCTACACCCCCTGATTGCTTGGCGGCAATGGGGTTCGATTCTCTCGCATGGCAACAGAATCAATCTAATTAAGATGCTTGTCGCGGCAACGCTATCTTTGCGCCGCGTACTCTCTGTGTCAGTTGCAAAATCTTCGTTCGCGCCGCCGAGTTGCTGGCTGGCCGGCTTGCTGACTCGCCCTGTTTGCGCGCGGCACCCGATCGGTTTATGGTTAAGTGGCTTGAGAAATGGTGAGGGAATTCGGATGCAAACCAGATTTGTTGTTGCCGCTCTTGCCGCAGCCTCTTTGGTGACCGCTGCCGTGGCTCAAAGCGCGCCGCCGCGGCCCAAAATCACCAGCATTTCGCACATGGCCGTGTACACGTCGGATGCGGCTGCCGCAGAGCACTTCTACACCGTGGTTGTGGGCGCGGCGAAGCTGCCCGATCCTGAGAATCCGCGGGGCGTGCGCTATGCGCTAAGCGCCACACAGTTTATCGAAGTGTTGCCGCTGCCGGCCGGCGCGGGAATCCGGCGGATGGACCATACGGCGTGGAACACGGAGAGCGCCGAAGGGATGCGGAAGTACCTGGCGGCGAAGGGATGGAAGGCGCCGGCGCACGTGGAGCGCGGCGCGGACGGCAGCCGGTGGTTCATGGTGCTCGATCCCGAAGGCAACAAGGTGCAGTTTGTGGAGCCGCCCGCGCACCCGAAGCCGGTGGACGCGCCGAACGCGATCGGGGATCAGATCATTCACTTCGGCATCAGGGTTCAAAGCCGCGAGGCCGAGGACGCGTTCTACCGCGGCCTGCTGGGATTCAAGCCGTACTGGTGGGGCGGAATGAAAGAGGGCGAGGTCAACTGGGTGGCCCAGCAATGTCCCGACGGGCACCAGTGGCTGGAGTACATGATTCCGTCCGCGCCGGACAACGGAACTCAGGCCACCGATACGCAGAGATCCCTTGGCGGTACGGACCACCTGTCGATAGGCGAGGTCTCCGTTCCGGCTGCGTATCAGGTGCTCGTGAAGGGCAACCGGCTCGAAGGGATACACGATGTGGCGCCTAAGATCGGCGGGGACGGGAAGTACCAGTTCAACCTCTTCGATCCCGACGCCACGCGCATCGAGCTGATGGACTTCCACGCGACCGTGAAACCGAGCTGGTCGCCGTTCACGGCGGAGGACCCGTCGGAATAAAGGCAGCAAGTTAGCGTGCGCTGCGCGCACGTGGCGAGTTGGCGAGTTCGCAAGTTGGCGTGCGGGCGGCTTGGAAGCCGCCAGTACAGCCGGTCTGGAGACCGGCGCTACAGGAGAATTTGCCGCACGGCGGAGGATCCGTCGGAGTAAGGCTACTCGTCCTCGTCCATCTGCATGCTCAGGTAGCGCTCGTAACCGAGCTCCTTGATCTGATGGAGCTGGGCCTCGAGCCAGTCCACGTGGCCTTCTTCGTCCTTCAGCAGACTGACGAAGAGGTCTCTGGAGCCGTTGTCGCGATTTTCGACGCAGGTTCGGATGGACTCGTTATAAGACGCTACGGCGCCGAGTTCGAGCTTCAGGTCGGACTGAATGATCTCGCGGACATCGGCGCCGATGGTGAGCGCAAGATGGTCCATGTTCGGCGTGCCGTCGAGGAACAAAATGCGCTCCAAGAGCTTTTCGGCGTGCTTCATTTCGTCGATCGACTGCTTCTTGATGAATTTGGCGAGACGCTCGTATTTCCAGTTTTCACACATCTCCGCGTGAACGAAATACTGGTTGACCGCCGTCAACTCGTCACGGAGGGCCTGATTCAGCTTGTCGAGGACTTTAGAGTTTCCCTTCATGGAAGGCCATTGTATACTTAGTGAAGCTTCGAGAGAAACAGGAATTCCTGTCCTTGAGGCCGATGGCCGGGCGATCCTGGCCTGCCCAAAACCAGAAAACGAGACAACATGCCCAAGTTGAAGACCCATACGGGCGCGGCCAAGCGCTTCAGCAAGACCGGCACCGGGAAGATCAAGCGGGGCCAGACGAAGACGCGGCACATCCTTACGTCGAAGGCGCCAAAGACCAAGCGGAAGCTGGGTAAGATTCTGCTGGTGAGCGACGGCGACTACAAGAAGGTAGCGCGCATGATTCCCTACGCCTGACGATTGCATCGAGCAGCCCTTTGGACGGGTTCCGTACAGATGCAGACGGGCCGATTGGCCCCCGCCGGAAACGGCGAGAGATCAGGCTTGACCAGAGCGAGTGAAGAGGTTGACAGCCGTCAGATTCACGGCCTCCTGCCTCCAGCCGCGTAAAACCAGCCGTTAGCTATTAGCCCTTAGCTGTTAGCTCGACGTGCTTGAACCGGATTCCGCGATTCTCCGCGACAGGCGGAGATGGATAGGCGGAATCCAAAAAAGGAGAAGCAACATGCCCCGCGTAAAACGTGGCACCAAGCGGAGTGACCGCCGCAAGAAGATACTGAAGCGCGCCAGCGGTTATTTCCTGACGAAATCGAAGCTCTACCAGGCGGCCCAGGAGGCCGTGGAGCGCGGCCTGAAGTTCGCCTACCGGGGACGGCGCGAGAAGAAGCGCCAGTTCCGCTCGCTGTGGATCGTGCGCATCGCGGCCGCGGCCAAGTTGAACGGGACCAGCTACTCGCAGTTCATCAATGGATTGAAGAAGGCCGGCATCGAGCTTGATCGCAAGGTTCTGGCAGAGATCGCGGTGAAAGATCCGGCGGGCTTTGCCAAGCTTGTGGAGCAGGCGAAGGGAGCGCTGGCGGCAAAGGCCAAAGCCGCATAAGAACGAAATTATTGACTGGCGGATGAAGCGGCCCGGGGTCCGAAAGGACTCCGGGCCATTGTGTGTATGCCGGGATCTTCAGATTCCACTGCCGCGGCTCGAGGGGAAAATGTGGCACTGGAAAACCCCCCAGGCGCGAGTGAACGCACATCTGCCTCATGCAATGCTTTATCCTGCTGTTAACCCATGGCGAACGAAGCGATACCGAATCTGACGGCGTTTGACGAAGCTGCGCTGGACAAGGCATTTGCCGCGCTGGAAGCGCAGGCGCGCGAGGCTGCCGCCGGGCTCGACGGCGAGGCGGCCGTGGAGGCGTTCCGCCTGGAATGGCTGGGGCGCAAGCAGGGGCGGCTCAACGAAGTTTCCGGCCGGTGGCTGAAGGCTGCTCCGCCGGAGGCGAAGAAGGCACTGGGCGTGCGCTTCAACGCGCTGAAGGGAGTGGTAGAGGGGCTGCTGGACGCGGCGCTGGGCGGAGGCCCGAGCGATGCGGCGGCCGGCGCCGCACTTAGGGCCGAGACGATCGATATCACGCTGCCGGGAACGCGGCGGCTGACCGGGGCCGAGCATCCGATACCGCGCACGATGAACGAGATTGTGGCGGTGTTTGCGGCGCTGGGCTATTCGGTGGGCGTGGGGCCGGAGGTTGAGACCGACTACTACAACTTCGAGAGCATGAATTTTCCGCCCGGGCACCCGGCGCGCGACACGCAGGACACGCTGGTTGTCGCGGGGCAGGAGCGCAAGCCGCTACGCGACCGGCTGCTGCTGCGCACGCATACCTCGCCGGTGCAGATGCGGACCATGGAACAGCAACCTCCGCCGGTGCGCATCGTGATTCCCGGAAAGGTGCACCGCAACGACGCCGCCGACGCCACGCACTCACCGATCTTCCACCAAGTAGAGGGACTTTGCGTGGACATGGACATCACCTTCAGCGACTTGAAGGGCACGCTGGACTACGCTATGAAGGCGCTCTTCGGCTCGGCAGTGAAGACGCGCTTCTTCCCGTCGTTTTTCCCGTTCACCGAGCCCAGCGCCGACGTGCAGATCAGTTGTATTTTTTGTGGCGGCAAGGGCTGCCGCAAATGCAAGGATTCGGGCTGGATCGAGTTGCTGGGATGCGGGATGGTCGATCCGTCGGTGTTCGCTTTCGCGGCGGAAAAGCAGCCGGCCTACGATTCGAAAAAGATCTCCGGCTTCGCCTTCGGCATGGGCGTGGAGCGCATCGCGATGATGAAGTACGGGATCAGCGAGATCGGCAGCTTTTTTGCGGGAGACATGAGGTTTCTGAACCAGTTCGTTTGATCGTTTCGCAGGTTGGCGTCCGCCGCGGCGGACGTTGGCAAGTTGGCAGGTTGGCCGTATGAGCAGGACACGACATTATCGAGAGTTGGTTGCATGGCAGAAGGCGATGGAACTTGCGCGTGCGGTGTATGCGGAGACCGAGGAGTTTCCGAAATCCGAGACCTTTGGGCTGCGCATGCAACTGCGTCGATCGGCAGTGAACGTGGCAAGCCACATCGCGGAGGCGCATGGCCGTCTGAACGATGCGGAAATGCGGAAAGGGCTCGGAAGCGCCCGCGCCGCGATTAATGAATTGCAGACGCAGATCGAATTAGCGGCAAGCCTGGGTTTTTTCAAGCCAAGTGCGAGTGAAGAACTGTTGGATCTGGGCACCCGTGTGGCCAAGCTGATCAATGCGTTGCTTGGAGTTCTTGATCCGGATGTCGAGAAAGTTGCAACGCCACTCCAACCTGTGAACTCGCCACGGGCGCAGCGCCCGAACCTGCGAAGAGAGAAACTCGATCGATGAAGATACTGACCAAATGGCTGCGAGCTTATTTGCCTAAGCTGACGGTTGACGATGCGCAACTGGCCGCGGATCTGACGCTGCGCGGGATCGCGGTGGAGGGGATTTATCCTCTGGGCGAGCGGAGCGGCTCGATCGGCGATGGCTCAATCTACGAGATGGACATTACCACCAACCGCGTAGATGCGATGAACCACTACGGCATTGCGCGCGAGGCGGCGGCGATTTATGGGCTCGAGCTTGCGGCGCTCGGCTTCCGGCTTCCCGCAGCGAAACCGGCGGCCAAGCCCTTCTCCGTACGGATCGAGGCCGAGGATGCATGCGGACGGTTTACGGCGCGTGTATTGCGCGATGTGACGATCGGCGGGTCGCGGGACTGGTTTGCGGGCGCCGAGGTGGCCACGTATTTTGGGCTGCTCGGTCAGAAGACGATCTCGAACGCCGTGGACGCGACAAACTTTGCCTGGCTGGCGATGGGCCAGCCGACGCACGCCTTCGATCTGGACAAGATCGAGGGCGGCATCATCGTGCGGCGGGCGCGCAAGGGCGAACGGCTGAAGACGCTGGACGGAATGGACCGCGTGCTGGACGCAGACGACCTGGTAGTGGCCGATCACAGCAAGGCGCTGGCGCTGGCCGGGGTGATGGGCGGCTGGGACACGATGATCACGCCGGAGACGAAGAAAGTGCTGGTTGAGGCGGCGTGGTTCGATCCCATGGCGGTACGGCAAACGGCGCGGCGGCATGGACTGCACACGGACGCGAGCCACAGATTCGAGCGCGGCGCGGACTTCAATGCGGCGCCGGAAGCATCGGCGCTGGTGAGCGCGATTCTGCTGGCGAACGGCGGATGGGCCGAGGGCGAGCTGGTGGATGTACGCGTCCAAGCAGCGGAGAAGCGCACGGCGCGGCGCAACCCGTTTCAGCTCAGGCTGCGCGAGGTGTGGAGGATTCTGGGCGCGACGGAAGATGAAGAGGGAATTACCGCGGAGACGGTGGAAGGCGTGCTCAAGGCGCTGGGATGTGAGCTAGCGGAGTTAGCGCCACCTGCGGTGGGGCGGGCCTTTGGACAGGATTCGTGGCAGGTGACGCTGCCGAGCTGGCGGCTCGATTTGGAGCGGGAGATCGACCTGATTGAAGAGGTCGCGCGGGTATACGGGTACAACCGGTTCGCCAACACGCTGCCGGCGTTCGGCGGGGGAGTGCAGGCGCTGCCATGGGCGGAGAAGGAGGCGGCGGTGCGCGGCACGCTGCTGGCGGCCGGATTCCACGAGGCGATCGGGAGCACCTTCTGCTCGGCGGCCGAGGGCGCACTGACCGCGCCGCAACCTGGGCAGGTGATTCCGCTGGGCAATCCGCTGAGCGAAGAGGCGGGCGTGCTGCGGCCGTCGCTTGTGCCGGGCATGTTAACGATGATCGTGGGTAACCTGAACCGCGACGTGGACGACGTGCGGCTGTTTGAAGTGGGCACGGCGTTCGGCGGCACGACAGACAAAGTAGAGGAGCGGCCGGCGCTGGCGTTCGGCGCGGTGGGCAGCTTGCCCGAGGAGAGCGCGCTGCACGCGGGGCGGACGATCGAGTTCCACGACGTGAAGGGAGTGGTGGAGCAGGTGCTGGCGCGGTTCGAGACGCGAGCGCTGTACTTCGACCGCTTTCCGGCGGAGGCTGGATTGACGCCCGAATGGCTGCATCCATATCGCGCAGCGCGCGCGGTGGTCGATGGCGTGACGGTGGGGTGGTTCGGGCAACTGCATCCGCGCGAGGCAGAGGCGCGCAAGATCAAAGAGGCAGTGCTGGTGGGTGAGCTGTATCTCGACCGGCTGTACAAGCTGCCACAGCGGAAGCCGGTTGCGCGGGAGATCTCGCGCTATCAGCCGGTGCGGCGCGACTTCTCGCTGGTGCTCGACGAGAGCATCCCGTGGGAGACGATTGATCGCGCCATGGCGGAGATCGGGATTCCGGAGCTCGTGGAGTGGCGCGTGCGCGAGGTGTTCCGCGACACGCGGCTGGGTAAGGGTGAGTATGCGCTGCTGCTGGGCGCGACCTTCCAGGCACCGGACCGCACGCTGCGCGAGGAGGAGCTGCAGAGCTTCCAGGCGCGCGTGGCGGAGGCTGTTGGCAAGGCAGGAGCGCGGCTGCGAGCCTGAGCAAAACCGCGCGCACGGTCGGCGTTATACTCGAACGCAAATGGGGCCTGTTCGGCGGAGGTTGGATCGATGGTGAAGTCGTTTTTTGAGCCTGAGACCGCTGTGGAAACACAGGGCGGGGAGCAGCCGCAGGAGACGCGCGAGGAGCCGGGAGCGCTGGCTGTGAGCGTGGACGATTTTTCGGCGCTGGAAGAGCGGGTGCGGCGTGCCGTGGAGCTGGTGAAGCGGGAGCGGCAGGCGCGGGCCGCCGCCGAGGAGCGCGCTACGATGGCCGAAGGGCAACTGCGTGAGCAGTCGCCGACGATTGAGCAACTGCAGCGCGAGTTAGGCGCGCAGCGCGCCGAACGCGACCAGGTGCGGCAGCGGGTGGAGCGGCTGCTGAAGCAACTGGATGCGCTGGAACTGTGAGGCGCAACGATGGCCGAGCAGACACACAACAATCCGGCGCGCAGCAATCCGGGCAACTACGTGACGGTGGAGATCTACGACCAGCTCTACCATCTTTCCGGACAGGACACGGTACACATCCGCGAACTGGCGGCGGTGGTCGACGCCAAGATGCGCGCCGTGGCGGCGCAGGGACGGACAGCGGATTCGCTGCGCGTGGCCGTGCTGGCCGCACTGAACCTGGCCGATGAGCTGTCGCAGGCCACGTCGGCCGATCTGCAACTGGGCCATGCGCGCGCCGCTAACCTGCGCGGATTGCTGGACGAGGTACTGGAGAAAGACTAGGGACCAGGGGAAGAACAGGTCTACCGGGTTTTCCGAATTGAGAACTCAAGCGGTTAAAACGCGCCCATGGCCGTATGACTTCTCAGTGGATCGTTACCTCCAGCCACTTATTGTGGTTAAGTGGTCTTATTCAGTGACTTGCACCCTCGATCATTTGCTTTAGCCAAATAGAACAAATGGCCGATCGAACAAAATCTTCACAATAAAGAGGTTCTGGCGCTTTTTTCGAGGATTTGCACTGGAGACTGTGCAAACCGCGCGAACCAGCGCTAATTCGCTGCGGCCGGATGGAGTTGCTTTTGGCGCCGCAGTCGAGGGCCAGCACTGCCCGGCAACCCTTCCTGAGCGTGCATGGCGCTTCCAGTGGAGTAGCTGCTGTGACTTGCGCGTAAATTGCCGCGGCTGACGCATTACCAGCTATTCGCCGCCAATCGGGTTTTGGGTCTACTACGGGCCGCCGGCAGGTGACGTATAGGGATATGGTAGAGCGGGCGCCACTCAATGGCGTCGGCGGTTTGGGGCCATAAAGTCGTCTGTGAGATTCAATTGTTTGCGTAGTATCATGTCCATCAATAAAGGCATTCAGGGCTGGGCTACACTACCGGCCGTGCAGCCGTAAGTTTCCAGGGCAACGGCTATACGCGGACTCCGAAATGAAGTGGGAACTTTGAAGAAATGACCAAAATGAATGAATGGAAGCGCTGGCTCGGGAGGATCGGGTATCCGGAGCAGCCGCGGGCTGAAAGACGAATCCCGTCTGGGCTTACAGCCCGGCAGGCGAACAACCCTGCTTCGAAGCCATCCACCATCAAGGATATCGGCTCGGGTGGGCTTTATTTGTTGACAGAAGAACGTTGGCCCGTTGATGAGTTGATCCCATTGACGCTGGAACTGGAGGGTTCGCCAGAGAAAAGTTCCGAGTATCAGATTGCAGTGCAGGCGCGGGTTGTTTGGCATGGCGAAAATGGCATCGGATTATCGTTTGTTTTGCCGCCAGGCCTGGATTTAGGCCTTTGGGATGTTCTGCTCAGGAACGTAATCGTTCTTATGGATCCGAAAGACATCTTATATACGTTCAGGATGCTCCGAACGGTCTTGTTTCTGAGCCGGCTATGTGGGGCCGAAGCCAAGGAAGCCATTCTGCTGCTTGGCGAAGAACTGGATCAGCCCAGAACCGAGAACGCTTTGGAGATTGCGTTCGGTGCGGAAAAGCTCCTGGTTCCCGAACCCGGCGCTGACAGGATGCGCGCTCATCCGCGCGTTGTCGCCAGCTTACTAAAATATGGGTCATGGGCGCACGACGATTTGACTAAGCAGTTATGGATAGGTCTTCTGGCCTCATCCTGCACTGTCGAAGCGCCGGACGATTCCAATAACGTCTATGTCGATCTTTTGGTGAATGTTACACCGAACCAGAGCCGGATCTTTATTACTGCATGCAAGAAGGTGATGGAGGTAATGCCTGAAACAGGGGATTTACCCTTGACTCGAATCATCTTTACGCCAGAAGAGATGGTTCGACTTACCGGCATCTACGATTTGTCCAGGACTGCCGTGGATATTGCATATTTATTTAACTGGGGATTACTGGAAAAGAATTTCGATTTCACGTCTTACATTCCCACGGAAAGCCTTGATATCACTCCTTCTCGTCTGGGCCTGGAGCTGTACAAACGCTGTCAAGGGCATCGCACTCAGCCGCATTCAGTGTTGGACGAATCGAAGGGCGCCCAGCCCTTGCCGTAGCCTGACCGCTGCGCAGGAAATGAGCGGGCTCCGCTCGGGCCGCTTCCCGATCCGGTAGGCCTCGCCTAACCTGATGCTGCCAGGAAACAGAAGGTGCACCTCCAGGAAACAGAAGGTGCACCTCAATGATCCGCCGTTAGCCCGTGGTGCTGAAGCGCACCCTGTGGTATTCCAGACCAAGCTCCCGGCAGATCGCGCAGTGCAGTTGAGGCTGGAAGCCGCGGTTAGCAAGGCGCTGACAGTGCCTGCCCGCTTAGTGACTGGCGGTAAGCGAGAAGGCGTCCACGTAGAAATCCTCGGTTGTGCCGCCCGTGCTGCCAATTTCGAAACCGTATTGGATCGCGGTGATCGTGGAGGTCGACGCCAGGTACCCGTTGGTCCCCAGGTAGCTGAGCATGCCGTAGATGTCCACGGTCCCGGAAGAGACGCCAAAATTCGTAGAGGTGGACTGCGGTGGTACCCACTGGAAGACGAGTTCCGAACCCGCACCGCCGTTCCGACACAGGTTCCATTTATTTGATGGGACGCCGTGCGTCCCGCCAAAGGTGAGGTTGGTGGCCAGTACGGTCATGTACTGGGTGCACGCGCTACGGTTGACGACCTGGTTCTGGATCATCACCTCGTTGCCGTAACTGTTGAACCACATGTCGTAGCCGGAGTCTTCGATGGTGCCTGAGGTCGTTGGCACTGTGCTCACAAACGAGGAGTACATGTAGGAGAAGCTGTTGATTTTGGGATTGGCGCTCGGCGACCAACTGCTGAACAAGATGTCCGTGTCGGGGTACGATTGCACGCCCGTATAGCCCGAGGCCATCTTGGCCGCCACCCACCATCTCCCCTCGGAGACCGTGTACAGCGTCTGCGACCATCCGGTTTGGGGGTTCCAGACGTCGTTCTGGACATTGGA
>JBEKXX010000117.1:0-10164 GCA_049511595.1 Occallatibacter sp. | reverse complement strand
TCGCGCCGCAGCCACCGATGGAAACGGAGCCATCCTCGCGGGTCCGCGAGTCCCTTGCGCATCTCCAGGCTGATAAAACCGACGCCCGCATTGCGCAGTTCCGCGGCCGCATCGCCGCCCGTGCCGGAAAGCGCCACCATGCTTACCCGCCAGCCGCGCCGGCGCAGCCCCTTGGCCAGCAGCATAGCCTGCCGTTCGGCGCCACCGATGCGATCGATACCGGGAATTGCAATCGCTGCGTGGCTCATGGCCGCCTCCGCGAATGCGAGTCGATCAGCTCTTCGTAAGCCTCAATGGCGCGATCAAACTGGAATTCATTGGCCGCCCAGGTTTCGCGGATGCCGGAATCGATAGACAGCCGGCATCCGCGATCGGGTGAAATGAACGCGACTGCCGCGGAGCATATTGCGGCGATGAGCAGGGAGATGGCAAAGAACGGAAGCGAAAGAACACACAGGGCTCCCGTGAACGCGAAAGCAAACCAAGTACGGAGCACGATCCCCTCCGGCAACTCAGTTGGGGCGTCCCGAGCCGAAACCGGCGTCGGAGACAAGTCAAGCGGCTTCCTGATGGTTATGCCCCGAATCCGCGCAACCGGAACGGCGCAATCCGCCGCGAATGCGGCCTCATGCAGCCTCGTTGTGCGCAGAAAACGAGACAGACAATACGGAACTGCCAGGCGGGAAACTTCCTCGACTCAGTGGGGCGGCGCTCTATGAGAATAAGGCCCTACACTACGGTGGCCCGGCACGCACGATCCTTCATAGCCTGAGCAAGTCTCCCTCGACAACGCAAGGGTGACCCTGGTAGCAGGTTCTTTTAAAACTGTGGAAAAACGGTACAAAACTGTACCGAAATAAGACAACCTAATGGAAAAAATGTCAAGAATTAAATTTCTATAAGGAAAAGTAGGCCGTTTTTTGCCTTTAAATTCCATTTGCCCCGAAGCAGCCGTTTGCCGCTCGGGGACTTGGGTCTCAGAGTCACAGGCCGCGGTTCGCGGCCTCTGGGGCGGCTGACGGGAAAACCGGCTGGCAGAACCGCTGGCCTGGCCGGATCGCATCAAGGGCTGCAAGGATGGCCTTAGCCAGAGCCTCAGCGGAAATCTCCGGAGCCAGCCATGCGCCAGGCCGGTTGCGGAGCAGGTCCACAACCCCTCCTGACGCAGGGGTGGCCACAAGGGGCAGGCCGGCCGTAGCGGCTTCCAGCAAAGCGTTGGGCATGCCTTCGTGGCGCGACGAAAGCACAAAGAGCGTGGCGCCTTGGTAGAGGTCATAGGGGCGGCCGACGTGGCCGGCAAAATGGACGACGGTCTCCAATCCAAGCGAGCCGCAGAGTTCCCGAAGCGCCTTCTCCTCGCGTCCAGCGCCGGCGAGGATCAAATCGGCCTCCGAAAATCGCTGGCGCACAGCAACGAGCGCATTGACCAGCAGATCGAACCCCTTCTCGCCCGACAGCCTGCCCACGGCCAGCAAGTGAGGGCCCGCGCCGCGCCATAGGGAAGGAGCACTCCTGGCGGCGCGGATGCCTTCCAGATCGACCGGATTGGGCAGGACCACGATCTGGCCTTCGCCGATTCCGGCCTCTCGCGCCAGGTCCTCGGCCATGGCGCGGGACTGGCAGATCACGCGGTCGGAACGGCGGTAGAGCAAGCGGTAGAGCATGCGCGTGTAGCGGGGCACGCCGCCAAAAGCCAGAACCGAAGAGACGGTAGCGTTCTGGCGGACGAGCACGCACATCTTCCAGGGGAACACCGGCCGAAGCAGCAATACCAGGAAGCTGACCTCCGTCGCTCCCGAGAGCACCACGCCGGGGCGCAGCCGCCACACCAGGCGAAGCAGCGGCAGCGCCCCGGCGCGCGCCCGCCCTGCACCGAGCGCATGAACGGTGACCCATGACGGAACCGTGACTCCCGCGGCGTCAGCGTCTCGGATCAGTCCCAGGTGAACCTCGTATTTTTCCTGCGACAGCCCGCCCGCCAGCAGGGCCATCACGTGTTCTGCCCCGCCTCCGCCCAGGTGCGCAAGGAGCAGCAGAACTCGCGTGCGTTGTGCCATAGCTTTCCTGAAACGAGAATCATAGTCGCCCATCCTGCCGGCCAGGACGTGTGTTCGCAGTCACAGACTTTACCGCAGATTCCTCTGATTCAATGGCTCGACGCTTTGGAGTACCCATTTTTTCTTCCAGAATCTGCTAATTGACCTGATGTTCTTCTTTCCAGAATCTGCTCATCGACCCCAACGCTCGAGGAGCTCCAGAGCCGGCAGGTGTTTTATGGCAGATTCCGGAATTCTATCCCTCCGTTTTTCGCCGCATTTCAGTGATCCTCCCACAATTCTTGTTGGCGTGACGAGTGCTGAGACGTGTGTCGTCTTGGGAGCCCGGTTGAGGGCGCTGCGCAAGGCTGGCTTTCGCGTTCTCCTGGTTTCAGGCCCCGGCGAACTGCTGGACAGCACTGCGGCAGGCGCAGGCGTGGAACGTGTTGCTCTTCCCATGCGCCGCTGTATTGCCCCTCTTTCCGATCTCATTGCGCTGCTGCGGCTGGTGTGGCTGCTTGGCAACCGCAGGCCGGATCTGGTCGAGTTCAGCACCCCCAAAGCCGGGCTCCTGGGCAGCCTCGCCGCATTGCTGCGCGGCGTGCCCCGGCGCATATACATGCTGCGCGGGCTCAAACTGGAAAGAACCAGGGGGTTCAAGCGCAGGATTTTGCTGGCTGCCGAGCGGCTGGCCTGCGCCTGCGCGGACGTGGTGCTGTGCAACAGCGGGAGCCTGCGCTCGGAGGCGTTGGCGCTGAGGCTTGCTCCCGAGGGCAAGCTGCTGGTGCTGGGTAAGGGAAGCAGCAATGGCGTGGACGTGGAGCGCTTTTCGCCCGGGCCCAGCACCGTGCGCGAGACGTTCGGTATTCCGCGGGACGCTCCGCTGGTGGGCTTTGTCGGCCGATTGACCCGCGACAAGGGCCTGCCCGAGCTGGTCGAGGCCTTCGATCTGATCCTGCGGGCCGAGCCCTCCGCGCGGCTGCTCCTCACCGGCTGGTTCGATGCCGCGGAGGACGCCCTGGATCAGGACTTGAAAAAGCGCATTCTGAACCATCCGCGGATCTATTGCACCGGATTCGTCGGCAGCACGGCTCCCTATTACCGCGCCATGGACGTGCTGGTTTTGCCCACATGGCGGGAGGGTTTTCCCAATGCTGTTCTGGAGGCCGCGGCTACGGGGATTCCCGTGGTTACCACCGAGAGCACGGGCGCCCGCGACTCCATTGTGCCCGAAGTGACCGGCCTGCTCATCCCGCCAGGCTACCCCGGCGCTATCTATGAAGCCGTGCTCAAACTCCTCCGCGATCCGGAGCGCCGCCACCGCATGGGAAGGGCCGCGCGCGCCTGGGTCGTGGAACATTATTCCGAAGAACGCGTCCTGGGCCTCACCGCCGGCTATTACCGAAGCCTTCTGGAGACGGAATCCGTCGCGCGGCTGCAAAGCGCCTGAGAATCTTTGCCATCGCTTTGGGGTATTTGGGATCGAGCCATGTGCAGCCTTTGCATGGCTGGCCACCCGCGCGCTTCGCTCCTGGCCGTCAGGGCCCCGGGAAACTTCAGCTCGATTCCTCTTCGCCCGAAAACAGATCGCGCTGCTCGCCGCGCCTTGCGGCCTCAGCCCGCTTGTGCCCTGTGGCGCCAATCAGGCTGACCACTTCCAAAGCCTGAATGCCCTGCCGGGGAACATAAATCCGTTGCGTGTTCGAGCGCGTATCGGGCGGGGTCAGCAACAATCCCACGCCATCCACCAAACTCCGGTCATTGGCCGCCAGCCCCTCCAGTTCGTCGCCGTCGGCCAGCGTCAGCCGCAGCCACAGTCCAGCAGTCCGTGGCCGCAGTGAAAACCGCTTGCGGAGCAGCCGCTCCGGGTTCGCCTGGTCCGCCGATCCGGAAGGGAAGTCTCGCACGTAGCAAATCCACTTCACGTGCTCCCAGCCCACGCGCACCACCTTGCCGGTCAGATCCAGGATCTCCAGTTCCGGTTTCGTCTGCCCGAAGTCGGCTGCCGCGTAGCCGGCCAACCAATCACGGGAGAACTTGCGCACAATGACAGGTTTGCGTGCTGAGGCCATCGCTCTGGATTGTCGCACGCGCAGCCGCGGAGAGGTTGCTATTCTTGCACTTTCCGGGTACCTCCGAAGCACACTCCCGGGAAACCGCCCCGATTCGCACTTGAGAAAAGTTGCAGGTCCGGTGCATCAAAGCTAGTGTTCCAGCGCAACTTGTGTTAATGTACTGCTTTGCCAGTCCGCGAGAATCGCGCCGTAACAGCAACATCATCAGGCACTTGGGATGCGGTCCAAGCGGAAGAATCAGGTTAGCGCATGCCCGACTATATCTACCTCCTGGAGAACCGGCTTTCGCCAGATCAGCGCCATGCCCTTACGCAGTTGCGGACCGCCGCGCGTGATGCCGGGACCATTCTTTTCCTCATCGGAGACGCCGTCCGCGACCTGACCAGCGGCCATGCCGTCCGCGAGTTGGAGATAGCGGTCCACGGGAACGCGCTTAAGCTCAAAAAATCGTTAGAAAAACTCGGCGGAAAGGTTTGGGGCGAGGACGAACCTTCGCGGAGCCTTTACCTGTGCTTTCCAGGGACCGTTCGCGTCAACGTCGTCAGCACGCACCGGGTTGAGTATCCCAAACCGGGCAAGCCCGTTTTTCACCCCGCCTCCATCCAGGACCATTTGCGCCGCCGCGATTTTACGGTGAACTCCATGGCGATCTCGCTCAACGAGGGGTCGTTCGGGCTCTTGATGGACCCGCTGAACGGTGTAGCCGATATTGAAGCGAGGATCCTCCGCCTGGTTTCCAATTACGGGTTCCTCGAAGATCCGTCGCTGCTCATCCGGGCCATCCGGTACCGCGCCCGCCTGGGCTGGGAGATGGATCCAAGAACTCAGGCTCGCTATGACAGCGCGAAAACGGAGGGAGCCATCGAGTATCTATCCGCACACGCGCGCAGCCAGGAGTTGGAGCAGATCGGGCACGAAGAGGACGGACTCAAGGTTCTGCGCGCCCTCGAAGCGGAAGGCTGGATGAACGTTCTCTTTCCCGCCTGGACCTCGGCCAAGGCCGATGAGGCGAAGCTGGCGGCCCTGCACGATCTGGCGGTGCAACTGCTTCTACAGGGCGTGCATCCCGACATGTCTGCGGCGCAAATGCAATTGCTCACCGCAAAGCTGTCGCACCGAGATCATTCGTCGCTCAAAAAGTCGCTGCTGCGCCCAGGCTTTGTGGCGGAGTGGAACAACCTGGATTCGTTGGCCGCGGGATTTGCGAAAGTGCTGCTCACCAAGAAGAACGCCAAGGCCTCGTCAGGCTACAAGCTTTTCATGAGCTACGATCCAGAAGCTGTTCTTTGGCTTGGATTTACGAGTAAGGATAAGGCTGTCCAGGAACGCTTCAGCCTCTTCCTCAAGGTCTGGCCTGAGGCTCGCCAGCGTATTCCCTATGGGCTTTTGCAGGAGATGCGCATTACTCCCGAGTTGCCCACATACGGCGAGGTGGTCCAGAACATTTTCCTTGAACTGATCGACGGCCGCCTGACCACCGCGGAAGAGATGCGTGCCTATCTTGAGCCGCACTCGCCTCCCGCGCCGCCTCCGCAGGCGACCGTCAAGCGCTCCCGTGCCCGCCGCTCTGAGAACAAGTTCAAAGAGCAGGCCCTCGAGGAGGATGAAGAGGCCGAGGAAGGCTTGGCTATAGAAGAGGACCTGGAGCCGATCGGGGCCGATGACGAAGAACTCGATCTGAGCCACGTTCTGCCCAAGGGCGTCCTGGTGCCTGAGTTGGAGGTAGAAACAGCGGGCGAAGAGGAAGAAGAAGAGCTGGAAAGCGAGGAGGCCGAAGCGATTCCGGCGGGCAAGAGACGTCCTCTCGCGCTAGGGAAGGAAAAGATGGGGAAGAAGGCCTCTCCAGCCGCTGCGCCTGCTTCGGACAAGACGCCCGTAACTGCCGCTTCGGCAAAGAAAGCGCCCGCGAAGATCGCGCCCGCCAAAGCCCCACAGAAGCCCGCTCCCACTGCGGTTGTAGTCAAAGCGTCCAAGGCTGCAAAGCCTGCCATCAAAGCGCCGGCGCCTGCCAAGGCTAAACCGGCAGCAAAGGCCGCCAAAGCTCCCGCCAGGAAGGCTGCGAAGCCGGCTCTGGCCAAGAAGGCGAGGCCTAAAGCCAAGCCAAAACCGGTTGCCAAGCCAGCGAAGAAAGCTCCGTCGAAATCTTCGAAACCGGCGGCAAAAAAGCCTGCTTCCAAAGCGCCCAGGAAGCGCTGACGCAAACACAACCTCGAACCGAACTGGAGCGTGGGCATATCAGCGCGTGCACGGGTTGTCGCCGGTCAGGCGGCGGAGCTGGCGCACAACGGAGTGGCGCCAAAGCCGCGGTCCAGTCACACGGGGTTCGCATTAGGCCCTGAATTCATCAAACCTTTGCAATCCCTTTGCCTGATTGTTTTACTCTATTCTTGGTTCCCAGCGGTCAACACATCCCGAACATCGAAACCGGCCGCGGGGCGAGGACTGACGGTTTGAGCCAATCCGTATTTGTTCTGGAAGACGACACCGATATTGCCAGGCTGGTGCAGCATCATCTTGAAGCGGCGGGCTTTGAAGCGCGCCTCTTTCACACTCCTTCCAATCTCATTCCCGACGCCGAGCGCAGGCCGCCCGCGCTGTTTCTTCTGGACATCATGGTTCCCGGCGGCGACGGCCTTGACGTTTGCCGGCGCCTGCGCAATCACGCCGGCCTTTCCACCATCCCCATCATCTTTCTCACCGCCCGCGCCGGCGAAAACGATCGCGTCCTTGGTCTTGAGCTAGGCGCCGACGACTACATCACCAAGCCCTTTTCCACGCGCGAGCTGGTGGCCAGGGTCAAAGCTGTGCTGCGCCGTTTCGAGCGTCCCACGTCGCCGTCTCTCGTCAGCTTTGAGGAAGTGATCATCGACGCCAGCGCCATGCAGTTGAAGGTTCGTGGCGAGTTGACCACCACCACCGCGACCGAATTCCGCCTTCTCGACTACCTCGCGCGCCATCCGGGCCGCGTCTTCAGCCGCGATCACCTCCTCGATGCGGTCTGGGGCGACGCCCGTTTCGTCACCCCACGCTCCGTCGATGTCTATGTGCGCCGTATCCGTGAGAAAATCGAGATCGACCCGGAGAATCCGCGCTATCTGAAAACCGTGCGCGGAGCCGGCTATCGTTTTGAACTGCCCAAAGGCGAGTAAGACCGAGCTTCTAGCCGCTAGCCTCTAGCTTCTAGCCTGAGAACGCCGGAACGAATCGTCGCGTTGAATGCAGTAACCTCGCAAGATCGCGAAAGAGCTAGAAGCTAGGAGCTAGAAGCCAGAAGCTGCTTTTATGACCTCCAGAGTCTTCGCCAAACTGCTCGGCCTTTTCACCGTTCTTTTGGTCTTCGTCACCCTGGTGATGGAAACCGTTCTTTACGGCCTCGTGGAGCATCAGGAGCCAGGCACGTTGCGTGACATCGGCCCCCTCGTCTTCTGGTCCGGCCTCATCGCCCTCGTAATCGCTATACCGCTGGCCGCCTGGATCGCCGCCTCTGCCTCCGCCCGTCTCCGGCGCGTCGTTGCCTTCGCCCGCCGTATCGCCGAAGGCGATCTGGCTGCCCGTATCGACGCTACAGGCGACGACGAGATATCCACCGTGGAAGCCGCCCTGAACCAAACCGCCGAACGGCTGGGCAAGGACTTCGCCGAGCTCGAAAGCGGCCGCGATGAACTCGCCGTCATGCTCGACTCTTTGCAGGAAGCGGTCGTCGCCATTACGCCCTCCGGTTTAGTGCGCTGGTCCAATGCCGTCATGCAGCGCATTGCAGGAGCGCAACTCCTCCCCGGCCGCCCGCTCGTACACTCGGTTCGCGATCCCGAACTTCTGGCCTGCGTGCGCGGAGCGCTGGATCGCCGTGAACTCTGCGTAGGCCGCGCCAGCCTGCTTGCTCCTGGCCGCGTCTTCGAAGTCAATGCCGCGCCCTTGCCCTCCGGCGGCGCGCTCGCCGTGCTCCACGACGTCACCGGCATCGAAGCTGCGCAAAAATCCCGCCGCGAGTTTGTCGCCAACGTCAGCCACGAACTGCGCACACCGTTGACATCGATCCAAGGCTATGTGGAGACGCTGATCGAGGATCCCAATCCCAGCCCGGAGACCACTCTCGAATTCCTTGGGATCATCCTCAAAAATGCCAGCCGCATGAATCGCATTACCGAGGATCTGCTCGCTCTGGCCAGCGTCGAAAGCCCCGACTACAAGCTCTCGATGCAGCCGGCGCGCGCCAGCGTGCTCCTCCAGGATGCTATCGATTCGCTCGGCGGCTTGGTTGCCGACTCGGGCATCAAGTTGCAGTCCGCCGGCGCGCCCGACGCCCTCGTCATGGCCGATCCCGACGCCATGCACCAGGTCTTCGGCAATCTGATAGAGAACTCGCTCAAATACGCCCAATCCGGCAAGCGCATCCGGGCCGGCGCGCGCCTGCTTGCCAGTGAAGTTCAATTCACCGTTCAGGACTTCGGCCCCGGGATCGCCTCAGAGCATCTGGAGCGCATCTTCGAGCGCTTCTACCGCGTCGACAAGGCGCGCTCGCGCGAGTCCGGCGGAACGGGCCTGGGTCTCGCCATCGTCAAACACATCGTGCAGGCCCACGGCGGGCGCATCTGGTGCGAAAGCGAACTCGGCAGAGGCGCGTCGTTCCACTTCACGCTGCCTCTGGCCCCCGCTCAGCAAACGGTCCCTCAGCCTGCGCCCGCTCAACCAACCCACGTTGTCGCGCCCTCCTAGCCTGAAGGCTCGCACGGTTCGTTGATTTTCCATGCAAGGCTTTTCCGGTTTCCTGGTCCCTGGTCCCTTTTCCCTGTTTCTTTTCAACTCTCCGTAACATTCCGCGTAGACAATGATCTGCGGCAGGCAAACTGCAAGGGAGACAATCGTGAAGAAATCATTAGTCGTCATTGCGTTGATGGTGTGGGCGCTGAGCGCGGCTCAGGCCCAAACGATCACAGCCGCGGGCGCAACGTTCCCGTATCCCATCTATTCCAAGTGGTTCAGCGAATACAGCGCCGCGCATTCCGGCGTTCAGATCAACTATCAATCCATCGGTTCCGGCGGCGGCATCAAGCAGGTGTGCTCGGGGACCGTCGACTTCGGCGCATCCGATATGCCCATGACCGACGAGTTGCTCGCTTCGTGCGGCGTCAAGCTGATTCACATTCCCACCGTGCTGGGCGCGGACGTGCCGGCCTACAATGTGCCCGGCGTCGCCACCGATCTCAAGTTCAGCCAATCTGTACTCCCGGACATCTTCCTGGGCAAGATCACGAACTGGAACGATCCGCGCATCGCCAAGGACAATCCCGGCGTTCATCTGCCCGATCAGAAGATCATCGTCGTTCATCGCTCGGATGGCAGCGGCACCACCTTCATCTGGACCGACTTCCTGAGCAAAGTCAGCAAAGAGTGGGCCGGCGGTCCGGGCAAGGGCACGTCCATTAATTGGCCGACAGGAGTGGGCGGCAAAGGCAACGAGGGCGTGGCCGGCTACGTGCGCCAGTTGCCCGGCGCCATCGGCTACGTCGAGCTGATTTATGCTCTGCAAAACCACATTGACTTCGGCTTGGTGCAGAACGCGGACGGGAAATACCTCAAGGCTTCGATCGAAGGCGTGTCGGCTGCCGCGGCCACGGCCAAGATACCAGCCGATTATCGCGTCTCCATCACCAACGCTCCGGGTCCCGCTTCCTATCCCGTCTCCAGCTTCACCTATCTGCTCATTCCCACGCAGCCCAAGGATATGGCGAAGGAGAAGGTCATCAAGGACCTGCTCAGTTGGTGTATCAAGTCCGGCGAGAGCGAGGTCTCCACTCTCTCCTATGCGCCGCTCCCAAGCAACGTGCAGGAAAAGGTTCTGCAGACCGTCTACTCCCTGCCATAACGCACAACGAGGGGTCCGGCGCCCGCCGGACTCCTCGTTCCGCCAAGCGCGTTATTCGTCTCCCATCCGGAAGAGATCTGTCCTGTCTCAGATCCTCACCCGTTTGCCCTCCCCAACGCATTCCGCTTGAATTACTACGGCCCTGCCCATATCAGTCGGGAATTGGCCAGCTTCTGCGCCGAGAGTG
>JBEKXX010000116.1:0-13467 GCA_049511595.1 Occallatibacter sp. | reverse complement strand
TCTGGCCTTGCGGCCAATACTCGCCTTCGACCAGCAGAAAATATGCGAAAAACACCAGCCTCCGGTTGGCAACGATACTGGGCTCAAGCGTGCGCAAGGTGCCCGCAGCTGCGTTGCGGGGATTAACCGCCGGCGGCAGCCCCTCCCGCTCGCGCTCCTCGTTCAGGCGAACAAACGCCGCCTCCGGCATCACCACTTCGCCGCGCACTTCAAACGCTTCGGGCAACCCAATTTTCTTCAATCGCCCGGCAGGAATGCTCAGCGGCACGCTGCGAATCGTTCGAATATTCGAGGTAACGTCTTCGCCGGTCTGCCCATCGCCGCGCGTAAGCCCAATCGCAAGCCGTGCGCCGCCATCCGTAGCCGGCTCGTAGCGCAGCGCCACGCTCAGGCCATCGAGCTTCAACTCGGCTGTGTATTCAACGGGCAGATTGCCGGCCAGCTCGCGCACTCGGGCGGCCCAGTCGGACAGTTCCTCGGCCGAATAGGCATTGTCGAGCGAGAGCATGGGCCGCGAGTGCTGCGCCTTCTTGAACCCCTCGGCCGGCTTGCCGCCCACGCGCTGCGTCGGCGAGTCGGCTGTCACATACTCAGGGTGCGCCGCCTCCAGCCGCTTCAGCTCGTTCATGAGCGCGTCGTATTCGGCGTCGCCGATCTCCGGCGCGTCGAGCACGTAGTAGAGATGCTCGTGGCGGCGCAGTTCCTCCCGCAGCTTCTCGATCTTTTCTGCCGCGTCCCGCTCGCTCATAGCTAAGGATTATAGTGAGGCGCCAAGGGATGCCCATCCTCCCCGGGTCTTTGTTTTTCCGGCCAGGGTGGGTTTTTCTCGATCGCAGGATCGCGCCGGCGCGCAACACCTACCTCTGCTAACTCCGCCAACCCCGCTAGCTCCGCTTACTTCGCCTCCTCCTTCAGCCCCCGGAACTTCAGCATCGGCTCGATGCTTGGCTCCCTGCCCAGCCACGCCGTATACATCTTCTCCAGATCCTTGGTGTTGCCGCGCGAAAGCACCATCTGCCGGAAGCGCTCGCCGTTGGCGCGCGTCATACCGCCATGGTCCTCGAACCACTGGAAGGCGTCGTCGTCCAGCATCTCCGTCCACAGGTACGCGTAGTAGCCGGCCTGGTAACCGTTGGCCCAGATGTGCAGAAAGTAGCTGGAGCGGTAGCGCGGAGGCACATACCGGATCCATAAATGCGTCTTTTTGAGCGCCTCCTCCTCAAACGTGTCCGGATTCTCGAGCGGCGCGGTCTTGGGCAGCGTGTGCCATTCCATGTCCAGCCGGGCCGCGGCAAGAATCTCCGTCAGATCGTAGCCCTGGTTGAACGTCTTCGCCTTCTCGATCTTGGCCGCCAAATCCGCAGGCATCGGCACGCCGGTTTTATAGTGCCGCGCGTAGTGCGCAAACACAGCCGGGTAGCTGGCCCAGTGCTCGTTGAACTGCGAAGGAAACTCGACAAAGTCCCGCGGAACCTGCGTGCCCGACAGGCTGGGGTACTCCGTATCGGCAAACATTCCGTGCAGCGCGTGGCCGAACTCGTGGAACATCGTGGTCACGTCGTCGAAGCTGAGCAGCGCCGGCTGTCCTGGCGCGGGCTTCTCAAAGTTGGCCACATTAAAAACCACCGGCAGTTGGCCCAGCAGTTTCGACTGATCGACCAGCGTGTCCATCCACGCGCCGCCGTTCTTGTTGTCGCGCTTGAAGTAGTCGCAATACCACAGCGCCAGCGGCGCGCCGTCGGCATTGAACACCTCAAACACGCGCACGTCCGGCTGCCACACCGGAATGTCCTTGCGCTCCTTGAAGGTCAAGCCGTAGAGTTCGTGCGCCGCGTAGAACACCCCTTTTTCGAGCACGTTGTTCAGCTCAAAATAGGGCTTGATCTGCGCTTCGTCCAGGTCGTATTTGGCCTTGCGCACCTGTTCGGCATAAAACTCCCAATCCCACGGCTCCAGCGTGAACCCGCCGTGCTGGGAGTCAACCAACGCTTGGATATCTTTGGCCTCTCTGGCAGCCCGCGCCGTCGCGGCCGGCGTCAGCGCATCCAGAAAATGGATCGCCGCCTGCGGCGTCTTGGCCATTTGGTCGGTCAGGTTCCACGCCGCGTAATTTTGGTAACCCAGCAGCGCTCCCTTCTCAGCGCGTAGCTGCGCCAGCCGCGCGATCGTCGCGCGCGTATCGTTGCCGTCGTTGCGCTCGGTGCGGTTCCAGGAGTTCTCGAAAATTGCCTGCCGCGTGGCGCGGTTCGTCAGGTAGGTCAAATCGGGCTGTTGCGTGGTGTTCTGCAGCGGCGCCAGCCATCCCTGTTGTTTCCGTGCCTTCGCGTCCTCCGCTGCCCCAGCCAACTGTGCCTCGCTCAACCCGGCCAGCGCGCTCGCGTCGGTGGTCGCATACGCGCCCGCCTTCGTGGCCTCAAGCAATTTGGTCATAAACGAGTTCTCAAGCGTCGACTCTTCTTCGTTGATCTTTTTCAGCCGAGCTTTGTCCGCGTCGGAGAGATTCGCGCCCGCCTTTACAAACTGCTGGTAGTCGTACTCCACCAGCCGCAGCGATTCCGGGTCGAGGCCCAGCGTCGCGCGCTTTTCGTAGATCGCCTTCACGCGCGCGAAGAGCCTGGCGTTTAAATAAATCGCGTCCTCATGGGCGGCCAGCCGCGGAGCCTCGTACTCCTGCACCTTCTGCAGCTCAGGATCGGTGTTCGCGCCGGTTACGCAATTGAACGCCGCCATCGCGCGCGTCAGCAACTGGCCCGAGCGCTCCAGCGCCGCCAGCGTGTTCTCGAATGTCGGCGGCGTAGGATTGTTCGCGATCGTCTCAACCTCCGCGATCTGCTGCGCCATGCCCGCGTCGATGGCCGGTTGGTAGTCGCTGTTCTTGATCTGGTCGAAAGGCGGCGCGTGAAACGGCAGCGTACTGGGCGCATAAAAAGGATTGCCGGGTCCGAAGTTTGCGGCGGTCTGCGTCTGCGCTCCGCAGGCTCCGGCAGCGGCGCATAAGACGATGGAAATTCCTGCGCTCAAAATTCTCCTCGTCATCCCATTGGTCTGTACTGGCATCATGGCGGTATGGCCCTTCTCCGGCTTATCGGTCCACTCACGATTGTAGGCCAGGCACGCCGTTCTCGGACACACGCCCAAGCCGCTCCGCTTCACCCGCGGCTTCCAGCACGGTGGTTTCTCCCGTGCGCTCAAGCCCGTATGTCATTCTCTAATGAGGGCAAAGCGCTTTCATGGAACCTGTCACTCATTTCCTGACCGGAGCCTGCCTGGGCCGCGCCGGGTTCTGGGGCTTTGCCGGGCCGGTTGAGGAACTCAAGCACCATCGCGGCATCACGCACACATTCTGGGCTGTACCCGTTGTGGCAGCCGCGGCGGTCGGCGCGGTGGGACTCTTCCACCTCTGGCGCGTACGAAACAAACACATGGGTGCCCCATCCTTTTCATCCGCGCCGGCGGACGAAAAGGGTGGGATCGCACAATCTCCGGAACCCCATGTTCAGCCGCGTCAGCCCATCCACTGGGGTTGGCTCTATCTCACCGCCTTCGTCGCCGCGCTCAGCCACCTGCTCCTCGACTGGACCAACAACTACGGCCTGCGCCCGTTCTTTCCCTTCAATCCCCGCTGGTATGCGGGCAGCTTCATGTTCATCGTCGAGCCGGTGCTGTGGGCCATCTTCTTCATCGCCCTGGTCATGCCGTGGCTGCTTGGCCTCGCCGACCGCGAAATTGGCGTCCGGCGAGTGCCGTTCCGCGGGCGCGGCTGGGCCTTCTTTGCTCTCGTTGCAATGCTTCTGCTCGGTTGTTGGCGCTGGGCCGAGCACGCTCATGCTCTGGCCATGCTCGACAACACGAACATTGCCGCCGAACCGGTCACGCGCATGGCCGTCGAGCCGTACCCCGTGAGCCCCTTCCGCTGGCACGCGATCCTCGAAACCGCCGATTTCTATCAGACCGCCGAGATCGACACGCGGACCGGTTCCATTGACAGCGACCCGCATCGCGATGTGCTCTATAAGCCGGCCGACACCCCGGCGGTGGAAGCTGCCAAGCGCACGCCGTTGGGCCGGGTCTATCTCGACTGGGGCACATGGGCAGTGGTGCGCGACGTGGGTCAGGAACCTGCGCCAGGCATGGACCCTCCGCGACTGCTGCCCAACCGTTCGTGGACGACCGTCGAGTTCACCGATCTGCGCTTCGACTACCCGTTCATCGGAACCCGCAGTGCCGCCGCGCGCTCGCCGCTTAGCGGATGGGTCTACATCGTCGACGGCAGCTACGAAGCCGGCGAGGCCATGAATGGCCGGGAGCAACGGTAACGGTAGGGGATTTGTTCCTGCGGAAAACTTTATTTGCCTCGTGGAACGTCTGGGGGTTGACCGCACCGCACGCGTACCGCAGAATAAATTCAGTCCCTGAGTCGCAGGATCGCCGTTTCGGTTCGAGATCTCTTGGCATCCATAAAAAAGAAGAGGTAGTCATGGCCGCTTATCTGCTCGTGTTGGTTGCTGTCTTCACTCGCGTATTACCTCATGCGGGATGGTGGAACTTTACCGCTGTGACCGGCGGCCTGCTCTATTTCGGCGCGCGGCGTCCCTGGCGCGAGATGCTCGTACCCCTCGCCGCTCTCATCGCGACAGATTGTTACCTGACGATCTTCGTCTACCACTACAGCTTCCGTTGGCAGGGCTATGCGATCACCTGGATGTGGTATCTGGCGGCTATGGCGCTCGGATCCATCCTGCTCCGCAAGCGCGCGACCTTCGCGCGCGGGGCCGCGGGCGCGCTCCTCGGACCAACCTCGTTCTTCCTTGTCTCCAATTACGGCGTCTGGGCCAGCGGCTTCAACGGGTATCCGCACACCCTCGCCGGGCTTGGAGTCTGCTATCTGGCCGGCGTGCCCTTCTATCGCAACGATCTCCTCGCCACCTCGATCGTCCTCGGCGTTGCGCTCGGCGTGCCCGCTCTGGTGCGGCGGATGGGTCTCCATCGTCCGGCCGCTGCACTGGCGGAAAAGTAAACTTCGCAGGATTCACTCCTGTGCATGGACGGTTAAGGCGGGCACAGGAGTGCTTCATGCGTTGAAAGACGCATTAATCTTCCAGCAGCTTGCCGCCGCGTTTCTTGCGCATCCACCACCACGCGAATCCCAGCACGCCCAGCGCACCCACAGCAACAACGGTCACGAGGGCATGCCGCGCCACCAGGTCCACCGCGCCCGGCCCCAGCTTGAGCACCAGCAGCGAGAGCGCCAGCCAGCGCACCATCCTTCCCGCAAACACGGCCAGCAGAAAGTTCCCCACCCGCATCTCAAAGACGCCCGAAGCAAAAACAAATATCTTCCAGGGAGCCGGTGGAGGCATCATGGATGGAATCATGACTGCCAGGAACTCTTGGCGCTGAAAACGGTCGCGCATTCGCTCGAACTTCGCCCGGTCCACGCGCTTGAGCAGGAAAAGCTCGCCCCCCGCTCGGCCCAACCAATAGGGCAGCAGGCCCCCGATCGCCGAGCCCGCCGCCGCCACCAGGCAGTAGAGCCAGAAGTGCCGCTTGTCGTTCCACACATAGAGGGCCAAAATCGCGTCCATGGGCACGGGAATGCTCGACGAGTCGAGCAGAGCAACCGCGCCCACGCCCCAGATCCCCCACTTCAGCAGCGCCGGCAGAATCGCCAGCTTCCATTCCGCCGCAATGCGAGCAAAAAACTGCTTCAAACCCTGTCCCCTTCCAGCCTATCCTGCGTCAATTCAATCAGAACCATTGTACGAGGCAGGGGATTGAGCAAGTCTTTGACGGGGATGAGAGAATAGACAGGAAGGACTCATACAGGAGCCAGGGCGTATGTGTGTCTTGTGACGCTCCTCAGCATCGAATGCCTACCAGCGAAGCGCCAGCCGACGTGAACGAACCCAAGGGACCAGCCGAGCCGAGCCCTCAAACTGACAGTCCCGCACAGGAAACCTCTATCCGGGGTTCGATTTTGGGGCTGGACACGTTCTCTGAGCGCGACTTGGAACCGCGTGAGCCGTCCGCCCCAGTCGTCAGTAGCTCGCGCTGGGTCGACTACAGCACCCACGAATTGCTGGAGATGATCGGCGAGCTCGAAGATGAGCGGCGCTGGTCGCGCCTGCGCGAGGGCTTTTGGCTCGCAATCCTCATCCACATCCTGTTCATCTCCGCCATCACCTGGATTCCGACCTACATCTTCAAGGTTCCAAGGGTCGTTGACCCCTTCGAAGCCATCAAGGAACGCAAGGACCTCGCCTACCTTGACCTGCCGCCCGACGCCCTGCGCAAGCTCCAGTCCAGGCCCGCGCCCAAGCCCCTGCCCAACAAGCCGCTCATCGACAAGCAAACTCTGGACGAGCTGAACCGCGAGTCGCCGCCGCCTCCGCCCGCGGCGCAGCAGGCGCCGGAGCAGCCCAAGCCCCAGCCCTCGCAGCCGATTCCGCCCAGTCCGCAGTCACAGGTAGAAGCGCCGCGTCCTGCTGCCGTCCCGGCCAGGCCCAGCTTCGCCATGGGCTCGCAGAACCCCGCCGATCAGCTCAAGCAGGACATGCAGAATGCCATGCACAACCACGGGGGGCAGTCCTACGGCGATGCCCCTTCAGGCGGGTTGTCGATGCACCCCGGTGCGGGCACCGGCGGTATCGAGATTCTCTCCGATACGCAAGGCGTGGACTTCAGCTCCTGGCTGGCGCGCTGGCACTACATTACGCAAATGACATGGGATCCGCTCATCCCCGACGAAGTCAACCCGCCCATCCTCAAGTCGGGCGTCGTAGTCATCCACTTCAAGGTTCTGCCCAACGGCCAGGTCGTCGACATGCAGTTGGACGGCCGTTCCGGCGACACTGGCCTTGACCGCGCGGCCTGGGGCGCCATCACCGGCTCCAGCTATCCTGCTCTGCCCCGCGAGTTCCACGGCCCCTACCTCGAGCTCCGCGCCTTCTTCCTTTACAACATGGAACCGCGATAGTTCAACCCGCGAGATTCCGCACCCAGTCGGCGCAAAGCTTGCTCCTCTTCCTCGGCTCCATCAACTCTCATCAAACCGCCGGAAAGCCCGCTCTGCACTCCGCCCGCCATAGAGAATGCGGAGAATCGCAACCGAGCCCGGATTGACGCGGAATGCAATCAGAGCGCGCCGTTCAAATCCCATCACGCGCAAACCCTGCCGCAGATCTTCGCGCAGCGTTCCTCGGTTCGGGAGCGTCTGCAGGCTCATGCATGCCCTCTCAATGCGCTCGATGTAGGCCATGGCACGATCGGGGCTGCCATAATGTGCAATGTAGTCGTAGAGTTCGAAGAGATCGTCCCGGGCCTCAGGCGCAAACACGACCTTGAGCTTCACGCCTTGTGCGACCTTCCCTGCCGATGGCGCGTGCGTACCGCACCAAATGCGGCCTCAGCAGGAATCGCTCGCTTCGGATCGGCTTCAAGCGCATCATATGCAACAGCCACCTCCCCGCGCAGCCATCGCTCTACCACTGCGTCCCGCTCCTCCAGTGCCCGCAACCCGGCTCGAACCACTTCACTCGCCGACGCGTAAGTCCCGGAACGCACCAGGCGGTCAATGTAGCGGCCCTGCTCGTTGGGCAGGCTGAATGTACGCTTTTCGCACGGCGCAGTCGGCATACGGTTGGCTCCTCAAGGCAAGTCTAACACAAGTATGAAGGATTCATACCGTGGGTCCTCGCTATTCGTCGCCTCAGCACCCACCCACACCCTCACTGCCCCATCTCCGGAAACGGCCCTCCCGCGTGCACTTCCTCCACGGGCATTGCGCTTTGACCGGCGGGGCCGTGCGGCTTGTGTCTTCGATCCAGGTATATGCCGTCCTGCTCCAGCAGAGCCTCGTACACGGGCGTGTGCCGCCAGTGGCGCGCCAGCGCAAACGCGCTCATGTTGGCGATCATCAGCGGCAGAATCAGCCCGTAGCCGCCTGTCATCTCGAAAATGATGAGGACCGAGGTCATCGGCGCGCGAACAATACCGGCAAACACCGCGCCCATGCCCACCACGGCGAATGCGCCAATGGCGTCCGCCGAGTGGTGGAACACCGTTACATCGATCCACCCCACTGCGCCGCCCAGCATCCCGCCCATGTAAAGCGCCGGAGCAAAAATGCCGCCTGCGCCGCCGCTGGCATACGAGGTGACCGTTGCGGCCAACTTGAGCACGCACAGCACCGCCATCGCAATCGGCAGCACGCCCATCTCGCCATTTAGCGCCATGGTCAGCGTCTTGTATGGGTCGCCGGCGATGCCGTTTACATGGAAGAACATGATCGCCACCACGGCAAAGCTTCCCGTCGCCGCACCGCCCAGGGCCGGGTGCACCCACTGCGGAACCGCCTTGAACCGCTTGAACCACCCGCGCAGCCAAAGCAGCGAATCGGTAAACGCCACCGAGACAAACGCCGCCAACAGGCCCAGCAGCGCATACCACACCAGCGAGGAGTAATTCGTGAGCTCGTAGTGCTTGGGGACATAAAAAATGGGATGGGAACCGATCACCCTGTTTTCGACCACGGCAGCCAGCGCCGCCGATACGATCACGCCCGAAAGCATCGTCTGGTCCAGGTTCCCGACCAGCTCTTCCAAAGTAAAAGTTACGGCTGCGATGGGCGCGTTGAACGCTGCCGCAATGCCTGCCGCCATGCCCACCGATGCCATGCGCCGACGGTTGACGGGGCTTAGCCGCGCAATGCGCGCCAAAAAGCTGCTCACTCCGGCGCATATCTGCACCGTAGGGCCTTCCACGCCCAGCGATGCTCCCACCCCAAGCTGCAACACGCACAGAACGAACTTGCCAATGGTCTCTTTAATGGAAATGGCGCCGAAGCGGAAGGTGTATGCCGTTTTAACCTGCGGAATACCGCTGCCAGCCGCCGCCGGCACCCAGTAAAACAGGCCCAGGCCTGCAACGAGGCCGCCCAATGCAGGTGTCAAAATCGTCCACCAAATCCAGCTTTGGCCCGGCGCTGAGGTCGCGCGATTGATGAAAAACCCGTACAGAACATAGCAAGTGACGTGAAAGGCTACAGCCGCCAGCCCGCACAGTCCTCCGGCAACGATCGTGATCGCCAGCAGCCGCTGCCGCTCGGTGGGCATCAGGCGCCCAACCCAACCCCCGAAGCGCGAATAAAGCCCTTGGATTCCAACCCAATACTTCAATTTCCGGGAACCTCGCTGCGAAGTACTTATTACTTCAAGTATAGGTACAGCGAGCGGTGCGGTTCGGAAGCCCTCCGCCGCAGTATCCGCATCATGGTTCCGCTCGCGACAATCTCGATGGTTCGTGTCGCACTTGCATTGACGTAATCTATGGGTTACACTATATGGGAATCGAATTGATTGCGTTCTGTGCAAGTTCGTCGCACTGAAGAATTCGCTGCGTGGCTGAGCGGCTTGCGGGACAAGCAAGGTCGCGCGAAGATTCTCGCGCGGATCGATCGGCTGGAGGATGGGAACCCCGGTAAAACGAGAAGTGTCGGCGCTGGCGTAGTTGAGATGAAAATCGATTTTGGCCCCGGCTACAGGGTCTATTACATCCAGCGCGGACAGTTGCTGATCGTTTTGCTTTGCGGCGGCGACAAAAGTACGCAAGTAAATGACATCAAACGAGCGAAGTCCATCGCGTCCCAATGGGCTGAGACGGAGCAATGAGATGAAAATCAAAACTAAACCGTACGACGCAGCCGAATTCCTCACCGATCCCGGGACCATCGCCGCCTACCTGACAGAGGCGCTCGATAGCGACGATCCGCGTTACATCGCCAAGGCCCTTGGTGCCGTTGCGCGGGCGCGCGGCGGAATGGCCCAGCTTGCGCGCGAAACCGGCGTCACCCGCGAATCCCTCTATCGCGCGCTCAGCGAAACTGGCAATCCGGAGCTCGGCACTGCGCTTAAGGTTATGCATGCCCTGGGCGTCCGCCTTACCGCTTCCATCACAGCCTGATTTTTGCAAGCCAGTTCTACCGGACACAGATTCTCCTTCCATCCAACCTCTCATCCGCGCTAAAATCTTCCCGTACCATGCGCCGCCGTCTCAACATTGCCGGCTCGCCCCTTCTCCGCCGCTTCCGCCGCGGCCGCCCCGACCGTGGACGCTGACCCCAAGCGGTGAGTAATCTATTTCCGTCGAGAGTTTTTCCCGCGCGGGCCGTGCCTCGTTTAAAATGCCCGCCGGATGCTTGCGGTTCAGAGCTCCGCAAGTTCCGCTAACTCCGCTAGCCCCGCTGAGAGGATCTTCCGATGAACAGCTTCAAAAGCCGCACCGCGCTCACCTCCGGCAGCCGCTCCTACACCATTTACCGCCTCGCCGCTCTCGCCGTGCGCGGCTTCGACCTCTCGCGCCTTCCCTTCAGCCTCAAGATTCTTCTCGAGAACCTCCTCCGCCGTGAGGACGGCGTCAACGTCACAGCCGCCGACATCGAATTCCTCGCCAACTGGGACGCCAAAGCCGAGCCTAGCCGCGAAATCGCCTACATGCCGGCGCGCGTCCTCATGCAGGACTTCACCGGAGTTCCCGCCATCGTCGATCTAGCCGCCATGCGCGACGCCATCAAGACTCTCGGCGGCGATCCCGAGCGCGTCAATCCCCTCGCCCCCGCCGAGCTCGTCATCGACCACTCCGTCCAAGTCGACGAGTACGGCACGCCCGCAGCCTACGCCGCCAACTCGCTCCTCGAGTTCCAGCGCAACCGCGAGCGCTATGCCTTCCTCAAGTGGGGCCAGTCCGCTTTTCGCAACTTCTCCGCCGTCCCGCCCGGCATGGGCATCTGCCACCAGGTCAACCTCGAATATCTCGCCCGTGTGGTCTTCACCACCGAAACCAACGGCCATCTCACGGCGTACCCCGACACCCTCGTCGGCACCGACTCCCACACCACCATGATCAACGGACTCGGCGTTCTCGGATGGGGCGTCGGCGGCATCGAGGCCGAAGCCGCCATGCTCGGCCAGCCCGTGAGCATGTTGATCCCGCAAGTCGTCGGCTACAAGCTCACCGGCAAATTGCGTGAAGGCGCCACCGCCACCGATCTCGTCCTCACCGTCACGCAGGCTCTGCGCAAGCTCGGTGTCGTCGGCAAATTCGTCGAGTTCTACGGCCCCGGTATCGCCGAGCTGCCGCTGGCCGACCGCGCCACCATCGGCAACATGGCCCCCGAGTACGGCGCCACTTGCGGCATCTTCCCCGTCGACGCCGAGACCCTCCGCTACCTGCGCCTCACCGGCCGCAGCGAAGAGCAGATCGCCCTCGTCGAGGCCTATTACAAAGAGCAGGGACTCTTTCACACTTCCGGCTCGCCTGAGGCCGAGTACTCGCAGACCATCGATCTCGATCTCTCCACCGTCGAGCCCAGCGTCGCCGGACCGCGCCGCCCGCAGGACCGCGTTCTCCTCAAGGACACAGCCGCCAGCTTCGCCCAGCAACTGCCCTCGCTCCTTGCGCCCACGGCCAAGCCGCTGGGCTCGCGCACCGCGGCTGCGTGGCAGCGCCAGACTGTCGCCGATACCGCCATCGCCCTAGAAGCTCCGCTCCACGTCACAACAACGGTAAAAGATCGCTTTAACGTCGATCCCGATCCCTATCTCGACCACGGCTCGGTCGTCATCGCCGCCATCACCAGTTGCACCAACACCTCGAATCCTTCGGTCATGATCGCCGCCGGCTTGCTCGCCAAGAAGGCCGTCGAAAAAGGCCTCACCGTTCCGCCGTGGGTCAAGACCTCGCTCGCTCCTGGCTCTCGCGTCGTCACGGATTACTACCAGAAGTCCGGCCTGCTTCCCTATCTCGAGAAGCTCCGCTTCAACGTCGTCGGCTACGGCTGCACCACCTGCATCGGCAACTCCGGCCCGCTGCCCGCCGACGTTTCCAAATCCATCGACGAGCATGGCCTCGTCGCAGTCAGCGTCCTCAGCGGCAATCGCAACTTCGAGGGCCGCGTCAATGTCGAAGTCCGCGCCAACTATCTCATGTCCCCGCCGCTCGTCGTCGCCTACGCGCTCGCCGGCCGCATCGGCCACAACTTCGACAAAGACCCGCTCGGCAACGATCCCTCTGGCAAGCCGGTTTACCTCCGCGACATCTGGCCCTCGCAAGCCGAGGTCTCCGCCGTCATCGAGCGCGCCGTTTCAAGCGAGAGCTTCCGCAAGGAATACGCCACCGTGACACAAGGCGACGCCAGTTGGCAGGGCCTCAGCTTCCCCACCGGCAAGGTTTACCAGTGGGAGCCGGACTCGACCTACATCCGCAAAGCGCCCTACTTCGACGGCATGACCATGACCCCCGCGCCCGTCACCGACATCGCAGGCGCGCGCGTCCTCGCCGTCCTCGGCGACTCCGTCACCACCGACCACATCTCGCCCGCCGGCTCCATCAGAGCCAACGGACCGGCCGGCAAATACCTCACCGAGCATGGCGTTAAACCAGCTGACTTCAACTCCTACGGCTCGCGCCGCGGCAACCACGAAGTCATGGTCCGCGGCACATTCGCCAATGTGCGCCTGCGCAACAAGCTCGCCCCCGGTACCGAGGGCGGCGTCACGCGCCTGCTCCCTGAAGGCGAGGTCATGAGTATCTTTGATGCCTCCCAAAAGTACGCCGAGCGCGGCACACCGCTCATCATTATCGCCGGCAAAGAGTACGGCTCCGGCTCCTCGCGCGACTGGGCCGCCAAGGGCCCCAAGCTCCTCGGCGTCCGCGCCGTCATCGCAGAAAGCTTCGAGCGCATACATCGCTCCAATCTCGTCGGCATGGGCATCCTTCCCCTGCAATTCTCGCCGGGCGAGAACGCCGAGTCCCTCGGCCTCACCGGCGAGGAGGTCTACGACTTCCCCGGCCTCACCGCGCTGCTCAAAGACCACTTTGCCAACGGCCGCACGCTCCGCGTCAAAGCCGCCGGCAGCGACGGCAAGGTCAGGGAGTTCAAAACAACGGTCCGCATCGACACGCCCCAGGAGACCGAGTACTACCGGCACGGCGGCATCCTGCGGTACGTCCTGCGCCAGTTGGCGGCAAAATAGGGCTGGCGAGCTAACGCATTTCTCCCAATGGTGTATAGGGGTTCAAGACCGCAAAGTTGACGCGAACTCCAGTGAGCGGCAACCTTCGAACCATTGAGCACTTTACAGGATTGGGAGAAATGCCTTAAGCCGCTCGGCGCCTGACCCTGTAGCGGGTCTCCTGCTGGTATTGACCAAGGCACAATCGCTAAGTGGCTTTTCATCAGAAAAAAGCTGCCTTACATACTGTCAAAATGGCTCATAGTTACAGGAGGCGGTCGTAGGCGTCCCGGGTCGCTCGTACCTTCCTCAGAACGGCGGGCCACCGTATCTCAGTGTTACTGTTGGCCTTACTTGTGCCGAGCCGCACTTGTATCGTGTGCGGGCCCAAGTTATCTTCGAGTTACTAGCTCTCGATTACTTACTTTGGGCCATTGCCCCTCCGTAACTTGATTCT
>JBEKXX010000115.1:0-11556 GCA_049511595.1 Occallatibacter sp. | reverse complement strand
TGCACCTTTACGGGCCGCATCTCTGCGAGGTGCGCTCGATCGTAGTCAAGCCGGAGGCCAAGGGCCAGGGCGCCGGCGGCCGCATCGTGAGCGCGCTCATCGAAGAAGCCGAGACGCACGGCGTTCAATCCGTCTGCCTCTTCACGCGCATCCAGGATTTCTTCTTCAAGTACGGCTTCCGCACCGTCGAAGACAAGTCGGAGCTGCCCGACAAAATCTTCAAGGACTGCCAGGCCTGCCCGCGGCTGCATCGCTGCGACGAGGTGGCCATGGTGCGCGGGCGCATTCCGCGCATGTCGCTTCTCGGCCCGCGCCAGGAAGCGCAGGAGCTAGTGCGTCTCTCCGGCTAAAATCGTAACGCCGGTCTCCAGACCGGCTGTCGTGCGGGCCTCCTGGCCCGCACACAAGTGGGCAAGAGTTGGTGCGGCTATCGGGCTGATTTCTGCTGCGCCAGGATTGCCGCCCCCACCACCGCCTGTCCGTAGCTCAACCCTCCATCGCCGGGACTAACCTGGCAATGCTGGAAAACCTGGAATCCTGACTCCTCCAGTCCCGCGCGCAGCAACCGTGCGAGGCGGCGGTTGTGCATGCAGCCACCCGACATCGCCACCTGCGCGATGCCTGTCGCTTCGCGCGCCATCACCGCGGCACGAAGGAAAGCAGACGCCACGCCGGCATGAAAACGCGCAGCCATCTGCGCCTTGCTCGCCCCAGTGCGCAAATCCCCCCACAACGCGCGCCACAGCGGAGCGGCGGAGATGCGCGCGGGCTCGCGCGAGCTCCAATCCCCGCCAAGCAGATCGAGCGGGTAACCGGAATCGAGAGTATCTGGCTCTTCGACGGCGACACCTTCCAGCTCAATCGCCGCCTGCGCCTCATATTCGACCACGCCGCGGCCCAGAACCACCGCTGCTACGGCATCGAAGAGCCGGCCGCAGCTCGAAGTGAGCGGCGCATTCAATCCGCGTTCGATCATGCGGCTGAGTACCTGCGCGTCTTTTTGCTTCATGCCGGCCATGTCGAGCACTTCAGGCGATTCGATGTCGAAGCCAACCGCGTGCAAATGCCCCAGCGCCATTCGCCACGGCTCGCGAATTGCCGCTTCTCCGCCGGGCATCGGCACATAGTCGAGGTGGGCAAAGCGTTCGAATCCGTCCAAACGGCTGATCAACACTTCCCCGCCCCAGATTCTTCCATCCGTCCCATACCCTGTGCCATCAAGCGAGAGGCCGATGACCGGGCCTTCGAGGCAGTGCTCGGCCATGCAGGCCGCGATGTGCGCGTGGTGGTGCTGCACGGCGATGAGCGGTAGGCCGCGCTCGCGCGCCCACTGTTTTGCCCATGTACTTGAGAGATAGCCGGGGTGCAGATCGTGAACCACCGCCTCCGGCTCAATCTCGAAGGTGTGCATGAGGTGGGCGAGCGACTCGCGGAAGAAATCGAGGCCGGTGAGGTTCTCGAGATCGCCCAGATGCTGGCTTTGATAGGCGAAGCGGCCGCGGGCCAGGGCGAATACGTTTTTGAGGTGGCCGCCGACGGCGAGAAGCGGAGGGGACCCGTCTTTCCCAAAATTGCCCGGCAGCGGGATGGCGAGCGGCACAAACCCGCGGGCGCGGCGCACCAACTGCGGCGCGCCGTCGACCACAGCCATCACGGAGTCGTCGCAGCGCTGCAGGATTTCGCGGTCGTGCATAAGGAACGCGTCAGCAATTTGGCCCAGGCGGGTGAGTGCCTCATCGTTGTCGATAGCGATGGGCTCCTCGCTCAGGTTAGCGCTCGTCATCACGAGAGCTTTCACACGAAGATCGGCAAAGAGCAGATGCTGCAACGGTGTATAGGGTAGAAACACGCCCAGCCATGGAATCCACGGCGCTACGGAATCGGCAATGCCGCAACCCGCGCGGCGCGCGGCGAGAACAATCGGCCGCGGAATCGTCTCGAGCAACGCCTCCTCTTCGCCGGTCAGCTCGCAAACCGAGCGCGCGGCGTCGAGATCGCGCACCATGATCGCCAGCGGTTTTCCATACCGGCGCTTCCGCTCGCGTAGGCGCATCACCGCAGCCTCGTTGGTGGCATCCACGGCCAGGTGGAACCCGCCGATGCCCTTGATCGCAACAATCTCTCCGGCCATGAGCCGGTCAATCGTCTCGGTGACAGGATCGGCGTAAGGAATCTCGGTCCCGTCGGGCTGCACCAGCCAAACGCGCGGGCCACAGACAGGACAGGCGTTGGGCTGCGCATGGAATCGCCGGTTCGTGGGATCGTCGTACTCCGCCTGGCAGGCGGCGCACATTTTGAAGCGCGCCATAGAGGTCTGCGGACGGTCATAGGGAATGCTGCGCGTGATGGTGAACCGCGGGCCGCAGTTGGTGCAGTTGAGGAAGGGATAGCGGTAGCGCCGGTCCTTGGGATCTAGCAGCTCGTGCAGGCAGTCCGGGCAGGTGGCCGCATCGGCGGGGATGCCCGTGCTGACCTGCCCGCCGGACTCGCTGGCGACGATGCGAAAGCCGGTTTCGCCCGTGGGCGGCGCGTTGTGGATGGCTACAGAGTCAATGCGCGAGAGCGGCGGGGCTTCTGCTTGCAAGCGGCGGCGAAAACATTCAAGACGTTCCGGCGAACCTTCGATGGCGATGGTGACGCCGCCGGTGTCGTTGCCGATAAAGCCGGCGAGCCCCTCCTCCGCGGCAAGACGGTAGACGAAGGGGCGAAAGCCCACGCCCTGCACGACGCCGCTTACGGTGAGCAGTTCGCGCCGGAGCAGCAGCCCTTCGGGCCGTCCTGGTTTTGGACGAGATTCCCGGGTCAAGTTTTCGCCTCCCTCAGTAAATCAGCATAGCGCATGGGGTTCTGCGCGTTCCTGGCTCGCGCCGCTTACGATCGCATGATTTGGACCGGGCGTGCCGGCGCGAGCATGGGAAAAGTCGCATAATTTGAGAGTGGCGGAAGAGAAATGATGGATTGCAGGCAATCAAGAACGGCGGGCGCGATTGCGGGAGTTGCGATTGCGGTCCTGCTGGGTGCGATGACAACTGCACAGGAACCGAATGTTGCGGAAGTGATCCACCTTGTGGATGCCGCAGTTGCGGCGCGATTTGACAACATTCTTGGGTTCACTGACATTGAGCACTACGCCGTATACAGGGGCGGCGATGAAACGCATCCCGCGGCGGAGATGACGGTGAAGGATACCTACCAGAAGGGCGTGGGCAAGACCTACACCGTGCTTTCGCAGAGCGGATCGTCGATTTTTCTTCATTTCGGATTGAAGCCGCTTCTCAGTAACGAGCAGACGATCAACTTGCCGGGGAACGTGGAGAAGTCGTGGTTCTCGTCAGCGAATTACGAGATGAAGTTGAAACCCGGCGGAGTGCAGAAGGTGAATGGGCGCGACTG
The DNA here is from genome assembly GCA_049511595.1 of Occallatibacter sp. Classification (GTDB taxonomy): domain Bacteria; phylum Acidobacteriota; class Terriglobia; order Terriglobales; family Acidobacteriaceae; genus Telmatobacter. The sequence goes on along the minus strand of JBEKXX010000115.1, from coordinate 8,163 downwards.
CTTCGCCTTCGCTATTACGCCTAAAGAGAAGGCTACCAACATGATCGACGGAACCATGTGGGTGGACGCGCAAGACGGAACTCTGGTGAAGATCGACGGAACCGCGTCAAAGAATCCTTCAGCGTTTTCGGGAACGACGCACATGATGCGGCAATATGCAAACGTCAACGGATTTTCGATGGCGGTGCATGCCCGCGCCGAGTCGAGCAGCTTTCTGTTTGGGCAGACCGTGGTGACGATCGATTGCAGTGACTACCATCTTGAGCTCAAACCGGGCAAGTAAAAGAGTTACTGGCACGGAAGATTGACGCCGGCAGTTCGGCGGCGGGGGCTGTAGCGGGTGGGAAGGGAGGATCGTGTTTTTCGCGTGATCTTCCGCACAGCTTTCGCGCCGTTCTCTCTTCGGCGCCGTGTGCCGCGACTCCGCTGCCGGCCAACTGAGCGCTGAGGCTGGCAGCCGCATTTAAGAGCGGCCGAAATCCATGCCAATAAATGGGATAGCCACACACGCACGTGACTGCTGTCACGGATGGCGAGGCACCGAAGCTCGTACAACAATGGTAGTATCAGGCGCAGGCGGGCCAGTCCCCCGCTCCGCGCCCGATTCACGTCTCCGGATGCACCGATCAGGGAGGAAATGTGCCTGTATTCACGCCCCCGCCTTTACCCAGCGACGACAAGCGATGGAAGATCGTGAACGGCACCATGCGCAAGAACGGGTTTGCCCGTCACGCGCTGATTGAGGCGCTGCACACGGTGCAGTCGTCGTTTGGATATCTGGACGACGAGTCGATCCGCTTCGTTGCTCTTTCGCTGCGCGTGCCGCTGAGTCAGGCTTACGGCGTAGCGACGTTTTATCACTACTTCAGCCTGAAGCCGCCCGGGAAACACACCTTGACGGTGTGCGCCGGCACGGCGTGCTACATCAAGGGCGCCGACAAACTGATTGCCGCAGCGGAGAAGCGGCTGGGCATCGCGCAGGGCCAGACGACGAAAGACGGGGAGATCAGCCTGATGACGGCGCGCTGCGTGGGCGCGTGCAGCCGCGCCCCGGTAGCGTTGTTCGATGGCGAAGTGGTGGGCGAGATGAGCCGTGAACAGATGCTCGAGCAACTGGAAAGGTGGGCCGTGGAATGACCATCGAGGAGCTCGAACAGATCGCCAAAAGCGTCAATCAGGAAAACGCCAAGTACGATTACGAGGTAAATGTGTGCATGGACTTGGCGTGCGCCAGCCAGGGCGCCGGCAAGTTGAAAGATGCACTGGTCAAGGCCGCTGAAGCCGCGGGCAAAACGGTGCTGGTGCGGCGCACCGGCTGCATGGGCCCGTGCTCGCATGGGCCGCTGGTGCGCGTCGATCCGGAGGAGACGCTTTACCACCGCGTGAATGCAGGCCACGCCGAAGCGATTGTGAAAAGCTTGGGCGGTGCGCCGGCGCCTAAGCTGCAATGCGACCTGAATGACCACTTTGACAAGCAGGTACGCGTAGTACTCGAAAACGCCGGCTACATCGATCCGGAGAAGATTGACGACTACATTGCCCGCGACGGCTACAAGGCGCTGTTGACGGTGCTCACCGAGATGACGCCCAAAGGCGTGATTCACCGCGTCACGGAGAGCGGCCTGCGCGGGCGCGGGGGCGGCGGCTATCCCACGGGACTCAAGTGGGGCACGGTGGCCAAGGCCGCGGGCGACCCGAAATATGTAATCTGCAACGGCGACGAAGGCGACCCCGGTGCGTTCATGGATCGCAGCGTGATGGAGGGCGATCCGCATCGCGTGATCGAGGGCATGGCGATTGCCGCCTATGCCGTAGGCGCGAGCAAAGGATTCATTTATGTCCGCGCGGAGTATCCGGTGGCTGTGTCGCGGCTGACGACAGCGCTGCGCGAGGCGCGGAGGCATGGCCTGCTGGGCAACAACATTTGCAACACGCCGTTCAGCTTCGACGTGGAAATCCGGCTCGGCGCCGGCGCGTTTGTATGCGGCGAAGAGACGGCGCTAATCGCTTCGATCGAAGGCAAGCGCGGCACGCCCAAGCCGCGGCCCCCGTATCCGGCCGCTAGCGGACTGTGGGGCAAACCCACGCTGATCAACAACGTGGAGACGTATGCCAACATTGCGCCGATAGTGCGCAACGGCGGCAAGTGGTTCTTCAACATGGGCTCCGAGCGCAGCAAGGGGACCAAGGTGTTCGCCCTGACCGGCAAGATCGCCAACACCGGCCTGGTAGAAGTGCCCATGGGCATCAAGCTGCGCGAGATCATCGAAGACATCGGCGGCGGCGTGCCGGGCGGGCATACCTTCAAGGCCGTGCAGACCGGCGGACCCTCCGGCGGCTGCATCCCTGCGGAGATGCTCGACGTCGGCGTCAGCTACGACGCGCTGCTGAAGATGGGTTCGATCATGGGCTCGGGCGGCATGATCGTCATGGACGACACCTCCTGCATGGTTAACGTGGCGCGCTTCTTTATCGAGTTCTGCATGACGGAGTCGTGCGGCAAGTGCATTCCCTGCCGCGCGGGCACGGCGCAGATGCACACACTGCTCACGCGCATCTGCAACGGCATCGGAACCATGGACGACCTGGCGCTGCTCGAGGATCTCTGCTCCACTGTGAAGGAGACGAGTTTGTGCGGACTGGGCCAGACCGCGCCTAACCCCGTCTTGAGCACGCTCAAGTATTTCCGCAACGAATACCTCGAGCACATTGTGAACAAGCGCTGTCCGGCCGGCGTTTGCAACATGGAAGCGGCCACGGAGGTGGTGGCATGAGCGTGGAAACCGACGTCAAAACTCTTGTCATCGACGAGCAGGAGGTAAGCGCACGCGCCGGCCAGACGGTTCTGGAAGTGGCGCGAGAGAACGACATCAACATCCCCACGCTGTGCCATTTGGAAGGCTTGAGCGACGTGGGCGCGTGCCGTCTGTGCCTGGTCGAAATCAAAGGCAGCAATAAGCTGTTGCCAGCCTGCATGGCCACGGTGCAGGAGGGCATGGAGGTAAGCACCAACACCGAACGCCTGCAGAAGCACCGTCGCACGATTCTCGAGCTGCTCTTCGCGGAACGCAACCATATTTGCTCTGTCTGCGTTTCCAACGGCCACTGTGAGCTGCAGACGCTGGGTCAGGAACAGGGCCTGACACATGTGCGGCTGCCCTATCGCAATCCCGAACTGTCCGTTGATGCCTCGCACGAGCGCTTCACTCTGGACCACAACCGCTGCATTCTGTGCACGCGCTGCGTGCGCGTCTGCTCTGAGATCGAGGGCGCGCACATATGGGACGTGATGGGCCGCGGCATCAATTCGTTGATCATCTCTGACCTGCACCAGGATTGGGGAGGCTCGGCTTGTACCCGCTGCGGCAAGTGCGTGCAGGTATGTCCCACCGGTGCGCTCTTTGACAAGAGCAAGATCGGCTCCGATCATCCCAAGTACCCTGATTTTCTCCCCTACCTGAATTTGATGAGGGAAGCGCAATGAGCAAACTGAAATTGGCGACAGTCTGGCTGGACGGATGTTCCGGCTGCCACATGTCCTTTCTTGATATGGATGAGAGGCTTCTGGAGCTGGCGGAAGTGGTAGACGTGGTCTACAGTCCTCTCGTGGACACCAAGGAGTTCCCTGACGAGGTGGATATCGCGCTGGTCGAGGGAGCTGTGGCTTCGGTGGACGACGAGAAGAAGATCAAGAAGATTCGCGATCACTCCAAGATGCTGATTGCGATGGGCGACTGCGCCATTACGGGAAACGTGCCGTCGATGCGCAATCCCATCGGGCCGGAGGCGATTCTCGACCGCGCCTATATCCAGAACGCCAGCGCGCAGGCGCAGATTCCTTGTGTCGTGGTGCCTAAGCTGCTGCGCGTCGTGCGGCCCATTCACGAGTTTGTGAAGGTGGACGTGTTTTTGCCCGGTTGTCCGCCCTCCGCAGGCACATTTCACACCGCGCTGACCGCGCTGGTGAACGGCGGGCCGCTGGATATTCCGGCGCTTACCCGCTTTGGAGCTTAAACATTCGGAGATGAGCCCTATGAGCCAGACCATCACCATCGATCCGGTAACGCGCCTTGAAGGACACGGCAAGATCACCATCCAGCTCAACGACAAGGGCGAAGTGGAAGACGCGCATTTTCACGTAACTCAGGTACGCGGCTTTGAGCGTTTTTCCGAGGGCCGGCCGTTCTACGAGATGCCCAGCCTGATGGCGCGCATCTGCGGCATCTGCCCGGTTTCGCACCTCATTGCGTCCGCCAAGGCCTGCGAGGCCATCATGTCGGTGCGCATTCCGCACACCGCGGCGCAGTTGCGGCGCATGTTGAATCTGGCGCAGATGGTGCAGTCGCATGCGCTGAGCTTCTTTTATCTCGCCTCGCCCGATCTGCTGCTGGGCATGGAGGCCGATCCCAAGGTCCGGAACATTCTGGGCGTGGCGGCAACCAAACCCGAGCTGGGCCGCGCCGGCATCGCGCTGCGGCGCTTCGGGCAGAGCATCATCGAACTGCTCGCCGACAAGCGCGTGCATCCGGGCTGGGTTGTGCCCGGTGGCGTGACCGAGCCGCTTGCGGCCGAGAAGCGCGACAAGATTCTGGCCATGATCCCGGAGGCCTACGCAAATATCGGCCTGGCCCTGGGAGCGTACAAGAAGATCGCGGACACGTTCAAAACAGAGATCGGAGTTTTCGCTAACTTCCCGTCGAATTACCTGAGTCTCATCAACGAGGATGAATCGATTGAGTTCACGGATGGCGCCCTGCGCCTGATCGACGCCAAGGGCAAAACGATCGAGGAAGGTATCACGGCGAGCCGTTACGCCGAAGTGATTGGCGAAGCGGTGGAACCTTACAGCTACACGAAGTTCGCTTACTACAAGCCGCTCGGGTATCCCGAAGGGAGCTATCGAGTGGGGCCGTTGGCGCGGCTGAACATCGTGAAGAGCATGGGCACGCCCAAGGCCGAACAGGAACTCGCCGTGTTCAAGCAGTTGGCGGCGGGCCCGGTCGAGAGTTCGTTCCATTACCACCATGCGCGGCTTGTGGAGATGCTTTACGGCGTGGAGAAGATCGAAGAGATCCTTGCCGATCCGCGCATTCTCGACAAACACGTCCGCGCTACGGCAGGCGTCAACCGGCTGGAAGGCACTGGCCAGGCCGAAGCGCCGCGCGGTGTGCTGCACCACCACTACAATGTGGACGAGAACGGCAAGATCACCTGGGCTAACCTGGTGATCGCCACCGGCCAGAACAATAAGGCCATGAACCTGGGCGTGCTTCAGGCCGCCAGGCACTATGTGAAGAAGGGCAAGTTCACCGAGGGCATCCTGAACCGAGTGGAAGCTGTGGTGCGAACCTTCGATCCCTGCCTGAGCTGCTCTTCGCACGCCGCCGGGCAAATGCCGCTCCAGATCACGCTGGTTTCCGCCGAGGGCGAGATCGTGGACCGGGTTGCTCGCTGATGGAAACGAAGTCGGCCCGCTGCCTCATCCTAGCCTGCGGCAATTCTTTGCGCAGCGACGACGGCGCCGGCCCGAAGCTCGCCGCATGGGCGGAGGAGCGATTCCGTCAGGAACCCGATGTACGCGTCATTTCCCGCCAGCAATGGACTCCCGACCTGGCCGAAGAGATTGCCGCCGCGGATTCCGTGCTCTTCGTCGACTCCTCGGCGAGTTCTCCTCCGGGACGCGTCAGGCTCATTCCGGTCCCGTCGCCTGTCGACGGCTCAGCGCCGTCTTCGCATCACCTCAAGCCGTCCGAACTCCTGGGTGTGACGCGCTCGCTCTATGGCTCAATCAAATCCCATGCCATGCTGTTAACCGTCGGGGTGGGCTCTACCGAACTGGGCGAAACATTCAGCGCATCCGTCGAAGCCGCTATCCCGCGCGCGCGCGGCATTCTGGAAAAGGCCGTGCTGCGCTTTCTTGGCCGCTGAGCAAGCTGAAGCTCCCCGCATTTCGAGTAATCGAAAGAAGCCTGGAATCGCCTACGGCGCGGAACCTCGTGCATTGTGTTCATCGGGGCGGCCGGGCTTCTCCACAATCGCCGTCGCCCACAGAAACCCACCGACGGCTTCCTTAGCATTGACGGCTCGCTTGCAGCCCACATAGTCCGCGTAGCTGGCCTGTACGCAGACGCCGTCGCATGCGCTCAATATATCGACGAGCCCGTCACTGTTCACCCGCGCGTTGTGCGTGATTGCGCGATAACCTGCCGCGACCACCGGTGCGTATGCCTTGCGGTCCAGCAGGCCCAGTTCGATGCCGCGTTCCAGAGCATAGGTAAACATGGCGCTGCCCGAGGTGTCGATCCAATTGTCGCTGCGGTCCGGTTTGTCGACGATAAAATACCACCCTCCGCTCACCGGGTCCTGCGCTCGCTTCAAACCTGCCGCAAGCCGCTCATAGATATCCAGCACCTCTGCACGGCCAGGATAATCGGCCGGCAGACGCCCTAATGCTTCCACAAGCACGAGGGAATACCAGCCCAGTCCCTCGCTCCATACTTCCCGTGAAAGCCCTGTCGTCTGGTCTGCCCAGTGCGCATTGCGCTGCGGGATCACCGTGGCCAGGTCGGGATTCGCTGCCCAGGCGTGATAGTAGAGTCCGCCATTGTCTTTGAGAGCGTGGTGCGCAAAGACCGTAATCTGTTTCACCGCCTCATCAAAGCAGTACTTGCGATCGCCGATGGAGTCACCATACCGGAGCAGAAACATCTGGCCCATAAAGACGCCATCGACCCACATTTCACCGCGCAGCCTGGGATTGTGCCAGAATCCCCCATCCGGGTTGCGCGGATAGGTATCGAACATTCTGCGGATCTGGGTCGCGGCTATGCGATAACGCGGATCGTGCGTGTGCTCGTACAGGCCCACCACGATGTTGCCCGCCATGGCGTTGTCGAGGCTATCGAGCTTGATGTCTACAAGATTACCGTCGCGATCGATGTGCGGGTCGATCTGCTGCTTGATGTAGTTCAGCCCTTCCAGTAGGACCACCGCGTGAGCGAATCTCCGGGCGCTCCGGTATTGCGCTTCATGAGCGTGTCCGCCAGGGCGATCGACCAGAAATGTGGCTCCTGCGCCGGCGCGCGGCCCGGACTGTTCGACAGCAAGAGGCCCGCGACAATCGAAAGCGCCCACTTTGCAGGGGCACTCTTGCGAAATTTCTGCTTGATTCTTGTCATTGCAAGAGACCTCACCGGAACATCGGCTTTAGCTCTCAAAAAAATTACGGCGGCTGCATTTGCCGCAGCCGCCGATCGCAAAGAAAGCATAGACGGGTTCAGAACGCCGCCATCGTCTGGCGCAGGCTGTACGAGCTCAGCGTCTTGATGTAATTGCCGCGGTCGTAGGGCGAGGTGTCGGGCACGGAACGGCGGCTGAGGCAGCCGCGTGTTTCGGCCAGCGATGGATACTCGCGCTTTTCCAGCCAATAGCGCAGGTCCGCCAGCACGCGAGCGATGTGCTCGATGCCATGGATGTGCAGCGCGGAGACCATCATGGCCACGCTGCCGCCCGCCATGATCGCCTTCAGTACATCTTCGGCGGAGTGCACGCCTCCGGTGATGCCGATGTCGCCCCTGAGATGGCCGTAGAGTATGGCCGCCCAGTGCAGGCGCGGCAACAACTCGGACGGCGTGGAGAAATGCAGTGTGGGCCGTACCTCCAGCGATTCAATGTCAAAATCCGGCTGATAGAACCGGTTGAAGAGAACGACGCCACATGCGCCAGCTTCTTCGAGGCGCGCGCACAGATTGGGCAAACTGGTGAACGACTGCGACAGCTTGATGGCGACGGGAACATTGACGGCTTTACAAACTCCTGCAACCAGTTCGAGTAGCAGTCGCTCGATCTCTTCCGAGGTCTGGGTACGGTCCGTAGCCAGCGCAAAAGTGTTGAGCTCGATGGCCTGTGCGCCGGCCTGTTCCATCTCTTTGGCAAAGCGCACCCAGCCGCCGCTCGTGGCGCCATTCAGGCTGGCCATGATGGGAATGTCGACGGCCTCGCGGGCGCGCCGCAAATGCTCCAGATACCCTTCATTGGTCATTCGGTAGTCGTTGAGTTCGGGCAGGTAATTGAGAGACTCGGCGAAGGAATTTGTGCCTCGCGACAGATCTTCGTCGAGGGCGCGCGACTCGAGCGCCAACTGCTCTTCAAACAGCGAGGTGA
>JBEKXX010000114.1:0-10504 GCA_049511595.1 Occallatibacter sp. | reverse complement strand
CGCATCCGCGTCGCCGCGCGTGACGCTCTGTATACGATCGCCACGCTCAACTCCGACACCGATCATACCGGCCAGCTTCACGAGGCCGCCGTCAAACTCGCCACCCCGCTCGCGCCCGGCGCAACTTTGCAGCTCGACGTAACCTACTCCGGCGCCATTCCGCAATCGGCGCAGCGCCTGCTTGCCATCGGGACTCCGGAAGACGTAGCGTTGCACTCCGATTGGGACACGATCGACACAGATTTCACCGGCCTGCGCGGCTTCGGCAACGTGGTGTGGTATCCCGCCTCCGCGCCGCCCGTGATTCTCGGCGACGGCGCGCGGGTTTTTGACGAGATGGGCGAGCACAAGCTGCGCATGGCCGGCGCGCATTTCCGTCTCCGCCTCACCGACGAGTTCCCTCACGGTCAAGCTCCCACCGTCGCCCTCATCAACGGCCACTCCGCGCCGCTCACCGTCACTCAACCCGCCACCGCTGGCGCTGAAGTTCCCGGCGTCGCCACCGCCAGCCTCGATACCCCGGCCCTCGGCTTCGAAGCCCCTAGCCTCTTTCTCGCCATCCGCACTCTGAAGCAGGCCGCCAACACCACGCTCTTCACCCTGCCCGGCAGCGAATCTGCCGTTGAAGGCTGGGCCTCGGCCGCCGCCTTCGTCACGCCGTTCCTGCAGCAATGGCTCGGCCCGGCGCCCCGCTCCCAGCTCACCATCCTCGACCTGCCCGACCCCGGCGACGCGCCCTTCGAGACCGGCGCGCTGCTCGTCACCGCCATTCGCCAAGCCACGCCCGAAGAGCTCGATGGCGTCTTCGCTCACGCCCTCGCCCACGCCTTCTTATGTACATCGACGTCCTCGCCCCCCGCCTGGCTCTCGGAGGGCGTCGCTCACTTCATGGGAACTCTTTGGATCGAAAAGCAGTCCGGCCGCCGGAAGGCACTCGAATCGCTCGAGTCCGGCCGCACGGCCCTCGCGCTCGTTGAGCCCTCCAGCCCCGGCGAAAGCCCCGGCCAACCGCTCGCCCAGGCCATCTCGCCCGCCTACTACCGCACCAAGGCCGCCTACGTCTTCTGGATGCTCCGCGACCTCGCCGGCGACCCCGCTCTCTCCGCCGCTCTGCGCGCCTATAATTCCGCCGACGACGCAAGGCGTGGGCTGGGTCCGTCGGCTGGTTCGGACTACTTTGAAAAGCTCGTCGAGCAGGCCGGGGTCCCCGGCGACGGGTCTTCGTCGCAGGGGGGGAAGGCCGGCCTGCGCCGCGATCTCTCCTGGTTCTTCTCCGATTGGGTCGATGCCGACAAGGGCCTGCCCGACATCGCCATCGACAGCGTGTTTCCCTCGCACACCGAGGGTGACAATTGGCTCGTCGCCGTCAACCTCTCCAACTCCGGCTACGCCGCTGCCGAGATTCCGGTCACCGTCAGCAACCCTGACGCCTCCGTCACCCAGCGCGCCATCGTCCCCTCCCGCGGTAAAGCCACACTGCGCATCCTCATCCAGGGCCGTCCCACGCAGGTACAAGCCAACGACGGCACCGTCCCTGAAACCGAAGCCAGCGTACACATACTCAACCTGGTCGGCACAGTCAGCAACTCGTCGCCATCGCAGCCGGGCAGCGAGCCGCAGTGATGGGTTTTTCTATCCAGCCCCAGCGGCAAAAACAAAGGCGCGGCAAGGATGGGGCGCCCCAATCTTCATCGACCGGCAAACGGCAGAGTTGCTTTAGCTGGTCGCGGAGGATTCGTCGTCAACTGTAGCCGAAGTATCCGTATCAGTCGTCGAGTCCATCTCCGGGCCCAGCTCACCGCCGTACTCGCCTTCTGCCCCGGAGTTGTCTGCGTTTTCCTGCTCGTTTTGAGCAGCGTCGCCGTAGACCTCGGCGCCTTGAGTATCTCCTGCCTCGGCGGAGCTCTCGGCGCTCTGTGAGTCCTCATTAGCGGTTTGCTGGTCCCAGTTGGCCCAGCTCTCGTCCTGCATTGCACTCCAAGTCGTGTCGGTGTTGTCTGGCCCTCCGGCGTCGGCCAGGTCCTCAGAGGCCTGATAGGCTTGCGTGGCATCGTCCTGCGCTGTCGAGTAGTCGCCTGAGGCGGCGGCCTGCGACTCCCCTTGCTCGGCCTGGTCGAGATTGTATTGAGCGTCGCTCTGCGCATCGGACTGGGACTGAGCATCCGGATCCGTCGTGTCGCTCGTCGAATCGGTTGCGGTGGCGTCGGTATCTGTTCCGATAGTCCCCCCGCTGGTATCGTCTACGCCGGCGACGGTTGAATCGCCTGTCGTCGAGTCTGTCGGGGACGTGTCGCCAGTGGCATCGGGAGACGCATCGCCGGCAGGAGCTTCAACCTCACCCGGATCGGCGCTGCCGGTTCCTGTCACCGACGGATCGCTGTAGCCGGTATCGCTTGCAGGCGAGTCCGCCTGGTCCGGAGTGTCCGTCGCCGCCGGTTGGCCTTCTGTGTCGGTGGTAGCGCCCTCGGGCTCAACCACAATCACTTCTTCCACCGCTGCGGTACCTTCAGTGGAGGCGTCGCTGCTCCCAAGCGGATCCAGGACGACATCGATAATTTCTTCCGTCACCGATCCGGGATCGGTGGGATTTGAAGCGTCAACCGGGTTGGCGGTTGGATCGCCGCTCGCTTCCGGCACAATGACTACAACCTCGTTCGCATTATCGTCTGCCATGGTTTAACCTTTCTTTCTCGAGTTTCTCCGGATCACTTATCCGAACCGGCAGGAGCCGGAGGAGCAGGGGGTTTGGGGCGCAACGTAAGTACGTTGTGACATTTTGGACAGCGCACTTTGAGGCTCGTCTTACCGCGCAGGACGGTAAATGGAACCCGCATGGCTGCCTGGCATTTTGTACAAATCACCCGGATGGAATCGGCGGGCGCAGGCGGCGGAGCCGATGCAGCAGCAGGCTTCGCCTGCTCCGCTGGCGCTGCCGGGGCGAGCCGTTTGCGAATGGGCTGGATGGTCTGGCCCCAGCGCATCAGCTCAGGCTCGCGCGCCGATTCGCCGATCAATCGCAGGCGGCGCGACGTATACATCGACGACGAGGTTGTCATTTCGGAGATGCGCGTCAAGGCGTCGTCGCTCGCCTGCTCCTGCTTCATCCATTCGTCGAGATTCACCTGCTTGAGGAGCCGGTTCGAGCGGATGGACCAGGCAAGAAGAACGCGGCGCGCGAGAGCCTCGTCGCCCACCGCGAGCAGGCCGGCCCGGTCGGCGGTGACCTCCGACTGGCGCGACCATGCCATCAGCGGCATCTCGATTGCGCCCTCGATCAGCTTGGTGGGGCTGATTGCATTCAATATTCCCTGGGAGAGTATGCCGCTGTGCAATCCGGTATCGCCGGCGAGGAAGCGAATCACCGTCTTCCATAGAGCATGGCCTGCGCGGCAATGCCCCATTTCACGCGCCAGCAGGAAAAATACCTCGTCGTTCTGGAAGTTGGTGAGGATGGCGGTGCCCATCACGATGAAGGAACTTGTATCGGAGCCGAAGGTATATGACTCCCACATTTGTCCGCCCGAAACGTAAACATCGGGCATCGTAGGCAGGCCAAGCACGCGAGCAGCGAGTACGGCCTGCTGCCAGATCTGCGGCAATTGGTTCGGGCCCAGCAATATGCCGTTGTATGTCGACTCGATCCAGGGGCGGCCCACTCTGTCGGAAACCGAGCGCACGATGGAATGGAGCGCGGGAAGCTTCTGCAGCTTCATCATTGCCTGGCCGTCCTGCTTCCATAAGAAGACCGAGCGATCGAGCTGGTAGCCGGGGAGAAAAGGACGCAGCCACCCGCATTCCGGGCAGACATTCTCTGAAGGCTTCAGGCCGGCCCCTGTGTTGCCGCACAGCGTGCACCTCTTTGGCGCCTGGAGCACCGCCGGCATAGGCGGCAAGAAGGAAGCGGGCTGCGGCTGCGGCTGTGCTGGAGGCGCCGCCTGTGCCTGTGCCGCGGGGACCGGCTGTCCGGGCGCAGAAGGCGGCACAAGCCCGCTGCCGCACCAGGTGCAGAATTGCGAACCGGGAACTCCCGGCCCGTGTCCTTGCGGACAAATAGGCTGAGGCGCGGTGGTGGGCGATGGAGTCGTAGTCGCCAAGGGCCGTTCCTTTCTCGATGGATTTCGTGCTTTCAGTATCCAACAAAGTGAAACGTCGATAACTTGAAAATCCAGCTAATGAAGTAAAGGGCTGTTGCGGCGTACAGGGCTTTTGGGAAGAGATCGTGCTCGGTAACCCGCCGAAACGAAATGCGCCGCAAATGAAGAACGATCGCCGCCGGAATCGTCAAAACGGTTGCAAGAAAAGCCAGTATGCCGAACGGATTGGCGAAAAATGCGTTGCGGAATTGCAGCCGAACCGCCCAGGCGAAGCAGGTGGTGAGCCCGCAACTGGGGCAAGGCAGGTGCGTCAATCGCAGAAAATTGCATGGAGGGAGGCCGAGCTGCATGTGCGTTCCGTAGCCCGCTGCGGCCGGTTTAAGCCAGGCCGCAACGGCAAGTACGGCGCAGGCCGACACCAATGCGCCGATGGCAACCGACTTGTCGGTGCGGCCGTACATGCAGTTCCCTCAGTCGTCCTTAGAATCTGCCCAATCCGCCCATGCCCCTCATGCTCCACCAGAAGCACAGGCCGGCGACGAACAAAACCACGGCGGCGATATTGAGGTAGAAGGCGCCCTTCGCCAACCCCTCGTTTAAGTGCGGTGCGCGCCCCGCGGCGATCTCATCCATGTCCTTCTTCGCCATGAAGATCCCCGGCACGGCGGTAAACGGTCCGCAACAGAGCACGCCGGCAATTCCCAGCCCGAGGGCCCACTTGGTGTTGTCGCCGGTTACCTTGGCGACGGGATATGGTGGCGGATACCCGGCAGGCGGCGGTGCATAGCCGCCGGGCGGCGGAGGCGGGAAGGCGCCGGGAGGCGGAGGTGGCGGCCCGCCGGCCGATTGCTGCCAGCCAGTAAACGACCCCGCTGGAGGCACGGGAGGAACCGGAGGGGGTTGTGGAGGAGGCGCGGGTGGTTGAGCAGCGAGCGGCGTTCCGCAGGTTCCGCAGAAGGCTGCGCCTGGCGCGTTCACCGCGCCGCAGCGTGGGCAACTAACACTATTCATCGGGCGTCACCTTGCAATTGCATGATGAGATTCAAAGCACGAATGGATTGCACACGGCGCTCCCGTTTAACCTGAACCTCGCTCCCGGAGCAGCGTGGACACCGACTTCGAATTGCATGATCCGAGTTTTGCGTTCAACAGGGGGAGAAAGAATGGCGCGATTATACCGGACCTGCTGTGGCGAAGCAATGCCAATATCACGCAGGCTCCACAAGGATTCCGGGCGGCCGGGCGGGGTCCCTTGTGCTTTCATCGTGCCCTAATCCTTGCGTCACTGCCGTTCCCTCACCTTGAACCAGATCGGCGTCCCCTTGAACCCGAACGTCTCGCGAATCTGGTTCCCCAGAAACCGCTCAAAGGCAAAGTGCAGCTTTACCTCGCGGTCCGTAAACAGCACAAAGGTCGGCGGGGCCACAGCCGCCTGAGTCATATAAAGAATCCGCACCCGCTTCGCCATCGGTACCGGCGCGCGTTGAAAGTCGATTCGCTCCAGGAACCGGTTCATCGCGCCCGTCGACACGCGTTTGCGCCGCTCCTTGGCGACAGACACCACCTCGCGCAACACGCGCGTCATGCCTTTCCGCTCCGGCCCGATCGCTTCCAGCGCCGACAAAAAAATCACCGGCGCATAATCCAGATATTTCAGTGCCCCGCGCACTTGTTTTTCAAAAATCTCCCGGTCGGCGGGCTTTTTCCCATCGCTGCGCCCCGTAGTCACCAGGTCCCACTTGTTCACGATGATGATTACGCTGCGCCCGCTCTCGTGCGCGTAGCCGCCAATGGTCGCGTCGCTCGCCGTCACGCCCTCCGTCGCGTCGATCATCACGAGCGCCACGTCAGCGGCCTCCAGGTGCCGCCGCGCCATCACCACGCTCAGCTTCTCCGCCATCAACTTCGTCTTGCCCTTGCGCCTTATCCCCGCCGTATCCACAAACCGCAGCGTCTCGCCCTCGAACTCCACCACCTCATCGACCGCGTCGCGCGTGGTCCCGGCAATCGGCGATACAATCGCTCGCGTCGTCCCCGTCAGCGCATTCAACAGCGTGCTCTTGCCCACATTCGGCCGCCCGATAATCGCCACGGAAGTCTCGCGCTGCTCAAACTCCCCATGGGTGCGAAGTCTTTTCTCTCCCCGCTCAAGCTCCTCGCTGGCCTCCGCGCCTTCGCTCTCTCCAGCCTCTGCTGCCCGCTCCGGAATCGCCTGCGCAATCGCATCCAGCAGTTCGCCCACGCCCTGCCCGTGCTCCGAACTCACCGGATACACTTCGCCAACCCCCAGCCGACGAAAGTTCTCCGCCTCAGCCGCCAGCCCTTCACCCTCCACCTTGTTCACCGCCAGAAACAGCGGTTTTCCCCCGCGCTGCAGCAGGCGCGCCAGGTCGTAGTCGGGCCGGGCCAGCTCCGTCCTCGCATCCACCACCATCACCAGTGCGTCGGCTTCTTCAAGCGCCACCTTGGCCTGCGCAAAGATATCCGCCGCCATCAGCTCCGGGTCGTCAGGCACAATCCCGCCCATATCCACCAGCCGGAATCGCCGCCCCGCCCACTCATATTCCCCGTAAATACGGTCGCGCGTGATCCCCGGCTCGTCGCCCACAATCGACCGCCGCGTCCTCGTGATCCGGTTGAAGAGCGTGCTCTTGCCCACGTTGGGCCGCCCCACGATCGCCACCAGCGGCAGCGCCGCGGCCCCCGCCCTCGCGGGCACAACCGATCTGCGATACGTCGGCAAAATACTTCTCCTGCTTGCACTTGCTGTTGGAGCGCCTTCCGGACGGCGCCGGCATCCTCATGGCTTCCCTGACGGCGAGCGCTATCGTGACGGACACACGCACCAGGAAGGCGATCCGATCCTATACCATCGACTCACTTAGCGCCGCGAGACAACTCACGGTTCAGATGGTCGAAGGAGCCTGCCATCCTGGTCCCCGCCCAAAAAACAGTTGCAAACATCGCGCTTGAGATCGCCAGCGAAAGGAAATTGTCGATATTGATGCCTAGATAGCGCAATTCCAGTCCTGAATTCGACAGGAACATCCGGAGCACAAGGGTAACAAGCGCCCCGGCTACCCACGCCGCCGCACCCCCGCCGAATTCCCCGATCCACAGCGCCTTCGCCACTGGCCTGTATCTCTTCACCGCATAAACTAATCCCAGTAACGCTGCGCTAACAGACAGGAATGTCTGTACCCACCAGGGAATAAAAATCATCCTGTTGCTGGAATGATCGCCCGAACCGGAAATCACCAAGAGAGAAAGCGCAGTGTATGCGCTAGCCACAATAACCGCCGCCCACTTTTCATTCCGCACCTTGCGGAACACGATAATTGCGGAGACGGACTCTATGACCGAGAAAAGAATTCCGTGCGTTAACGCGCCCCAATGAAAATACTGAAGCATTCCCCGATGCCAATCCGGAATGGCCGAGAACCCATATAAAGAAACAACGCAGATTGTTTCCCGCGTGAACAAACCAAGATAACCTGAAACAGATGCCGCCAGCTTCGCAACCGCAAAGGCGATCACGTTTGACCAGCGGATCCCTTTTTCTCCCACTCCAATGAGGTTTGCAAAGTCGCTTTCTCGTATGTCCCGAATCGCATGGCTATAGGCTGCCTCCCGCGGATCGAGAATGCCCTTTTTGATCCGGCGCACCACGCGCAATGCCGATCCCAATGGATTAAAGAACGACCACAGCGCATCGATCGGACCGCGCCAAGGCGGTGCAATTGGAATCGGCGTCCAATCTGGGGTAAAGCAGATAAATCGCGCGTCTCCTAACGATTCTGGCAATGGCTTGGGGAAAACCGGGCCAAGGGCCTCGAGGAATTTTCTCCATTCGGCTTCGCGTTCCGCCGCACCTGCACGCAGCAGGTGTGGGTGCGCCCAGAGCACGAGTTTCTCAGGCGGCACTCTCTCTATGAGATGTGAAATCTCCCACCGCAGTCCCTCTGAAACACCGGTGGCCCATAAGACAAGTTGAGACGCCCTGACGACATCTGCGACCTTCGTCTGCCACAATTCGTCGCTCACATAGAATCGTGCTGCTCCCAGCGCCGGCAGTTTCTCGCCCGGCCTTCCGATGGCGATCAATGGACCAAACCTGCCCATTTGCGCCGCAACCCTCTGCTCCGCGTTCGGAAGCGGATAAAAGTTTTGGATGAACGATGGTTTGGCGATCCGCTTGTCTAGCTCGAATGAGCGAAGATATAAGGTTGGACGTCTCGCCTTTGACGATTCAAGCGCCTTCAGTGCGGACCGCGACTTCATCTGCTCAAGTTGTGTCTTGAGGCGAGCCAGAAAAAACAGTGCCGGGGGGATCACGAACAGCCAATACAACAGGGTGAGGAGCGATTGGACATCCTGACCGTATCCAATCGTGTCGATCAGATTGGGAACGAACACCACGAAAGTTCCCGTGCAGACCAGTGCCAGCCAGAACAACACCCGCCGCCCCGCGCTCACGGCGTCGCGCTGCACGCCACAGTTACTCAGAGAATGCAGCAACACTGGCTGCCAATTCTCCACGTCCTCCTGAACAACAGGCTTCGAATTCAACATTGCGCCCCTAAACCATTACTATAGGTGCTCTTCATCATAAATTGAGCTCGGCGGTTTCAAGAACGGAGGTCAGCAGTTTCAAGTGGAAAATTGGATGGCTGGCCAACCGTACGATACGCCCCGGATTTCGGCCTTTCGTGACTCCTTGGAACACGGCGGCATTGTTGAATACTAGGTCAACAAAGTCCTTCAATTCATCTCCTCCCAAGGCAGCTCCCCCGGCGACGAATATTGCGCCGCCTCCGGCAAAAATTCCGATCTCGCCTGAGCCGCTTCGCTTCTCGCGGCGCCTCTGCCATAGCCGTCTCTACCCATCGCCCTTCTTGCATAGGCCTCTGCAGATTCTTCTTCCTAACCTGTCCATCCCGCATATAAACTATGCCAATTCCCCCGGCCACTAGGAGGTCGTTCCCATGCCAAAGTTCGTTATCGAGCGTGAAATTCCCGGTGTCGGTTCCATGTCGCCAGAGCAGTTACGGGCCATTTCGCAAAAATCCTGCTCCGTGCTACAGAATCTCGGGTCGCAGATTCAGTGGCTGCAGAGCTACGTCACTGGCGACAAAATCTACTGCATCTACATTGCGGCCAACGAGCAACTGGTCCGCGAACACGCCAGCCAGGGCGGATTCCCAGCGAACCTCATCTCCGAGGTGAAGACTGTCATAGATCCCACCACAGCCGAAAGCGCCGCCTGACCGCGCCGCAATCCTTGCGACCCCATCGCCGCGCCTTCGCAGCGGACGCACTCGCCCGCTTCGCTCCCTGACTATCCGCTCCCGGCTGTGAGCTGTCCGCTGTTTGCTGCAAGATGCGGGCTCGCGGTTACAGGCTTTCCCTTCTGAATCGCCATCAGAAAAGTCGATTCGACGTCAAAAATGCGACGAAATATGGCAATTCCGACGACCTACAGGTGGACGGAACCGGCTCAAATATGATCTGCAGGCCGTATTTTCATCTTTCTCAAAATGCGACGATTTTTTTAGCGCGCCCGCGTTTCCAATTCCTCCACCTGCGGGTCATACGCGTCCCGCCGGCCACTGGCTAATCCCCGATCCCCGATCGCAGTCCCTCCACCCTATGATGGAAGCAGAGCCCTCATGCCCTCCTCCGGCGCCACAACCCGCGTTCTCCCCACGCTCCACGAGTTCTTCGTGCCCGGCGGCATCCTCGCCCGCTCCGCGCTCCCTTTCGAAGTCCGCCCCGGCCAATACGAAATGGCCAAAGCCGTCGAGCGCGCTCTCGCCGAGCGCCGTCATCTCATCGTCGAAGCCGGCACCGGCACCGGCAAAACCCTCGCCTATCTTCTGCCCGCCCTCCGCACCGGCCGGCGCATCATCGTCTCCACCGGCACCAAGGCCCTCCAGGACCAGCTCTTCTTCCGCGACGTTCCCTTCCTCGAAACCCTTCTCGGCGAGCTGCGCGTTTGCTACATGAAGGGCCGCGCCAACTACCTCTGCCGCCGCAAGCTCTTCGCCCTCCGCGATCAGCCCATTTTGTCGGGATTAGACGAGATCGACGAGTACCGCCAGATCGCCGAATGGGAGCAGAGCACCGAAACCGGCGACCGCGCCGAACTCTCCGCCCTCCCCGAATCCAGCGCCCTCTGGCACAAGCTCGACGCCCGCTCCGAAGCCTGCCTCGGCTCGACCTGTCCCGACTACCGCCGCTGCTTCATCACCGAGATGCGCCGCCGCGCCCTCGAGTCAGACCTCATCATCGTCAATCACCACCTCTACTTCGCCGACGCCGCCGTCCGCCTTGCCGCCGCCGGAGCACCAGACGCCGGCATCCTCCCCGAGTCCGCCGCCGTCATCTTCGACGAGGCCCATGAGCTCGAA
>JBEKXX010000113.1:0-10898 GCA_049511595.1 Occallatibacter sp. | reverse complement strand
TCCAGTTCCGCAAGACTGCCCCGCTTATGCCAGCCGTTCACGCGCGGAATCTCCAGCAACGGTATGATGACCGGTTTCACGCTTCGAATTTCTTCTTTCTTGAGGTAATCCTGTATCGATTTAACCGCTTCCATAACCTTCTTTACCGGAGCGCGTTCCACAGTCATGGCAAAAGGAAGATATTTCCATTCCTCCCCTGGCTCGACAGTTAAATCGGTATATTGAAGAAACTCCCGTATCTCTACTTCGGAGTGTTCGAGCTGCAAGACCTCTTGTATGCCAATCTTCTTATCGCCGAATATTTTCGCGATCCCTCCAACAAGACCGGACTGATCCTTCGCCACAAAACGGAGATAATAGCCGCCAAACCACACATCCTCGAATTTTCTCATCGTCAAGCTGGAGTTGGAGGCGCGTTGCGCGGCGCCCGCGGCCAGGCTGGTTGCCTCGGGATGCATGGCACGTTCACGAAGCAGGTAAAGCAGATCGGAGATGATTGCGTTGGCGGTGGGAGAAGGTCCCGCTCCCGGTCCCACGCAGAAACTGGCGCCCGTGAAGTCCGAAGCAATAAGCAGAGCGTTATTTTCCCCCTTTACCTGGCACAGCTCATGCTCGGCCGGCAGCATCACCGGACTATAAAAGACGTCCAGGCTTTGCTCTCTGGCGGAATCCGTTCTTTGGCGGGCGATGCCCACGAATCTTATAGCGGACTTGAGCTTCTCTTTTGCGTAACGAAGATCGCCGCGCCGAATGTAACCGGCCGGTAGGCCGCGGCTCTTTAAATCCGCCGCTCCCTTGCTGGCTGTGCACCCCCACGCAAGTCTGGCCAGCAAGGAGATTTTCGAGTAAGTATCCGATCCGTTTAAATCCAGATCGTTCTCCGGCTTCCATTCGTCCTTGCTTGGTTCCGCGAGATGCCGTGCGCAAGCCTTCTCGCGGGCCTCCTCGAATCCAATGCCTTTCTCCATCGCCGAGAGAATAAAGTTAGTGGTTCCGTTCAGTATCCCCGCCATCTGCCGGATTCTGTCGCTGCTGAACATATCCCGAAGCAGTTTGATGGTGGGCATTCCCCCGCCCACGGCCGCTTCAAAGAGAAGCGGAACGTTCCCATTCATGAAGTCGTCCATAAGATACATATTCCCGGCCAGAAACGCCTTGTTCGGCGTAATAACCGGGACATTGTCGGCAAGGCAGCAAGCGAATAACTCGACCAGTTCCATGCTGCCTGTGCATTCAATCACGACGGTGGATTGACCTTTGGCCTTCGACTCCGCAAAATCCTTTTTAAGCTTCGCAATCGCGGCTTCGCCGACGCCGTCAAAAGAAAGGCCGGCCGATTCAAAATACCCGGCCAAAAACTCTCTCTTTTCTTTTCGCGCATCTTCATCGTTCACGCAGTCGATGACCGAGTGAAGCGTTATCTTCATGCCTTTTGGGAAAGGCGGGGCGTCTTCGTCTTTAAAGGAGTAAAGATGGCGCACGACGCCTTTGCCGATTGCGCCCATGCCAATCAGAATTACGTTAACGGTCGATTCTACCGGCATCATTAAAATCGCTCCTCCATCAAGGATGAACCCAGGGTATATTTGAACGCAGATACGATAAGCCGGTTGATTCAGACTCCGGCAGTGAAGCGACAAGAACCGCCCGTGTTGAACTGATTTGGCGATCGGCTGGTATTGACGGTACTATACACCGGCGAGAATCGGCGCGCCAACGCTGAACGAGCCGCGCCGCGGCGCGATCTATGGCTTCAGATCCCTTCGCCCATCGACACGTAAACGCGCAGACGCTCCAGCTCCACGCGGTAGGCGCTGCGCTCGGCCTCTTCGTCGGCGAAGGGCTTGGCCCAGTGCTCGTGCGCTCCCAGGCGTTCTTCCAACTCCTCCACGCGCACTGAGAGCGCAATCAGCGCGTCAGAGAGCGGGTCCTTGATCTCGTGCGGATCGGTGATGAGTACCCGCTGGCCATTGTGGTAGACGATATGCGCGGGAACGCCTACCACTGTGGAGTTGGGCGGCACGTCCGTGAGCACCACCGAACCCGCGCCCACGCGCGAGTTTTCGCCCACGGTGATGTTTCCCAGCAGATTGGCGTTGTTGCCGATAAAGACGCCATCGCAGACCGTGGGGTGGCGCTTGCCGTGCTGCTTGCCGGTGCCGCCCAGCGTGACGCCCTGGTACATGGTCACGTCGCTGCCCACGATGGAGGTCTCGCCGATCACGACGCCGGTAGCGTGATCGATGAAGAGCCGCCGGCCGATGAGCGCGCCAGGATGGATATCGACGCCCGTGAAGAAACGGCCCATCTGCGAGAGCATGCGCGCGGGCAGGCGCAGCTTGTGGCGCCACAGCCAGTGCGACACGCGATGCGTCCACACCGCCCAGAGCCCTGGGTAGCAGAGCAGAACCTCCAGACGGGTACGCGCAGCCGGATCGCGCTCCATCACGGAGTCAATGTCGTCACGAATTCGGCCCAACCAGGACATGACTTTCAAGGGCCCCCAGAGTCCAGGAACACAGGAACCGGGGAAATTCATTCTGCGCGCGCCTGATTACCCAGTCCCGGTTCTCTGTTCCCTGTTCCCTGTTCTATATTCCCTATTGTTACGCCGTCACCGCAATCGGCTCCGGCTGCAAAGCCAGCGCCTGCTGGCGCAGCGGCTCAAAGAGCACGCTCGACAGATAGCGCTCGCCGAAGTCGGGTAGCACAACCACAATCAGCTTACCCTTATTCTCAGGCCGCGAGGCCACCTTGAGCGCCGCGGCGACAGCAGCGCCGGAGCTGATACCGACAAAGAGCCCTTCCTCTTTGGCGAGCCGGCGCGCCATCTCGATGGATTCGTCGTTGGTCACCTGGACAACCTCGTCGATCTTCTTGGTATCGAGAATACTGGGCACAAAACCCGCTCCGAGGCCTTGAATCTTGTGCGGGCCGGGCTTGCCGCCTGAGAGTACGGCACTATCGGAGGGTTCAACGGCGATGGCCTTGAACGAAGGCTTGCGCGGCTTGATGTAGTTCGACACGCCCGTGATGGTGCCGCCGGTGCCCACGCCGGAGATGAGAATATCGACCTTTCCGTCGGTGTCGTCCCAGATCTCGGGGCCGGTGGTGTGCAGGTGAATGGCCGGGTTGGCGGGGTTGTCGAACTGCTGCAGGATGTAGCCGTTGGGCGTCTTCTCCAGAATCTCGTTGGCTTTGGCGATGGCGCCCTTCATGCCGTTGGGGCCGGGTGTCAGCACGATTTCCGCTCCATAGGCCAGCAGCGCCACGCGGCGCTCCAGGCTCATGGTCTCGGGCATGGTGAGAATCAGCCGGTAGCCCTTGACCGCGGCCACAAATGCCAGCGCGATGCCGGTGTTGCCGCTGGTGGGCTCGATGAGCACGGTCTTGCCGGGGCTGATTTTGCCCCTCCGCTCCGCGTCCTCGATCATGGCAAAGCCGATGCGGTCTTTGACGCTCGAGGCGGGGTTCTGGCTTTCCAGTTTGGCGACGACGGTCGCGGGCAGTCCCGCGGCCACGCGGTTCAGCCGCACCAGAGGAGTGCGGCCAATCAATTCAGTCACATTCGCGGCAATGCGCGCCATATTGATCTCCTTTTTCCGGGGCCATAAGCCCGGATCGCTCGTGAAACAAATGAATGGGGAATGGTGCGAGCTGTCGGTTGGGGAAAAGCGCGCCCTTCAGGCGCACATCGGCATCGGAGCTGGCACCAGTACGGTGTTAGCGACATCGATGCATAGATATAAGGTAGCCCCACCAGCCCCTCGATGGCAAGACCCTCTTTCCCGGTGCGTGCAGAGCCCGGCGGCCAGAAGCACGTGAGTAGAGTACCAGCGAAGCGCAGACAGCCCGCGAAAACGGACAAAATTTGAGATCAGCCGGTGTTTCTCAACCCCGCGGAAATTCCGTTGATCGTCGCCGCAATGGCGCGGTTGACCTCGGGCGTGTCCTCGCCGGCGCGCTTCCGGCGCAGCATGTCCACCTGAATCAGGTGCATGGGATCGACGTAGGGATTGCGCAGCTTGATCGAGTGCGCGAGCACCTGGTTCGTCTCCAGCAGCTCCGTCTGGCGCGTGACCGCCAGAACCGCGCGGACGGCGCGATGGAACTCGGCCTCGAACAGGTCGTAGACCCGCTCGCGTAGCTTCTCGTCATTCACCAGGGTCGAGTACAGCCGCGCGGTGCCCAGATCTGCCTTTGCCAAAGCCATCTCCACGTTGCGCAGCAGATCGATGAATAGCGGGAACTCCTTGGCCATGGTCTGCATCAGGGCAAGACTCGCTCCGGGGGAAGCGCCCGTCCGCGCGGCATACTGGTCGATGGCGTAGCCTACGCCGAACCACGCGGGCACGAGGAGCCGCGATTGCGTCCAGCCGAAGACCCAGGGAATGGCGCGCAGATCGGAGAGCCTGGGCGAATCGTTGCGCCGCGCCGGCCGCGAGCCGATCTTCGCGTTCTCAAGCTCGCCCACCGGCGTGCCCTGCTCGAAGTACGTCAAGACGCCGGGGTCCTCGAGAATGTGCTCACGGTAAAATCCGTAAGCGAGATTCGATAGCTCTTCGAACGCAGCCTCCCACTCCGGCTTTAGCACCCCCGTGAAGTGGCCTTGCGGATCGCGCGCGTTGGGCCGCGCCAGCGCATCCAGCGACGCGGCAATCATCAGTTCCAGATTGCGTTCGGCCAGCACCTCGTCGGCGTATTTGAAGTTGAGCACCTCGCCCTGCTCGGTGATGCGCAACTGGCCGTCGAAGGCATCGAAGGGTTGCGCGAAGATAGCGCGATGCGTGGGCCCTCCGCCGCGGCCCACCGTCCCGCCGCGCCCATGGAAGATGCGCAGCTTGACGCCGGCCTCGCGCGCCGCAACGTGCAGATCGCGATGCGCGCGGAAGATCTCCCACGTCGAGGTCAGCATGCCGCCGTCTTTATTCGAGTCGGAGTAGCCGAGCATCACCTCCTGCCAGTTTCCCCAGGATTCCAGCAGCCGGCGGTAGTCGTGCCGGCTCCAAAGCTCGCGGCAGATGGCCGGCGCGTTGCGCAGATCGTCGATCGACTCGAAGAGCGGCACAGGCATCAAACCGGGATCGCAGCAGGGGCCCTCGCCCGCGCCCTCCATCTTCACCCCGCCCAGACGCGCCAGGCGAATCACCGCCAGCATGTCTTCCACCGACGACGCGCCACTGATCACATATTGGCGAATCGCTTCGGGCGAGCATCCTTGCTTGGCCTCGGCCACCACGCGGAAGGTCTCAAGCACGCTCGCCGTCTCCGCGGAAAGGCTGCTCTGCAGCGCGGGCGCGATGGTGTCGCCGATCGTCTCCTGCAATGCCGCGGAGTGAACCCGCGCATGCTGCCGGATGTCGAGCGTGTGCAAATGCAGACCGAAGGTGCGCACCTGCAGGATCAAGGGATCGATGAGCGTGCGCGCGATGCGCAGTCCTCCATTCCCGGCCAGCGAGGCGCGCAGCGTTTCCAGGTCGTCAAGAAAATCCTGTACCGAGCAGTAGGCGGGCAGTGACTGGATGAGCTTGTCCTGCGTGCGCGCCAGCGTATAGGGCATCACGGGCAGCGCTCCGCCCATACCCGCCGCATCGCCCGCCTGCTCCAGCGTGCGCTGCACCCGCGCCTTCAGGCAGATGACGAAGCGGCGATAATACTCGAATTCGTACTGCGCCCCAAAAACCTGCGCCTCGGGCGTGCGCACCTGCGCAACGTAGGCGCGCAGGCGCTCCAGCAGCGCGTCGCTCACCGGCCGCTGCTGCGCGCTGGAGGTGAGCAGATCGATGATCTCGTCGAGGCGGCGCTGGTAGTAAAACAGCAAATGCCCGCGCGCCAACTGCAGCGCGGCGCGCGTCACTTCGGCTGTGACGAATGGGTTCCCGTCGCGGTCCCCGCCGATCCACGAGCCGAAGCGCAAAACCAAAGGAAGATCGAGCGGCTCAATCTCCAGCCCGTACGCGGCGCGCAGGGTCGCTGAGATCTCGCGGTAAAGCTCGGGCAGGGTCTCGAAAATCGAGACGTCGTAGTAGTCGAGGCCCATCTTGATCTCGTCGTAGACCGTGGGCCGGCGCGAACGCACCTCGTCGGTCTGCCACAACCCGGTGATCTCGGCCAGCACCAGTTCTTCGAGCTGCGCCATGTCCTGCTCTGGAAGCGGAATGCGGTCCAGCGCCTCAAGAAACTCGCCGATGCGGCGGCGCTTGAACATCACGGTGCGCCTCGCCGCCTCCGTGGGGTGCGCGGTGAACACAGGCACGATGAGCACGCGGCGCAACCAGTTCAGCGCTTCTTCCGCCGCTATGCCTGCGCGCCGCATCTCCGTGAGTGTGCCCTCCAGCGAGCCGCGCTGGCGGCCGGCCTGGCCGTTCAGGCGCAGCGCAACGCGGCGGCGCTTGCGATGATTCGTTTCCGCAAGATTGATAAGCTCAAAGTAGAAGGCGAAGGCCCTCGTGAGCAGAACGGCGCGCCCCACGGGCATCGCGTGCACCAGCCCCATGGCCGCGGCGGCGTGGCGGGCGGCCTCTTCGCCGTGGCCTTGCGTTTCCGCGTCGCGGCGCCGGATGGTTCCTTGGCGCAGCGCCTCGACCTCGAGAAAAAATTCCTCGCCAACCTGTTCGCGCAGCACCGTGCCCAGCAGCGTGCCCAGCGAGCGCACGTCGCGGCGTAGCGGCGCCTCTTTCAGGTCGCCGCTTTGCGCCTCCAGCTCCGCTAGCCGCTGCGCCCAGCTCTCGGGATTCCAAAGTAGAGCCATCGTGTCTAAATTATGCACGACGGAATCCGGGCTCGCCTCAGGATCAGGTCATTTGCCCTTCCAACTGCGCCATCAGCTCCTCCCACTCGGCGCTCAGCGCGGCAAGTTGCGCGCGCAACTCCTCGGCCAGAGCGGTGAGCCGCTGCGTCTCCGCCGCAGAGACATAGACCGCCAGTTGCTCCTCCGTGTGCGCGATGGAGGCTTCGACGCGCGGAATCTCGTCTTCGAGGAAAACGCAGCGGTCCTCCATCTGCTTCTGCTTGATCGGGTTCAGGCGGCGCTGCCGCTGAGCCTGTAACGGCCTCGCGCTGCCGCTCGGCTCGGGACCGCCCTCGATGACGATCGTGGTTCCGGACGGCGCGGACCTTTCCTGTTGCGAGGCCGCCTTTTGCGGAGCGTTCGGGATGGCCTCCGCCACAGAAGGGCTGCTAGACGCAGTGTCTTTGCGCCGCAGGTAGTCTTCGTAATTCCCCTCGTACGCCGCGATCGCGCCGTTCTCGATCTCGAGCACGCGCGTAGCCAGACGGTCGATGAAGTAGCGATCGTGCGAGACGAAGATCACCGTCCCGGTATACCCGTCAAGCGCTTCGAGCAACACGTCCTTGGCGCGCATGTCCAGGTGATTCGTCGGTTCGTCGAGCAGCAGGAAGTTCGAGGCCGAGACGAGAATGCGCGCCAGCGCGTAGCGATTGCGCTCGCCGCCCGAGAGCACGCCGAGCGGCTTGAAGACGTCATCGCCCGAGAACAGAAAACAGCCCAGTAGCGACCGCAGCTCCGATTCCGGCACTCGCCGGGCGGCGCGGCTCATGTCGTCCAGCATGTGCGCTTCGGGATCGAGCACCTTGTACTGATCCTGCGCGAAGTACTCGGCAACCACGTTGTGCCCCAGCCGCACCGAGCCTGCCGTGGGCGCCTCCGCGCCGGTGAGCAATTTGATGAGCGTAGACTTGCCCGCGCCGTTCACGCCCACCAGCGCCACGCGGTCGCCGCGCTCGATGGTGAACCGCGCGCCGCTGAACACCTGCTTCGGCCCGTAGCTCTTCGCCAGGCTCTCGGCTTCGGCCACGGTGCGCCCCGAAGGCGGCGGCTGCGGAAACTTGAAGTGGATGACCGCCTCTTTCTCTGGAACCTCGATACGCTCGATCTTTTCCAGCTCCTTCATCCTCGACTGCACCTGCTTGGCTTTCGTCGCCTGGTAGCGAAAGCGGTTGATGAATGCCTCCAGGTGCTCGATGCGGTCGCGCTGATTGCGATAGGCGGCCATGATCTGCTCGCGCCGCTCGTCTTTTTGCTTCAGATATTTTGTGTAGTTCCCCTGGTAGATCGTCAGGCGCTTGTTCCATATCTCCACGGTGCGGTCGATCGTCACGTCGAGAAAGTAGCGGTCGTGCGAAATGAGAATGTAGCCGAATGGGTAATTTTTCAGATAGTCCTCGAGCCAGTTGCGCGACTCAAGGTCTAAATGGTTTGTGGGTTCGTCCAAAAGCAAAAGGTTCGGCTTGGCCAGCAGCAGCTTGGCCAGCGCGATGCGCATCTGCCAGCCGCCAGAGAACTCCTCGGTCCTCCGCGTCCAATCCTCCTTGCCAAAGCCGAGACCGGTGAGCACACTTCCCACTTGAGCGTCGAGCGCGTAGCCGTCGAGCGCATGAAACCGGTCCTGTAGCAGCGAGTAGCGCTCGGCAACGGCCTGGTATGCCATGCTCTCATGATCCAGCTCGGCCATCTGCCCGGCCAGGCGCTCAACCTCGCGCTGCATTTCGTGGACTTCGTCGAAGACGGTCAGGCATTCCTCAAACACCGTCCGGCCCGCGAGCTGCAGGCCCTCCTGCGGCAAATATCCGATGCTGAGGCCGCGCGTCTGCTCAAGCGAGCCGTATTCCAGCGTCTCCAGCCCGGCCAGAATCTTCATCAGCGTCGATTTGCCCGCGCCATTTGCGCCCACCAGCGCAGTCTTCTCGTCGTTGCGGACGAGCCAGTCGGCCTCGAGAAACAGCACACGCGGTCCAAACCGTTTGCCGGCATGTTGCAGCGCAAGCATGAAAGTCTATTCTCGCAGAGACTGTAAGTGCCTTCCTGAGCCTCGCGGTGAGACTCGCACATGCGAACCAGGGCCGTTATGATCGATCTGGCGATGGGGCCTTGCTGTTCTGCCTGACCTGTAGTTGCCGAATGAACTCATGATGCGGCTCGAATACGGAGGAAACATGACAACAAGTTTGACCGGGCGGCGCGAGTTTTTGAAGCAAGCCGGTCTGGTGGGTTCGCTGGGTTCGGCGGCGATGATGGCCGGACTTCCCAGGAGTGCGATGGCCTTCGGAGGCGAAACAGCGCGCGTCGTGCAAGACTCGGTCGTGCCCGCGCGGGCTGAAGAAGCGCCGAAATATCGCATTAAGTTTGCCGTGTGCGGCATGAGCCACGACCACATCTACGGCATGATCGGCGCCGTCCAGCGCGGCGGCGGCGAGCTGGTGGCTGCATGGGGCGGCGAAGAAGACAAGCTGGCCCTCTTCCGCAAGCGCTTCCCCGATGTCAAGGTCGTCGCAACGCAGGACGAGATTCTCGACGACCCCGCAGTGCAGCTGGTTCTCACCTCGCAGATTGCCAGCGAACGCGCCGGGCTGGCCGTGCGCGCCATGAATCGTGGCAAAGACTTTCTCTCCGACAAGCCAGGGGTGACGACACTCGATCAACTTGCGGAGGTGCGCAAAACCATCGCCGAAACCAACAGAATCTACGCGATGCTCTATAGCGAGCTACTGGAGGTAAAAGCCGCCGTTTACGCGGGCGTGCTCGTGCGGCAGGGCGCCATCGGCAAGGTGATTCAGACCATCAACATCGCGCCGCACCAGATCGTCCAGGGCGGCGGCAATTCCGGCGGTGCAATGCCGCGCCCCGATTGGTTCTGGGATCCGGATCGGGCGGGCGGAATCCTCTGCGACATCGGCTCGCACCAGGTGGATCAGTTCCTGTTTTACACGGGATCGACAGAGGCGGAGGTCGTGGAGTCGCAGATCGCGAACGTGCGCCATCCCCGGCACCCGCGCTTCCAGGACTTTGGCGACATGGTGCTGCGCGGCAACCGCGGCCTGGGCTATGTGCGGCTCGATTGGTTCACGCCCGCCGGCGTGGGAACCTGGGGCGATGGCCGGCTCTTCATTCTGGGCGCCGACGGATATATGGAGATCCGCAAGTACACGAACATTGCGGTGAGCCGCCAGGGCAACAACCTGTTCGTCGTCGACAGCAAGCAGGCGCGGTTGATCGACTGCAACGCCATGCCCCTTCCCTTTGGACCGCAGTTTGTGGCCGACATTGTGAACCGCACTCGCCTTGCGCAGAACCAGGACGAGGCCCTTCTGGCCGCGGAATTGGTCATCAAGGCGCAAAGCAATGCGAAATGGGTGAAGCTGCAGGACTGAAGGGCGGAACGCCAAGGGTGCCGGCTGCTGTTTCACCGCGGCTGGCGATCAGCGATGGCGCGACGCTGCAATCGGCAGCCGCCAAGCTCATGTGACCGTTCGTTTTACGATGTGCCGGGCTGCACTTGTGTTGCGTGCAGGCCCAAGTTATCTTCGAGTTAGTAACTGCCGATTACTTACTTTGGCCCATTGTCCTTTCGTAACTTGATTCTTCTGTCAGTAAGCTGCATTTCCCTTGACATTTGTGCAAATGGTGACGTATCGCCGTCTTGTAGCAAGGAGCTGGCTTGCTTCTATCGGCCGCAAAGCTTCTCTACGGCGGTTCCCCTGCAACTATGAGTAATTTCTGACAGTATTCAAAGTGGCTTTTTCTTGATAAATAAGCCACTTAGCGGTTGTGCCTTGGCCTACCCCTGCAGGAGGCCTGCTACAGCGCGCTTCTGCAGCTTATCTGCGGCCTTGGTGGAGTTGCGCCATGTGGCTTTTTCTTGAGAGAAAGCCGCATTGGGAAGCATGACGGGGATAGCATGATCGGCTGAATCGTAACGGCATCGCTCACCTCACCCAGGCACCCCCCGGGCTGGGTGGGGTGAGCCGCCGGCTGGCAGGCGCGTATCGC
Organism: Occallatibacter sp.; assembly: GCA_049511595.1. Classification (GTDB taxonomy): domain Bacteria; phylum Acidobacteriota; class Terriglobia; order Terriglobales; family Acidobacteriaceae; genus Telmatobacter. The sequence continues at coordinate 109 of JBEKXX010000113.1, read as the reverse complement.
CTGCCCTCCGGCTGTGCAGCCCGGTGGCCCTGTTGATGCAAACAGGAATACGGAATGCAAGAAAATTCGAACCGGAATAAGGAGGATTCGCAAATGAAAATCACCCGTA
>JBEKXX010000112.1:0-16128 GCA_049511595.1 Occallatibacter sp. | reverse complement strand
ACTCGCGTGGAATCATGGAGATAGCGCAAGTATTGTGCGCCATCTATCTCATTCCGAGGGATTTACCCGCAGATATCTCTCGCATAAGGAGTTAACGACAGAGATCAGAGATCAGAGAACAGCCAGTAGCCAGTAGCCGGTGTGAGGCGGTACTGGTCTGCTCGTCGATCTCTGCTCGTCGATCATGGGACCATTGTGTGCCAAACAGGGGAAATGATCTGCAAAGAAAACAGAGATCAGAGAACAGGGGTCAGGGATCAGAAAAACAAGGACTTAGGGTGCGGCGGGCGGAGCGATTTTGAGGGCGGGGGTCTTGACATCTCTTGAGGTGAACCCCTCGGGTGAGACAGTTTGGGTTTTGACAGTGCCGCCTATCTCCCCCACTCGCCGTCCTTGACGATGGGCGCGTTCCGCGGCTCCCGGTTGTACCTGTAGAACCAGCACTCCACTTTGCCGCCGCCGTTCAACTCCACAGCCTGCCGTTCGCGGACAAACTCGCTCGCCTCCGGCGCCAGTGGATCGAAGCCTTCGTAGGCGTCGAGCCGCGCAAGCATGTTTTCGTCTTCCGGCAGCTCCATCACCGTGCCGGCAATTTTGCTCTTCGCGCTGGGGTTGGGTACGGCGCCGGGATATCTGCCCAGATCGTAGAGCACGCCGTGAACGAAGCCCTTGCTTACCGGACGGAGCTTCGCGGCCAGAGGAGCGACCTCTGCCGGCACGCGGCCGGGCTGCAGGGTTCCATAAGCGAAAAGACAATCACTCATCGAGAATATGCGCTCAGGGCGCGACCCGGGGGATTGGGCAGTCTCAGAGCGGGTTCTTCGCGCGCAGTTCAGCCACGATCTCCGCAGCCGCCGCACGAGCCTCGGCTTCTTTATCCGGCGGAAAGCTGATGGCTCCGACCCGCGCGTGCCCGCCCCCGCCGTAGCGCTCGCAAATTTGCGCCAGGTTCACCATCTTTTTGGGGTCGGCCTTGGTCCACGGGTTCGATCCCACGGCCACCTTGGTGCGGAAGCTGGACTTCGACAAGCCGATGGAGTACGTCGCCTGCGGATACAGATAGTAGGGGATGAACTTGTTGAATCCCTCCAGCGGGTGGTCGGTGATGTCGAAGAAGATCGTTCCGTCGCGCTCTTCGGCGCGGCCGCGGATCAGTTCCAGCGCCTGCCGGTGGCGCTCAAGCAGCGGCGGCAGCAGGCCCGCCACAAACGGCTGGCTCAGGACTTCGGTGAAGGGCATCTCCGTGAGCAGCGGAATCAGCCGCGGAATGAACTCCGGATCCTGCGCGGCCTCGATGATGAGCGTGAGCTTCATGGCAGGCGCGGCCATTTCCACCGCCGCTTCGGGGCTCTCGTACTGCGCGCCGTCCACGATGTCGGCCCAATGAATCAGATCCGCGACCGGAGCGGTGTGGAACCCGTAGCGCGTTTTGACGATGTGGGCCAGAAAACTGGTGCACGAGGTGTAGTGGGGATCGAAGAACTTGCGCGCCGCGCAAACGGGGTCGCGCTGGCAGGCCAGAAAGTGCTCGCGATCCTGCGGCGTCAGGAATGCCGACTGATGATGATCGAACCACCAGGCGATGCGCGGCGACGCCGAGTACTTGAAGTCCACGATCGCATTCTCGTCGCCCGTAAATTCGCTCTCGTCGAAGAGCGCGCCGGCGCGGTGGACCAGCCCGTGATAGCCGTAGCTCGCGTCCGGCGCTATGCACTCGCGGTGGAAGCGAGTGAACAGCGAGGCCGAACAAGCTCCGTCAAAGCACTTGTCGTGGTAGAAGACGCGAACCCGCAAAACCTGGAGTCCTCCTGGGCGGTAAACATAAAGAGCCGGAACTGTTTAGCATCAAGGGCTCGGCCCGTTGTGTCAAGCGGCGAGTTTCCTCGCGATTGGCGCGCATGGAATCCGGCCTGTTCTGCGGGAGAGATGGGCCGGCGAGGATCTTCCGCTACCGGCCTGTGCTCTCGCGTATCTTTACGCCTCCGGAAGACGGGCGGTCAGAAGGTGTTTCGTGTAGACTGGCGGGGATCTTGGAACACAAAATGAAAGGTCCAGACGACAGCCAAGAGCTTGCGCTACAACGGATCTACGACGCTCGCTTTGCGGGAAAGACCGGCTACCGGACGAAGATATGGCAAGTGCTTGCGCCGTACTTCGGTCAGTGGTTTCCCGCGACGGGCTCGGTGCTCGATCTTGGCGCCGGCTACTGCGAGTTCATCAATAACGCCAGTGCCGGCGTAAAGTATGCCATGGACCTGAATCCCGACATAAACAAGCGAGCAGCGCAGGGCATTGTGGCGATGCACCAGGACTGTGCCGCCCCCTGGGCGCTGCCAGACAATGAATTGGATGCGGTGTTCACCAGTAATTTCCTGGAGCACCTGCCCAATAAGGATGCCGTCAGAGCCGTACTATCGAATGCCTACCGGTGTCTTAAACCCGGAGGCCGCTTCATCGCCATGGGTCCGAACATCAAATTTATTCCTGGAGCCTATTGGGATTTCTTCGACCACTACGTTGAGTTGACTGAGCTTTCTCTTGCCGAGGCACTGACGAATTGCGGCTATGAGATCGAACAGGCCGTGGCGCGATTCTTACCCTACACAATGTCGCATGGCCGCCAGTATCCGGCATGGATGTTGCAGCTTTACCTGGCCATGCCCGTTGTCTGGCCGATCTTTGGGAAGCAATTCCTGGTGATCGGGCGAAAGACTTCGCGCGGCGAGTCAAGTGAATTGGGGCAGGCCTGATCTATCAGTGGTTATTGAGCGCTGAAATACGGATGTTGAGATCAGCGCAGCGCGACTGTTCCGCCTGAACGTTCAAATCAGGGTTGGCGCGGCTTCGAATCATGCCGCAGAAGGGAATGGGCTTGCGGCGCAATATCCGAACAGACCGTGAACACGCCGCTGCCTTGCCGTTGTCCCAGTCACAAACGGCAATCCGGTCCATCGTTTACCCTCAAAGTACCCCTGTCGCATGACCACGGCCGCCGCACAAGCACGCTATCCGCTCACCCAGGGCGTTAACCCGTGGCTGGTCACGGTTTCGGTCATGCTTCCCACCTTCATGGAGATCCTCGACACCGCCATCGCCTCGGTGGCGCTGCCCTACATCGCCGGCTCTCTCTCGGCGTCAAACTCCGAGGCTACCTGGGTCCTGACCAGCTACCTGGTGGCAAACGCGGTGATTCTGCCTGCCTCGAACTGGTTTGCCCGGCGCTTCGGCCGCAAGCGCTTCCTCATAACCTGCGTCACCATCTTCACGGTTGCGTCGTTCTTCTGCGGTGCGGCGCCTTCGCTGGCCGTCATCCTGCTGGCCCGTGTGATGCAGGGCGCGGGCGGCGGCGCGTTGCAGCCTCTGTCGCAATCCATCTTGCTGGAAAGCTTCTCGCTCAAGGACCGTTCCAAATCCATGGCCGCTTACGGCCTGGGAATCGTGCTTGCTCCCGTGCTCGGTCCTACGCTCGGCGGCTGGCTCACTGACACCTGGAGCTGGCGATACGCCTTCTACATCAACATTCCCGTCGGCATTCTTGCCGTCATCATGATCAGCCGTTTCATCCACGACCCGCCGTACATCAAAAACGCCAAGGTGGGCGCATTCGACAACATCGGCTTCGGCCTGCTCGTCGTTTGGTCCGGCTGCCTGCAGATCGTGCTCGACAAGGGCCAGGAGGACGACTGGTTCGGCGCCGTCTGGGTGCGCTGGGCGGTTGCAGCGCTCGTCGTCGCGTTGCTGCTGTGGATATGGCGCTCGTGGGCCAATCCCAAGGGCCTAGTCGACCTGCACGTCCTAAAGGACCGCAACTTCCGCACCGGCTTTATCATGATCGCCATGCTCGGCATGTGCATTTACATCACCATCGCCATCCTGCCGCTCTACTACCAGGAGATTCTGGGCTACACGGCGTTCACCGCGGGCCTGGTAGTCTTTCCCCGCGGCGTGGGCTCCTTCGTCGGCTCACCGGTCATCGGTTTTCTCGGTTCCCGCATCGACAACCGAAAGCTGCTCTGCGCCGGCTTTCTCGGCTTCGCTATCTGCTCTTACACTTTCGGCAACGTCGATCTCTCCATCGGCCCCTACACGCTGCTCCTTCCCATCCTGCTTACCGGCTTTGCACTCAGCTTCGTCTTTGTCCCATTGGCCACCATGGCCACATCCACCATCTCCAGGAACGAGATGGGGAACGCCACCGGGCTCTTCAATATGCTGCGCAACATCGGCGGGTCCATTGGCATTGCCATGGCCACCACCGCGATCATTCGCCGCGCCGACCTGCACCAGACGTACTTGAGCGAGCACCTCTCGCCGTCAGCGCCCGCGCTACAGCAGAAGTCAGCAATGATCGCCAGCTATCTTAGCCGCCACGTTGGCCCGGGTGGCGCGCGCCCTGGCTCTTATGGCCTCATCTACGGCCTAATGCAGCAGCAGGCGGCCCAACTCGCTTATATCGATGTTTTCCGCTGGACGGCGGTACTGGCCCTCATCTGCGCCGCCTGTGCCTGGCTGTTCAAAAAGCCGGCCGATCACCGCGCCCCGCCGACGGGGGTGCACTGAGGGCTCAGCCCGCGAGTGGGAAAAACCTCTTCTTTCCGTTGTCGTATTCCTCGGTCCGCCCGAGCAGAATGTCGTAGTACCACCCTTGTAGCGTCAGCCGGGCCGTCCGCATCACCAATTCGAAGTGAGTGCGTCAAATTCTCTGAGGCAGGAAATACGGGCCAGTGAGAGGACGGCGACCCGCGCTGCTTCGGGCGAAAGGGAATCCGGCGATGAATCGAATGATGCGATGTCAACACGGCATGCCGCCATTCCGAGTTCGATCGCGATGCTGTAACGCTCCGCAAGAGGCAGACTATTCGCAACTTAGGGATGTCTGTCGTGTAAGGTACAACTCAAGATCGAAATTCGGGGAAATAGACCAGAAGGTGTAGTACAATAACGCAACCGGTGTGCCCTCGTCAGGCATCTTAGAACCTAAGCAGGGTGGAGCGGCCCCGGGGAATGCGTTCAGGTGTCAAATGAAGGGCCGGGGCGGTCGAGCTTTTACTCCCTCCTCCCGTTGTAGGTTTCTTCTTCTCTCCCGCGGCAATCGGCGATCGCAACATAGGTCGCCAGGCTTGCGGTGAACGGCCACACCGACACGCGTCTTCCCATCCACACAACGCGTCGCCGGCCATCGATAGCGGCTTTAAGCATTTGCTCATAACGGGGACAGGTTCTTCCCCCGGAGGTGCGCCATGCCGCAACCCCGCGCAGAAGCGCTGCAATCGGAGACTGCCGTACAGAGCGTGATCGAAATCCTGGTCGACAGCCAGGAAGGGCTTGTCACGGTGGGCGAGAGGCTTCAGGATCAAACGCTCAAGCGCTACTTCTTCGCTGAGTCGCTCCTGCGCGCGGAATTCATTAGCCAACTGGAAACGGCCCTCTGCCAGCGAGGCGTGAGCAGATTTCGAGAGAGAGGCAGCACGGCAGCGGCCCTTCACCGCACCTGGGCCCGCATCAAGTCCAGGTTCGTGGGCGGCGATGACACGCTGCTGATCACGGCCGAGCAGGGCGAAGACGCAGTCAACGAAATCTACAGCAGAGCCATGGAGACCCACTTGCCCACAGACATTCGCGAGATTCTGACGGCGCAGGTGGCGCACATTCAATTGACGCACGACTTCGTAAAGGCGGCGCGTGACGACCCTAAAGCCGCGGGCAAACCGGCGCGGGATGAACAAGGCGCGTAGTGAGGGCGAAGTTTTGCGTTGACGGCAGGTACTCACCGCACCAGAGGTAAGAACTTCTGCTGGTGCTCGTCGTACTCCTCAATCCGCCCCGTCAGGATGTCGTAGTACCATCCGTGCACCGTCAGCCGGCCTTCGGTCACCGCGCTTCGCACCGGCGGTTGCGCGCGCAAATTCATCAGTTGCGCCACCACGTTGCCGCGAATAAGCGACGCCAGCTCGGCGCTCTCTCCATCGGCCGGATTCAGCGGCTGCTGGTACGCGAAGGCCGACTGCACGTGCTCCAGCCAGCGTCGTGCTTTGGACAGGTTCTCCAGGTTCTTCCGGTCGAGCGCCGCCTTCAGCGCCCCGCAATCCGAGTGGCCGCACACAATCGCGTGCCTCACCTTCAGCACATCCACGGCGTACTCGATGGTGGCCGTCACGCCGTCCACGTCATTGCTTGTCACGGGGACCACGTTGCCGATGCTGCGCGCAATGAACAGATCGCCCGGCTCTGTGCCCAGAATCAGGTCCGGCACAATGCGCGAATCGGCGCAGGTGATGAACAGCCATTCCGGGGTCTGTCCTTCGGCCAAAAGATGAAAGCGGCTCTTTTTTGCCGGGAACACTTCTGCAAGAAATCGTTTATGTCCTTCGATCAGCCGTTGCAAACTTCGCCTCCTGCAATTGCTGTGCACGCTGGGCCAGTATAGCCAAACCTGCCTCGCCGGCCGCGGGTCTGTTACGGTTGTCGGTATCCGCTTTCTCCAGGGGAAGTGAAATTGTGAAACATTTTGACCGGCTTTTTCGCTTCGCGCTTGCATCCGCATTTCTGTTCGCCGCAATCCCGGCTACCGCTCAGACTGTCGACACAATCGATCCGGCGTTGCGCGCACGCATCGATCGCATTGCGGCGCAAGTTCTTCAGCAGACCGGCGTCCCATCTGCCTCCGTCGCCATCGTGCAGCACGGCAAGCTGGTTTACGCAAATGCCTACGGCTTCGCCCGTCTCGCTTCGGGGGCGTCGCCGGCCGTACCCGCCACGCCGGACATGCGCTATTCCGTCGGCTCCATCTCAAAGCAGTTCACCGCAGCGGCGATTCTGCTTCTTCAGGAGCAAGGCAAGCTCTCAATTTACGATCCGGTGGGTAAGTACATCCCCGGCCTCACCCGCGGCAGCGAAGTCACCATCCGCGAAATTCTCTCCCACACCTCCGGCTACCAGGACTACTGGCCCGAGGATTACGTGATGACGCCCATGCTCCAGCCAACCACTGCTCAACAAATCCTCGACACCTGGGCCAAAAAGCCGCTCGACTTCGAACCCGGCACCGAGTGGCAGTACTCGAACACCAACTACGTCATCGCCGGGCGCATCGTCGAGATTGTTTCCGGCCAGCCGCTCTTCGACTTCCTCACGCAGCACATCTTCCGACCGCTCGGCATGACCTCGGTCTGGAACTCCGATCAGGGCCCGCTCACCGCGGCCGACGCCACGGCCTACTATCGCCACGCGCTCGGTCCCTTGCGCGCCGCGCCCGAGGAGGGCCGCGGATGGATGTTCGCCGCCGGCGAGCTGGCTATGACCGCGCACGATCTTGCGCTCTGGGACCAGAGCCTGATCGCGCAATCGATCCTCAAGCCCGAGAGCTACAAGGAGATGTTCACTGAGGTCAAGCTGAAGAACGGCGGCGGCGCTCACTACGGTCTTGGCGTCGAAGTCCGCGATCGCAACGGTCACCGCTCCATCGAGCACTCGGGCGAGGTCTCCGGCTTCGTCTCCGATAATGAAGTTCTCATCGATGACGGCGCGGCCGTAGCCGTCCTTACCAACCAGGATGCCGTCGGAGCGGCGGGCGCCATCGCTCACCTCGCCGCGCCCCTCGTCGCCGGCTATCCGCTCAGCGCTCCCGAGCAGCAGGCCCTCGATATCTACCGAGGCCTGCAACAGGGCCGCATCGATCGCAGCTTGCTTGCGCCCAATCTGAGCGACTACTTTACGCCCCAAGCCATCGCCGACTTCCAATCCAGCCTGGTCCCGCTAGGCGAACCGCTCAGCATTCGCCAGACCCACGAAGAGCTCCGCGGCGGCATGACCTTCCGCGCCTTCGAGATCGCCTATCCCGGCCGCCGTCTTGAACTCACGACCTACACCTATCCCGGCGGCAAGCTCGAGCAATATCTCATCGCTCCCGCCGAATAAATCTCTGTTCGGTCATCCTGAGCACGGTTGGACACGCTTCGCACACCCACCAGCGTCGAAGGACCTGCATTTTTATCGCCGGTGCGCTGGCTCGACAGGCTGTTCTGGTCCCTGACTCCTAACCCCGATCCAGTACTTCCGATAAACTCGAAGTAGACTATGTTCGAAAACCTCACCGACAAACTGCAGCGCGTCTTCAAGAACCTTCGCGGCCAGGGCACGCTCACGGAAGAGAATATCGCCGAAGCCCTGCGCGAAATCCGCGTCGCGCTGCTCGAAGCCGACGTCAACCTCAAGGTGGTTACCGACCTCATCGAGCACATCCGCGAGAAGGCCGTCGGGTCTGAAGTTCTCACCGCGCTCTCGCCCTCCGAGCAGGTGGTCAAGATCGTCCGCGACGAGCTCGTCGCGCTGCTCGGCAAAGATACGGCGCGCTTCAACTTCGCATCCAAGCCGCCCACGGTCATTCTCATGGCCGGGCTACAGGGCTCCGGCAAAACGACGACTTCAGGAAAGCTGGCCGCGTGGCTCAAAAAGGGCGGTCACCGTCCCATGCTCGTCTCGGTTGACGTCTACCGGCCCGCCGCGCGCGAGCAGCTCAAGGTCGTCGCCAAGCAAGTCGAAACCCGCCTGTACGAAGGCGACCAGAAGGGCGAGGCCGCTGGCGCTCAACTCGTCGAGCGCCTGGCGAAGGAAGCGCGCCGCGAGGCCGTCATCATGGGTTGCGACACTCTCATCGTCGATACCGCCGGCAGGTTGCACATCGACGAAGAGCTGATGGCCGAGATGGAGAGCCTGAAAAAACTGCTCTCGCCACAGGAGATCCTGTTTGTCGCCGACGCCATGACCGGCCAGGACGCCGTCAACTCCGCGCAGGACTTCCACAAGCGCCTCTCGCTCACCGGCATTGTCCTCACCAAGATGGACGGGGACGCGAGGGGCGGTGCGGCGCTTTCGATCCGGCATGTGACCGGCCAGCCCATCAAGTTCATCGGCGTGGGCGAAAAACCCGACGCCTTCGAACCCTTCCATCCCGACCGCATCGTCGGCCGCATTCTCGGCATGGGAGACATGCTCTCGCTCATCGAGAAGGCCGAAGAAAAGCTCGACCACAAAAAAAGCGAGGAGATCGCCAGGAAAGCCCTGCTGGGCGACGGCTTCTCGCTCGAGGACTTCCGCGAGCAGCTCCGCCAGATCAAGAAGCTCGGCTCCATGGAGTCGATTTTGAAGATGATGCCTTCGGTCGGTCCCTTCGCCGGGATGCAGCAGGCCGCGCAAAACGTCGACGAAAAGCAGTTTGTCCGCCTCGAAGCCATCATCAACTCGATGACGCCCCGCGAGCGCCGCAACCATGAGATTATTTCCGGCACGCGCCGCAAGCGCATCGCCGCCGGCTCGGGCACCAGCGTGCAGGAGGTGAACCAGCTTCTCCGCCAGTACGCGCAGATGGCCAAGATGTTCAAGCAGGTAGGCCGTGGCGGCCTGGCGAAGGCGATGATGCGCGGCGGGCTGGCGGGGATGGGCGGAAGGCAACGGTTCGGGCGATGAACCGCACCGCGCTCGGCAGCCCAGCTAAAGATCGCTTCGGGCGGTAGAATGCGCTATCGATTCTTCGGTCCAGGCGGAAGCTGACAGGGGATAATGAAAGTGTCATCCTGAGCGAAGCGGAACACAGTGGAGCGGAGCCGAAGGACCTGCGGTTGCTTTTCGGGAAGGAGAGGACGCCATGCCAGACAATGGAACCAAGCAGAGCCCGGTGCGCACCCTCACCGTCAAGAACTTCTCTGTCATTAAAGAAGCCAAGCTGGAATTTGGCAAGATCACCGTCCTCATTGGCCCTCAAGCCAGTGGCAAGAGCCTGCTTTGCAAGCTCGCGTATTTCCTCGGTCGCGAATTAATCATGAACGCGGACGGGCGCATTAGGGCGAGCGGTCCGGGCTCGGAATATTCGGCTTTCGAGAGGAGCGTTAAGAAGGAATTTGAAGAGTGGTTTCCCAGAGGCGGTTGGGGAAATGGGCCTTGGTCTGTTTCCTTTCAATCGCAGGGATACGAGGTGGCTCTTGCTTCTGGAAAAAATCCGGGAGACGAAGTCTCCGTTGCATTTTGTAAAGAGTTTCATGCCGCCTATAGCAAGAGTCTGACTTACACCTATCCGGATAGAGAGTATTTTCCGGCTTACGTGCTCAGAGGTCTGGCCGGACAGGGAGTATGGGATAGAACCACTTACATCCCCTCCGAGCGGACCTACTTTGTAGATACGAGCAAGGACTACAAAGCGCTCGTGAGCGATCCTGAGCCCCTCGTAAGTGCATTCGCATCGCTCTATTCAAATGCCCGTGACCCGAAGATCCCCAAGCCCCGGATGCAGCGGTGTCTCGGAGGGCGCCTTGAGCAGGGCGAGGACCAGTGGAAGTTCGCCTTTGAAGATGGCAGGTCCCTTGCACTCGGCAACATGTCGTCTGGCAGCAAAGAGCTCCTGCCACTTTTCAGCGTGCTTGAAATGTATGAACACCAGCGCCCCGCAACAAAGGCGCAGATCAACGGTGGGCTAGTACCTGAGGATTCCTACAGGTCCGACGATTTCTACATCGAGGAACCCGAAGGGCATATTTTCCCTGAAACTCAACGAGAGATTGTGCAGTACTTCGCTGAACTGGCGAATTCAGCAGAGCTTCACGCAAGGATCACAGTTACCACTCACAGCCCCTACATCCTGTCGGCCTTTAACAATCTGATTGAGGCCTCTCAAGTCGTTGCGGCCAAGCCCGAATTGAAGGACGAGGTTGCCAAGCTCATTCCCGCACAGTACTGGGTTGAGCCAGAGGATTTCAGAGCCTACGCCATCGAAGACGGCGTTCTGAAATCAATCGTGGCTCAGGACACTGGCCTTGTAAGTGCCAACTACCTCGACCGGGTTTCAGAAACGATTGGAATGGAATTCGATGAACTGCTGAGGCTCGGCTATGTCGAATCCTGATCCGTTGCTGCACGCCTGCACGGAGGAGCTGAACCATTTCAAGATAACCGTAACGCAAGAGCCGACTACATCGTGGCAAAGCCTCAAGTTGCCGATGTCATCATTGAACTCAAGGGCAAAGACATTACTTACGCAGCCGAACAGATCGTAGCGACGCTGAACAAATGGAAGGCAGCTCCACCGTTTTCGAAGAAGATTGGCGGACTGGTTGTCTTCTCCCGCTGCCCGATGAGTGCCGCTGATCTTGGGGACATGAAAAAGCGGCTTCTGAGGCAGCACGGACTTTGGATGGAGATCGATAAGGACCAGAAAACCGAGTATCGATTTGAAACCTTCACCGGCGCAAAACCATGACCGCCCTCCAGGACCAGCTCGACGAGATCACAGCCAGCACCCGCAAGCTGGTTCAAGCGGAGCGCATGGCCGTCAACGAGCGCGCGGTCCAGGAGCTTTTCGCCTCCGGGATCGAGGGAAAAATCCTGCCCGTCGGCGCCATCGCTCCAGAATTCACCCTCCCAGACGCCTCCGGCCGCCTGGTTCGCTCGGCCGATCTGCTCGCCCTCGGGCCGCTGGTTCTCAACTTCTTTCGCGGACGCTGGTGCCCCTATTGCGTTACCGAGATTGAGACCTGGCGCGACCTCTATCCGCGTTTGCGCGAGGCAGGCGCGCTTTTGGCCGCGATCAGCCCGCAAACCAGCCGCCAGAGCGACTTCATGGTGGGCCAGCACTCGCTGCCGTTCCCCGTCCTCACCGACCAGGGCTGCACCCTTGCCGAGCAGTTCGGCCTGGCATACACCATTCCCGACTACCAGCGCGACTACTTCCGCTCCATCCTGGTCAATATCCCCTTCATCAACGGCGTCGAGAAGGGGGGGGTCGAGAAGGAGGGCGGCGATTCCTGGCGGCTGATCCTTCCCGCTACCTATGTCCTCGCTCGCGACCGCCGCGTCCTCTACGCCGAGGCGTACGCCGACTTCCGCGTCCGCCCCGAGCCGGAAGAAGCCCTCGCCGTCGCCTTGAGCGCCATCGGCCGGTAGCCGCTCGGCCCTCTGGAATCCCGCGTTCCTCTCTGCAACCCGCCCCAAAATCGGCCGTAAATCCTCTCCAAATTGCATCCAACTGAGGAAAACAGCATCATATTAGTTGACAATATCTCACTCAATCTGGCATTCTGCCATGTTGAGCAAATCTTGATTCAGGCAGGAAAAACCATGGCAAAGATGATCGGCATTGACCTCGGCACCACCAATTCGTGCGTCGCCGTCCTTGAGGGCGGAGAGCCAAAAGTCATTCCCAATGAAGAAGGTGCGCGCACCACCCCCTCCATCGTCGGTTTCTCCAAGTCCGGCGAACGGCTGGTCGGCCAGGTGGCCAAGCGCCAGGCCATCACCAACCCTGAGAACACCATCTTCTCCATCAAGCGCTTCATGGGCCGCCGCTACAACGAAGTCACCGACGAGATGAAGATGGTCCCGTTCAAGGTCGTCCAGCAGGGCGACCACGTGGGGATCATCGCGCAGGGCAAGGAGTACACCCCGCCCGAAATCTCCGCCATGATCCTGCAAAAGCTCAAGCAGTCGGCCGAAGCCTACCTGGGCGAGGTGGTCACCGAGGCTGTCATCACCGTCCCTGCGTACTTCAACGACGCGCAGCGCCAGGCCACCAAGGACGCGGGTAAGATTGCAGGCCTCGACGTCAAGCGCATCGTGAACGAGCCGACGGCGGCCGCGCTGGCCTATGGCCTGGACAAAAAGAAGGACGAGACCATCGCCGTTTACGACTTCGGCGGCGGCACCTTCGATATCTCCATCCTGGAAGTCGGCGAAGGCGTCATCGAGGTCAAGGCGACTAACGGCGACACCCACCTCGGCGGCGACAACCTCGACCAGCGCATCGTCGACTGGCTCATCGCCGAGTTCAAGCAGGAGCATGGCCTCGACCTTACCTCCAAGGGCAACGAGATGGCCTTGCAGCGCCTGAAGGACGCCGCGGAAAAGGCCAAGATCGAGCTTTCGACCACGGTCGAAACCGAGATCAACCTGCCCTTCATTACAGCCGACGCCTCCGGGCCGAAGCACCTGGTGCGCAAGCTCACGCGCGCCAAGCTCGAGCAGTTGGTCGAGGACTTGGTCGAGCGCTCGGTCGATCCCTGCAAGCGGTGTATGGCCGATGCCGGCGTCAGCACCAGCCAGATCGACGAAGTGGTTCTGGTGGGCGGACAGACGCGCATGCCCAGGATTCAGGAGCTGGTCAAGAAGCTCTTCGGCAAGGAGCCGCACCGGGGCGTCAACCCCGATGAGGTGGTGGCCGTGGGCGCCGCCGTGCAGGCGGGCGTGCTGGCCGGCGACGTCAAGGATCTGCTGCTGCTCGACGTGACTCCATTGACGCTTTCGATCGAGACCTTGGGCGGCGTGGCGACGACCATGATCCCGCGCAACACCACCATTCCCACCAAGAAGACCGAGACCTTCTCGACGGCGGCCGACTCGCAGACCGAGGTCGAGGTGCACGTCCTTCAGGGCGAGCGGCCCATGGCGGCGCAGAATCGCACCCTGGGCAAGTTCAAGCTGGGCGGAATTCCACCGGCGCCGCGCGGCGTGCCGCAGATCGAGGTCACCTTCGATATCGACGCCAACGGCATCCTCAACGTGACCGCCAAAGACAACGCCACCGGCAAGGACACGCGCATCACCATCACCTCCAGCTCCGGCCTTTCGAAGGAAGAGGTCGAAAAAATGGCCAAGGAAGCCGACGCCCACGCCGCCGAGGACAAGGAGCAGCGCGAGCAGATCGAGGTCCGCAACCAGCTCGACGGCATGGTCTACAACATCGAGAAGATGCTGAAGGAGAGCGGCGACAAGGTGGCCGCGGCCGACAAGAGCGAGGTCGAGGCGGCGCTGGCCGAGGCCAAGAAGACGCTCGAAGGCTCGGCGTCAACGGCGGATCTCCGCGCTGCGAACGAGAAGCTGACGCACGCCAGCCATAAGCTGGCAGAGGCCATGTACAAGGCCAGCTCTGCGCAGGGGCAATCGGGGTCCACGGACGCGGGCGCCGGTGCTGCGGGAGAAGCGCCCGGCGGCGCAACTGGCGGCGAAACCAAGAAGGAAGGCGAAGTCATCGACGCCGAGTACGTGGACGTGGACGAGAAGAAATAAGCGGAGATGGCGCAGTTAGGGGAGTAAGCGGGGTGGGCGGCAATGGTCGTTCACCTCGAACTTTTATAGGTGTTTACACATGGCAACGGATGAACCTGAAAATCAGTTCGACGGTGAATTGGCTGCGCTCCAGCACCAGCAGGAGATGGAATCATTGAACACATCGCCTGTTTCCATCGCATTGAGCAAGGTAGCCGATTGTACCAGCCAACTTGGAATTCCTGTAGTGGGCCTATTTGCAAAAGCGCTGAAAAGCGGCCAAACGCCTGTTGAAAAAGTAGTCGAGCAGCTCCAGAGTGGCGCATACGTAGAGATTGTCAGAATAGGAAAGCAACTTGAGGGACAGGACGCGCGGCTTACGGAATTTGAGACAAGACTGCAAAGTCAAGAGGCCCAGAACGCCTACCTGGGTGCAGTTCTTCATGGTTTGCGTACTTCTGATCCCAAGAAGCAATCCCGTCTTGGGGCCTTGACGATTAACTGCGTCTACACCGCAGATCTGGAGCCAGACGATCTAGACCAAACGATGCGCACTACCGTCGAATTAAAGAATACAGATATCGTCATCCTTGGGAACCTCTATAAGTGGCAGAATCACATTCTCAATGAGAAGGGAATGAACCCCACAAAATGGTTCGGAGACATCCAGCAAGCGCACAAGCAACTCATCGATTCAGGTGTTCTGAATCCTCAGGATCACCTACGGTACCGCAGCTCCTATTAGAGGCTTGAATCTCGCGGGTTGATTCAGGAGATTCCTTCTATTACAAACCACTACGGCGTTGGATACGACGTGTACGCACTGCTCGTGGAAGGCAAGAAATTCTACGAGCGCCTTCAGGAAATCGCCAAGGAATAAGGGGGATCGAAACGATTCTAACCGGAGCCGCATTGCCGTCTGATGCGTGACGCGCTACACTTAACGAGTGATCAAGAGCTTTCGGCACGCGGGGATCGAGCGGTTTTTCCGGACAGGGAGCAAAGCCGGAATCATTCCGGACCACGCCAGGCTCGCAAACCGGCTTCAGGTGCTTGATTTTGCAAAGGCGCCCGCAGATATGAACATGCCGGGATGGGCATTGCATAAGCTGACTGGCGACCTGAAGGGCCATTGGGCTGTGAAAGTCAGCGGGAACTGGCGCTTGACGTTCGCTTTCGAGAAGGAAGACGCGATCCTGGTTGACTATCAGGACTACCACTAGGAGCTGTTATGCAGAGAATGTTCAATCCACCGCATCCCGGCAAGATTCTGCGCGACGCGCTGGGCGATATGAACGTAACCAGCGCGGCCAGAAAGCTGCACGTCTCGCGCACCACGCTGTCGCGCATCCTCAATGGCGCGGCGGGCATCTCTGCCGAGATGTCTCTGCGTTTATCGGCCGCACTGGGGACGCACGACAGCCTGTGGTACGAGTTGCAGATGAGTTACGACATCTGGCAGGCTTCGCGGAAGAAGCGGCCGAAAATCGAGCGGTTCGAAGTGGCCGCCTGAAAGATTGAAGTCTGAGTTATGAGCAAAATAGGTGAAAGCATGATTCGGGGCCTTGAGGAAGCCCTTGCCATTGCCAATGGCACTGCTAAGAAGGGAACCTACGTCGTTCACATTCCGCCCGAGATCGACGTAAAAGCGATCTGCGGACGCCTGGGGATGACGCAGCAGGAGTTTGCCGTCCGGTTCGGCTTCAGCGTGAATACGGTTCGCCACTGGGAGCAGGGAAGGCGCGTCCCCGAGGGCCCTACGCGCGCGTATCTGCTTGTCATCGACCGTGAACCCAAGGCCGTGCAGAAGGCGCTCCGCATTGCGTGATGCAACTATGGCCGCTGACGCCAAAACCTCATCGCGCCGAGTGAGCGTGATTTGTTTTGTTGCGTTCTCCGTGTTACGCTAAACGTTAAGCATGATCCGCTCGTTTGCCGACAAGACGACTGAGCAGGTGTTCCACCATCGGCACAGCCGCCGCTATGCGGCATTTGAGCGGGTGGCGTTCCGCAAGCTACGGCAGATTCACACGGTCTCAACGGTTGAGGAACTCTACCAGCCTCCGGGAAATATGCTGGAGAAGCTCAAACGCGACAGGG
>JBEKXX010000111.1:0-11342 GCA_049511595.1 Occallatibacter sp. | reverse complement strand
AGGGTACAGCCAGTAGCCAGTAGCCGGTGTTATATCGGTTTTGGTCTTCACGTAGATAATGGGAACATTTTGCGCCAAGGGCACATAATTATCGGGAAATTTGGGAAAAGAATTTTGTGAGTGTTTTAAGTGGGATGCGGGGAAAATGGGGCGGGCGGGGGTTGCGGGGGTGAGGGTCGGGTGTGGGGTGAACCCCTTGCGTGAGACAGTTTGGAAAAGCCCTGTATGCCGTTCGCTGAGATTTGCTTGGCGGACGGGAGTTGATGGTTGAGACTGAGCGCGGCCCTTGCCCCTGGTGAGGCTAGATCTTTTCGTCATCGGGTAAATACGCCGTTGGTGATAGCTCGTCCAGTGTCATTCCGACTCGGCTGGGTTCGCGCCTTTGCTCTTCAAATCGGACACCAATGGCTAGGTAGATGAGTGCAGCCCTGACAAGTTTCAGAAGATGGAGAGCCTTCGCCTCTAATTGGCTGCGGGGTACCATCAGGGCCAAGTCTTGAGGTGGTGCTGTTGGAGATTCGCCCGCCGTTACTCGAAGGTACTTATGCTCCAGTGAGTTTCTTATTTCGCTGAGGCCGCGGGCCTGCGGCTCAGCCACCTCGTCGCTAGTTTTCTCGAAGAAATCCTTGCTCAGCCAGTACAAGGCGCAAAAGCCCCAGTTTCCTGTTTGGTCAAATTCTCGCCTTATTGGCTGCCTCTCGTCAGGGCGCCATAGCGTACGGAAAGTGACCTGTCTTTCGGGAATACCGAGTTCCATATAGGCATTTACGAAGAAGCCAATTTTGTCGAATAGCGAATACGACGTCCTGTAGGCTCCTTTAACCTGTTCTACTGCTAAGCAGAGAGATGGCCGCGGCTCAGTCGCATAGACGAGCGTATCCTTATCCGAAAAGTGCGGTGCCCTCGTGTGCAGTCCCTCGTAAAGAGACCAACGTGCCGAAACGTATTCCTGTTTCATCTGGTCGAAAAAGCTCTCGAATATGTGCGGTGAATCGACCGGCACGACGTGAGTGGCCAGTCCTATCGTGTCGGCGGCGGCTACCCGATGCTCGCCTAGGTCGTTGATCAGATTGAGATACAGGCGGTTAGCTAGGCACCAGTCGCGGTATTCGCGCTCTTCACCAGTCCCGGAGTCCTCCTGGCCTTTGAGCGGGCTAATCGCGTCGATTGCCTTCACGTCCAGGATTGACTCAATCCATTCCTTGAGTTCCTTGGTCTTGCTACGGTTACGCTCGTCATTCTCAACTGCTGCGTAGAGCGCTGTCGGCGCAATCGCTGCCGATGCTTCCCGGTGGGCTGCCCACAAAAACAGTGACTTTTCGTCCTGATTTTCGAATGCCCCAGCATAGGCGGTGAGGACTCTTGCCCGGTTGGACAGTGACATCCCGAAGTTCGGTTGTAACTCAAGCACTTTGCGCCAGCAGTCGAGGGCCTCGATCTCCCTTCCAGCAACCCGTAGGCGGTTTCCAAGGTTATTGAGGCACATGCATTTGAGGTCGGTATCACACCCCGCGAAAAACGGGCTGGATATGGCTCGACGAAGAAAGAATATCTCGCGCGCTAGCGTGGCTTGCTCCCACTTCCACTCCGTGCCGTATCGTTCATTTGCGATGGCGTTAGCTCTCTGGTAATCGAGCGCAACTGCCTGTTCCCCAGAAATTCCCCGCTTATCGAGGTCTTCGTACCATCCCAGCGCGCAGGCGATGGCGTCCTTTCTTCCAAGTTCTCCCGCGAATTGGGTTAGCACGCAAATTCGAGGCACTGCATCCGCATCGTCCCGGCCGTCGATGCCTTCGTGCATGAGGTGGTCACAGATTGCGTTCTTTTGTTTGCGTTCGTCTTCTGTCATGGCCGTTTTCGTACTTCCGCGGGGGTTTACGATAGATTTTACCTGTTATTAGGCGAACATCAGTGCCGGTTCAATGAGTCCGATGGGGTAGGCGTCGAGGTCGAAGGCGGGGTTTGAGCGCGGCTTCGCCGCGTACTTGATTTCTCGAAAAATGGGGGGGCGGCACGCTTCCGCTACGCTCAGGGCAAGTTTTGAAGCCGTGCCCTGTTACAAGGCAAAAGGCAGAAGCAGGTCCCTCGGCTCCGCTGAAAAGCGCTTCGCTCGGGATGACACCCGATTTTGATTGCTTAGGATGAGAGCGTGCAAGCGGGGCGATGTTTCGGCGCGGCTTCGCCGCGTGGTTTATTTCTCGAAAAATTGGTGGGCGGTTTCGGCAACGCGACCCACCCGCCGGGTGGGTGCCCCGCTCGTGCCCTTTCAAAGCGCCAAAATGCAACCGCAGATCCCTCGACTCGCTACGCTCGCTCGGGATGACAGGTGGGTGGAAGGGTTCGTAGTATCCCACCCTAGCAGAGCTAGGATGGGGCACCCAGCATCGTTGAAAGACGAGGTTTGAGCGCGGCTTCGCCGCGTGCTTGATCTCTCGAAAAATGGGTGGCGGTTTCGGCATGGCTGAAGCCATGCCCTTTCAAAGCGCCCAAAAGCAACCGCAGATCCCTCGACTCGGTCGCCGCGGCGACCTTCACACGGGATGACAAGGTGAATGGGAGGTCGGTGCGATCCCACCCTTCGCCAGAAAAAAGGCGAGGGGCACCCATGATTTGTGGTAGGCAGGCTGCTGACAGGGATTTACGCTCGGGCGGAGCGGGTTGCAGGCTTCTGAACAGCCGGTGCGGCCGGGGCGCTGAAACCGTTGCGGACCGACTCCGTCAGTCGCGGCTTATCCATCTCTCTTTTTACGTAGGCGACAATGTCTCTTGCAAGCTCGATCCGGCTTTTCTTTTTCATGAAACGACCCTCCCTTAATCGATGGACAGTGAATTAGAGTATCGGGTTCGGAGCCGATACTCCTCCGGGCATCCCGCAAACAGGATCAAACAGCAGGTGTTGATTCGGCAGGCGTTAGTTCCGCCACCGAGAATATCCCCAGCCCCCGCCGCCGATCAGAAAGAGCACCAGTAGAACGATCAAGATTGTTTCCATGTTGAAACCTCCGAGGCAAGAGGAAGCGGACTCGTCCTTGTAACGACTGTCCCACTTCTTGCCTGCACATGATCCTAGGAGTGGCCGAGACGGTTGTCTGGTCACATTGAACCACTTTGGGAAAGGCAGGGATCGGGGAGTAGGGAATAGGGCGTAGATGTTGGGGGGGTAGAGAGCGGGTCGGCGGCGCGGGCGTGGACGCCCGCGCGACAGCCGGACTGGAGTCCGGCGCTACAAGTGGACGCGGCGGGTGGGACGCACGGTTCAGTCGCCGAATTCCATCTCGTCGAAGCGGCGCCATTTGTAGATGGCGATGGAGACGATCCAACTGAGGGCGAAGAGGCCGATGATGGCGTAGCCGAGCGTGCCGAAGCTCGAGTTGAGGCGGAGCACGGAGGTCCAGAAGGCTCCGCTGAGATGGAGTTGGCCGGCGAGGAGCCCCAGGGCCTCGACGCCGCCCACGACGAGGGCCACCACGACAGAGACGAAGGTGATGGTGAGGTTGTAGTAGAGCTTGCGGACGGGCTTGATGAAGGCCCAGCCGTAGGCGCCGAGCATGAGGACGTTGTCGGTGGTGTCGATGAGGGACATGCCGGCGGCGAAGAGGACGGGGAAGACGAGGATGGAGCCGAGAGGAAGTCCGCGGGAGGCTTCGGCGGCGGAGATGCCGAGGAGGGCGATCTCCGTAGCGGTGTCGAAGCCGAGGCCGAAGAGGACGCCGAGGGGGTACATGTGCCAACTGCGGCGGACGATGGCGAACATGGGACGGAAGATGCGGGCGAGGAAGCCGCGATTGGCGAGAAGAAGATCGAAGTCCTCGTCGACGTAGGGCGCGCCGTTACGGACGCGGACGAAGGCGCGATAGATGGAGGCGAGGACGACGATATTGACGATGGCGATGGCGAAGAGGAAGAGCGAGGAGACGAGAGTGCCGACGAAGCCGCCGATGGAGCGGGCCGCGCCAATGTGGTGCTGGAGGGCGAGGGCGGTGGCGGCGATGGCGGCCGAGCCGAGGACCACGATGGTGGAGTGGCCGAGCGAAAACATGAAGCCGACGGCGACGGGGCGCTTGCCCTCCTGCATGAGCTTGCGGGTTACGTTGTCGATGGCGGCGATGTGGTCGGCGTCGACGGCGTGGCGCAGGCCGAAGCTGTAGGCGAGCAGAGCGGTTCCGAGCAGGAGGGGAAAGTGGCGGAAGGCGACGGCTGCCCAGAGCCATGCGCCGGCGTTGAAGAGGATCAGGATGGTGTAGATGCCGGCGATTTTGCCGCGAAGATTGCCGGCGGCATCGTCGAAGAGAGCGTGCAGGCGGGAACGGGACGCGGGCGCGCAGAGTGTGCGGCAAGAAGACGACGCGGGCGGCCCGGCTAGTTTCGGCATTCGATTATCTATGATATTACCATTTTTAAAATCGTGCTAACAAGGCGAGGGGCAGGTTATTACGGCGGGGGTTACAAGGAGAAAGGCCGGTGCCGGGAGCAGGTCTTCCGCAGGACGCGGAAAGACTTGCCGGCGAGGAGGGCGGCCACGGAAACATACATGCCGTCGTCAGGTGGCGGCGGGGACCGGGGCCTGGCGGCGGATGGTGAGGACGGTGATGTCGTCCTGCTGGCCGAAGGCTTTGGCGGCTTCGGCGAGGGAAGCGGCCGTCTGTTGGCTGAGGCGGTGAACGCGGTCGAAGCCGAAGAGCTCGCCGTTGGTGCGGCGGGCCTCGACGACTCCGTCGGAGAGCAGGAGGATGCGGTCGCCGGGATGGAGGTAGAAACGGGCCTCTTCGCAGGTAATCTCGGCCAGCACACCGAGTGGAAGGCTGCCGGGCAAGGCGATTTCCTGGCTGTTGAGATAAGGCGGAAGATGGCCGGCGTTGGCAACTGTCATCTCGCCATTGGCGCCGAACCAGATGGCCTGGCAGGTGGTGAGGCTGGCGGTCCCGGCCAGCACGCGGTTCAGCGCCTCAAGAAGCCTGGCCGGATGGCGTTCCTGGGAGCGGCGCAAGGCGCCCATGAGGAGGGAGACGTTCATGGCGGCCCTGAGACCTTTTCCGGCCACGTCGCCGATGACGACGAGGATGCCGTCGCGGTTTACGGGTTGCACATGGAAGAAATCGCCGCCGACTTCGCTGGCCGGGCTGTAGATCGAGTCCACCTCGAAGCCGGGCGTGGCCGGTTTTTCCTGGGGGATGAGCAACTCCTGCACACCGCGCGCGGCCGCCAGCTCGCTGGTGGCGTGTTCCTTATCGCGTTGCACGCGCCGGTAGCGGAAGAAGATGATGAGCACAATGACGAGAATGCCCGCGTAACCGCCGGCGGTGGAGACGTGAATGGGAATGGGCCCGGCCTGGAGGGTGAGCGGAGAAGTGTAGGGAGAGCCGGACCCTCCGTTCATGGCGTTGCCCACGATGGCATCGGCGATGGCCACCACGCTGAATCCGAGCGGAACGAGGAAGAGGCCCGCTTCGAAGTTACGGCGCACGGCGGCGGAGATGAGGGTGCCGAAGACGAAGATTGACCAGCCGATCATCCAGAGGCCGGTGGAAATGAAGATGGCTGCGAGATAGGGGATGGCTCCGCGGTGAAAGAGAAAGAGCAGGGCCGGGCCGACGCCTGCCAGAACCGGCGCGGTGTAGCGCAAACCGCGGATGTACCAACGCCGCTTGAGGGAGAGAAAGGCGACGAGAAACTCAAAGAAGAGATAGGCGGAGACGACCAGCAACTGAAGCACGATTGTGGCGCACAAAAAGGCGCTGAGCCGCGCGGAGCTGCCCGCCAGCTCGATAAAGCCGATAGGCGCCGCGGCGAGCTCGTGCAAGGCCAGCCAGAGGTATTCAGGGTGGCCCTTCTCAGAGAAGTAGAGCGCGAAGAGAAAGAGGGCCAGTACGGCCAGAAGGACGGAGTAGATGAGATTGAGCAGGCGCTCGAAGAGGCTGCGATCGGACAAGAGATTGAGCGAGAGCTCGAGATCGCCGGGGTTGCCCAGGGAGAGAGTGTGGTTGGCAAAGAAGCCGGTGTAGGCTTCGGCGCCGAAGGCGGTATAGATGACGCGGACGACGAGAGTGAGCGAAGTTTCGGAGGGATCGAGATCCAGGTTATAGAGGCGAGAGATGGGTTGATATTCGTCGGGCGCATCCCCATGCGGTCCTTGGGGATGAACTTGCTTGCCATTGACGAAGACTGCGGGGCTGAGTCCGGGCGAGCCGAGGCCAAAGGAAGTGCTATGGGTAGCCGGCAATTCGATGAGGAGAGCGAGGGGTCCGTGATTGGGCGCCAGCCTGATGTGCAGGCGAAACCAGGCGTAGCGGCGGGCGGGGGCTGACGGCGCGGTGGAGGCTCCGGCGGAGGGCTTTGCGGTGTTGGCGGACGCGTCCGTGTCCTCGTCGGGGACTTCGCCGATGGAGGCCTGGGCGTCGCGAATGGCCCACGCGGAATCGTTGAAGCTGGGCAGCGCGGCGGCGGGATCGGAGGTGATGCCGACGCGCCAGTCCTTATCGAGGAGGACTGGGGAGCCGAGGCTGGCGGCGTCGAAGATGGCTTGCGGGCCGGAGGGCGCGGCGGGCCGGTCGGCCCTGGCATGGGAGCGCGGAATGGGCGCCTGGGCAACTGGGACGGCGGCGGAATGCGAGGGCGGCGGCGTGGCCTGGGCCACCAGCGCTGTTGCCCCGCAGAGGGCGAAACAAACTGTCGCCAGATTCTTGAGCCGCAAAGTCCCCCCTACGTTTTCTCCACTGTACTCGCAGGACGTTGGAAGCTCAATGAGTTTGGCAGACGCCGGGATGGATGCCGCAAGGGCAGGAGGGCGGGATTCGGGTGGGAGGAAGGCGGGCGATGGAGAGCCGGCGTAGAGAAAAGCCGCTTTCTTTTGTTGCCCAAGTGGCCGATACTGGCGTCTAAGAGATAGAGCGAAGCGGGTTAGTGTGGCAGGGCGCCGGCTGCGGCGGAGGTGAGGTCATGAAGGCGATGGATCGCAAGGGGTTTCGAGCGGCGGTTCTGGCAGGATTGGCGCTGACGCTGGGGGTTGGAATTTGGGCGCAATCCAGCGGGTCAGCCACAGACAATAGCGCTTCCGGCACGCCTACGGCGCAGGCCTCGCAAGGCGCGCCTGCTAGCGGCAGCGGCGCGCAGACAACTCCGGCGGCAGGCCAGACGACAACTGGGACAGCGACATCGGGAACGAGCGGCCAATCGGCACCCGCAGCAGAGCCGGCTCCCGGCACCGCGCCGGTAGGCGGGGATGCGCCGGCGCCGGCGAAGCAGCCGGATACCGCTACAACGTCCAGTACGGGCGCAACGGCTTCCAGTGCGAACAGCGGACAACTGGCTCCCTGCGAAGTGACAATGGAAGGTAAGAAAGACAAGCAGAAGGATAAGGATAAAGACAAGAGCAAAGAAGAGGACAAGATCGGCGACGTGGAGCCGGGAACCGTGCCAGCGGGGAGCGATTGCGCTGGACCCGATTCTGCCAAAGGGGTCGATCCCAACAAAGTAGTCGATCCCGGCAGCGAGATGATCAAGGTAAAACCGGGTAGCATCGAGGATGTAAACGCGGTGGGGAACCGCAATATCGGCGGACGCGGCGTGGGCAACTGGTACTCGACCGACAGCGAAATCAAGATGGGCAAGCAGTTCGCCGACGAGATCGAGAAGAGCACCAAGTTCATTACGGACCCGGAGGTAGACGAATATGTGAACCGCATCGGGCAGAACATCGTGAAGAACTCCGACTGCAAGGTGCCGTTCACGATCAAGGTGATCGATTCCGACGAGATCAACGCCATGGCGCTGCCGGGCGGGTTCTTCTATGTGAACTCCGGCTTGATACTGGCGGCGGACGAAGAGGCCGAGCTGGCCGGTGTGATGTCGCACGAGATTGCCCACGTGTGCGCGCACCATGCGGCGCGCGAGATGACACGATTGAACTACGCACAGATCGGCATGGTGCCGCTGATGATCATGCTGCCGTACGACTGGACCGGATACGGGATCTACGAGGCGGCGCAACTGGCGATTCCGATCACGTTCCTGCAGTTCTCGCGCGACTTTGAGGCGCAGGCCGATTACCTCGGCGTGCAGTACATGTACCGGGCCGGCTACGATCCGCAGGCGTTCATCAGCTTCTTTGAGAAGATTCAGGCGCTGGAGAAGCGCAAGCCTGGGCTGGTGGCCAAGGCGTTCAGCGACCATCCGCAGACGCCGGACCGCATTCTGCACTCGCAGGAAGAGATTGCGCGCATCCTTCCCGCCCGCGACGATTATCTTGTCACGACGTCGGAGTTCAACGACGTGAAGGCGCGGCTGGCGCGCATTGAGAATAAGCGGCGGCTGACCGACACCAAGGGGATCACGAGGCCGTCGTTGCGCAGAGCGAGCACGGGAGGGGACGACGCCGGCGACTCGACCGCCCAGGACGGCAGCAGCTCAGGAGACTCGAGCGACGGACCGCCGACGCTGCACCGCCGCGACGACCAGAACTAAGAAACAGGGAACAGGGATCAGGGAACAGGGAACAGAAAGCAGCAGCGGTGGATTGCGAGACTTTCGCGCGGACTTGCATGCGTAACCTGCCGTGCAACCAATCGAGATGCGTGGGAACGGCTTCCCAACAAGGGAGGCCGTTCTGCTTTTGCGGGCCGATGCGTGAGATGCGCGCTGCCGGCGAGGTTCCGCTTGGCTATACTTGACCTCACGGATGCGCGGGAGGATGCGTAATGCGCGATCCCGGCGCTCCGAGGTGATCCGAGCTCGTGCCCGACAGAAAGAAAAGGCGTTCGCTGAACGTAAAGACGATTGCGATTGTGACGGCTGTTTTTGTCTTCATCCTGCTGCTGACCAAGATCGCCAACCAGACGCCCCCGGAACCACCTCCCGGATATACCTTCTGGATCTATGCCCAGCAAGTGGTGGAGTGCACCCCTACGGAGATCACGTTGGTGGACAACCATCAGACCGAAACCCACCTCGAGAAAGACTCGAGTTGGCCGGACTGCTCCGCCTTTCACAAAGGGGAGGTGCTGGACTTCCAGTTATCTCGCGGGGAGAAGACGAGGTTTCTGGGCGATGAGAAGACGGCATGGTGGCGGAAGGAAATGTAGGAAGGCAGGGACCGAGGGACCAAGGGAACGAGGGACCGAGGGACCGAAAAAACAGGGATCAGGGGGCAGGGAGCAGGGGAACTGGGAACAGGAAGCAGGGAGTAGAGAGCAGAGATAGGACGGACCATCTGCTTCAAGGGCGCAATGGATTGCGTAGGAGGCGGGTGCGGGATACAAGGGGATGGGGTTTTCCACAGGCGAGATTCATGAGTAAAGATCGGCGAAACTCCCTTAAATTCCTGTAACTTCCGAAAATTCCTTGAATAAACCGATCAACTTGGATTAAATTCAGGAATACCGGCAGGTTTGCCGGAATTCGACCTGTTTTCATCCCGCTTTTCTGGGAGGGAATTATGCGCAACGCTGCAGCTCGTTCGAACCTTCTGGTTCCTGAAGTGCGCGAGGTTATGGATATCCGCCAGGCCTCGGACTACCTTGGCATCTCGCCCGACACTCTGTACAAGTACGCTTCGGAGGGATTCGTGCCGGCGTTCAAGCTGGGCAATCGCTGGCGGTTCAAGCGGTCGCGGCTGGACGAGTGGATGGACCGGCAGAGCGAGATGACTGCCGGCGAGGTGAACGCGGGCAAGAAGAAGCCGGTGCAGTCGGCACTATAGGCCGCCGACAAAATGGCGAAGCCGAGAGTTTTCATCAGTTCGACCTTCTATGACCTCAAGTACATCCGCAATGAGATCGAAGCATTTGTGCGCCGGATTGGCTATGACCCGATTCTGAACGAACGGAGAAGAATTCCCTATACCGGCGACAGAAAGCTCGACGAATCCTGTTATCAGGAGGTTGAGAACTGCGACATGGTCAAGCCTGTAATGAGGGGGCTTGCCAACATTAAGGTTCCAGGATGTTGAATGGGGAAAGTTCTACCTGCACTCCGGGTTTACGGGAAAGGGTTCTGCTAAAACTCCTCCACGCTTTGCCTAGCCGGTCTGAAGCCATGAAAATGCGCCCGGCAGTAAGCGGCCCAAGTACACGATAGTGGCCAACCGCGGCCAATCCCATTGACGCGATGCAGCCGCACCGCTCGCAATCCGGGTCTCCCCCGAACTGGCAAGGCGTGACCCGTCTCTTGAGATCGGCGGAAATGGTTTCAGTAGTTCTCGCAAAGATGCATTCCTTCGGACTCTTCGGAGGAAACTCCATCTCCCGAATGAGTGCTTCCGGCATGTCGAGGGTGCAATACTTGAGCCGCAATTGCTGTAGACCAGCGATCGTGGAAGCCCTTTGCGCAGGCGTCAATATTTCCGGATCGGTGGCGCCGCGCTGAGGAGTAAAAATACTGAACCACACCTTTACAACCTCTGGTTGGCTGGTCCAGAACTGGAGGAATTCATCGAGGTAGCCAGTGCGCTCTGCAATTTGCGACGTGATTGTGCAGTGAATGGTTACCCTGGTCCCTTTGATGTTCTCGAGGATGCGGTCATAGGTAGATGGTTTACGCCGCGCATCGTGTTCCGGTTGCAGGCCATCGACCGATATCACAACATTCAGCTTCTTAAAGTTCATCCACGCAGCAGGGATCACCCTGAACGCGCTGGTGACGACCTGCGTATGCACGCCGCGGTTCTCGATCTGCGGCAACAGCAATTCGAGTTCACGGTACCGAACCAGCGGATCACCGCCTACCAGAGAGACGTGGAGCGGCTTGTGCTCATCGATCAGCGTAAGCACCCTCGCAACCAACTCATCGCCCTGGAAATCGGAGAGTTGCCGCAGTTGCCGTGTGCCTCCGAGATGTGCCGGATCGAAGGCATAGCATCCAGGGCACCGCAAGGGGCATTCCTTGGTGATTTCGATTGAAAGCGAAGGCGCGCGACCGGCCAGAATCTTGGCCCATGCGTGAAAAACTTCGGATATCTTCATTACCTCTCCACATCAGACGCGGTGGGGATGAGTGGAAATCAACGGCCCGTGAACGGCTCTGCAAGAGCCATCCATTATGGGCGCCCGGAGAGGTAATAGATCAAATCTGGAGGGGGAGTGAGTACATGCCTAGAACTGGACTGGACACTCGCTCGTTACGGAAAGTTGAGATGGTATCACTTCGCGTAGTTCTAGCCAATACACAATCGTGGCAGATGAGCGAGAACAGATGCCGAGCAGCGAGTAACAGGTCGACACGCTGCTTGCAATGCTGAGCAAGCACGAGCACAAGGCATAGGGTTGTCAGTATCGCGAGTGCGGTAAACTCAAAGTCCTGACCGCCGTGCAGAAAATGATCCCAGGTCCAAATTCGTTCCGTCAGGGGCA
>JBEKXX010000110.1:0-11385 GCA_049511595.1 Occallatibacter sp. | reverse complement strand
GCAATCTCCTATTTCATGAACATCTTGAAAAACGGGGTTTGGTTTCAGAGAAACCTGAACCCGCGGGCTGGATTCCAGATAGCCGCGCAAGATTATGCCGTCAACTCTGCCGGTGTTCTCCGCGCGCTTGCGATGCCGAAGGCACAAATATACGTCGATCGCGACGGCGTACCAATTCCCAACCTCCTTCACAACTCACCGGAAGTGGAGAGCGATCTGCTGGCATCCTACGTGATCCGGTATCTTCTCAGGTGTTCCGCGAAGTTGAATTGGGCAAGCATCAGGCAAGCCTACAATCTCGATGAAGTCATTTGGATTGCCAAAAAGCTGTTCGAAACGGAAGACAAGGTACTCAATATCCGTCCAATTTTGGAGTGGATGCGGAAGCGTGGACTGCTCTGGAGACTCGATGCGGATGATCATAAATTGCGTTTTTCCATCACGCCACGAGCCGTGCAGACCTGGGATCTTCTAAAGGAGAACTCGATATTACTGGAATGCTATCGGGAAGATACATATAGGAATAATCTATCCGCTTCATGGTCAAGACCGACATTGAGGCTGGGGCATGCGGATCTGTTTTTGGACTGCGTTCATTTCGCGCAGGAAGTTGCCGACATCGAGCGTGAGCACATCCGATTGGCGAGGCTAAGGGGATTGATTCCGCTGATGCGCGATATGTTTGGACTGAACCTGTTGTCGCAACAACTCTTCATCGGCCTTAAGGCAAGCTACGGGCGGTACTTTAAGGATCCCTCTCGTGAGCAACAAGACCTTGAGGGCCCCCTCGGGAAGTTGGAACAGGCAATCGATAAGAATATCGAGTCGTTGCGGGATGGCCTTCCGGCGGCTACTGACTGAAGGCCGGGACTTGAGCTCCGGCCTGCCGGTCCCGATGCTGCCACTGGGGGCCTGCCGCCCGAGCGAATTTTCCCGCACGTTGCGGGGAGTCCCGCTTTGAGCGCTGCTTCCGTCTTTCGCGTCTATCCGTTACGAGAGCAGGCAGCGCTACAGCGGTCCCGCAGTTGCTGTGTCCCGAACCCATGAACGCCAAGTGGATTTTTCCTTAAGAAAAATCCACCCTGCACCGGGGCTGGAAACGGCTACAACAACTGCGGAACCGCTTAAGCTGGTACCCTGAATTCTGAGAAATACGCCCAGGGAAGGCCAATCCCCTCCACTGGCAAGCGGAGCTATGGCAGAGTTCGTCATCAAGCTGGCCGATGAGCGTGGCCACGTGCAGGAGCAGGTCCTGACCGCGGCCACGGCCGAGGAGCTGCGTGCCCGCTTCACCCACGCCGGTTATCACGTCTTCAGTGTGCGTGCGCGCGGCGGCATTTCCTTCACCCGCCGCAAGGTCAAGCTCGAGCCCTTTCTCATCTTCAACCAGCAATTCCTCACCCTCATCCGCGCCGGCCTGCCCATCCTCGGCTCCATCCAGATGCTCGGCAAAATCCAGAAAAACGCTCTCTTTGCCAGCCAGTTGGACGACGTGACCACCCGCGTAAAGCGCGGTGAAGCGCTTTCTGCGGCCTTCGAGGCCCAAAGCGGATTCCCTGTCATGTACACCACCACCCTCCTGGCCGGCGAGCGTTCCGGCAACCTCACCGAGATCCTCGAGCGTTACGTCAACTTCCAGAAGGTCTCCCTAGCCCTGCGCAAAAAACTCGTCGGCTCGCTCATCTACCCCGGCGTCCTGCTCACTCTGGTCAGTTGTCTGCTGACCTTCATGTTCACGGTCGTGGTTCCGCAGTTCGCCAAGCTCTACGACCAGCTCGGCAGCAAACTGCCGGCACTCACCATCGCTCTCATGACTTTTGGCCGCTGGATGCAGCACAACATCCTTTGGCTGGCTCTCGGCCTGCTCGTCGCCGCCGCCGCCGTGTATCGCTTCTCCATCACCGAGCGCGGCCGCGATTTTGTCGATGGCGTCCGCGTCAGGCTCCCGGTCTTCGGCAAAATCTGGCTCAAGTACCAGGTGGCCCTCTTCGCGCGCACCCTCTCCACGCTGCTCACCGGCGGCCTGCCCCTCGTGCCCTCGCTGGAAACCGCCGCCCGCTCCATCTCCTCGCGCCGCGTCTCCAAAGCCGTCGAATCCTCCATCGTCACCGTGCGCGAGGGCAAAAGCCTCGCCGATTCGCTCACCAAAACCGGCGTCTTCCCCGGCCTCGCCACCGAGATGATCACCGTCGGCGAGCAGACCGGCGCGCTGCCGCAAATGCTCAACTCCGTCGCCGAATTCTTTGAGGAGGACGTGGCCACCGCCCTTACCGCGGCCCTCGCCCTCATTGAGCCGGCCATCCTCATCGTCATGGGTGTTGTCGTCGTCTTCATTCTCATCTCGCTCTACCTGCCCATCTTTTCGCTCGGGCAGGCCACCGGGATGTAGCTTCAGGAGGGTTGTCTCCATGGCCGAATCCAACGTCGTCACGCTCCCCGCCCCCGGCGGCCCAGATCAGAGGCCCGACCAGCGGCCCGATCAGCGGCCCGACGACCGCGCCCACGCCGAAGCCCTCGCCCGCCGCTATCACGCCGAATTCGTCGATCTCAAGAACTTCAAGATTCAGCACGAGCTCCTGCGCACCGTCCCCGTCGAGCTCATGTTCCGCTACAATTTCGTGCCCATCGAGCAAACCCCCGACACCCTGGTCATCGCCGTCAGCGACCCCTCGCGCCTCATGGTCCTCGACGAAATTTCCGGCCTCCTCGGCCACCGCATCACGGCCCGCGTGGCCACGCTCTCCCAGATCACCGACCTGCTCAAGAAAACCGAGCAGTCGCAGCGCGTCCTCGACGAAGCCAGCGAAGGCCTCACCTTCGACGTGCTCACCGGAGACGAAAACGCCGACGAGAACATCTCCATCGAGAAGCTCACCAGCGAAGCCGAAGACATCAGCCCCATCATCCGCCTCGTCGATACCACCATCTTCACCGCCCTCGAGCGCCGCGCCTCCGACATCCACATCGAGAGCTACGATGACTCCGTCCACGTCAAGTACCGCATCGACGGCGTCCTCCAGGAAGCCATGGCCCCCATCGCCCGCGAGCACCACGGCACCATCCTCGGCCGCATCAAGATCATGAGCGAGCTCGACATCGCCGAAAAGCGCGTCCCCCAGGACGGCCGCTTTCGCGTGCGCTACAAGAGCCGCCTCATCGACTTCCGCGTCTCCATCATGCCCACCATTTACGGCGAAAACGCCGTGCTTCGCGTCCTCGACAAGGAGTCGATGAGCGAGAAGTTCAAGAACTTGACCCTCGACGTGGTAGGTTTCGCCGACGAAGATCTCCGCCGCTTCCGCCGCTACATCCGCGAGCCTTACGGCATGGTGCTCGTCACCGGACCCACCGGTTCCGGCAAAACCACCACCCTCTACGCCGCGCTCAACGAGATCAAGAGCGACGAAGACAAGATCATCACCATCGAGGACCCGGTCGAGTACCAGATTCGCGGCATCACGCAGATTCCCGTCAACGAGAAAAAAGGCCTCACCTTCGCCCGCGGCCTGCGCTCCATCCTCCGCCACGATCCCGACAAAATCCTCGTCGGCGAAATTCGCGACCAGGAGACCGCGCAGATCGCCATCAACTCCGCGCTCACCGGACACCTCGTCTTCACCACCGTCCACGCCAACAACGTGGTCGATGTGCTGGGCCGCTTCCTCAACATGGGCGTCGAGGCTTACAACTTCGTCTCCGCGCTCAACTGCATCCTGGCGCAGCGCCTCGTGCGTACCATCTGCGAGTACTGCGCCCGCACCGTCCAGTACGACGACGAGACCCTGCTGGCCAGCGGCCTCGATCCCGCCGAGTGGCGCGGCTTCTCCTTCCGCGAGGGCCCGGGTTGCATGGAGTGCGGCGGCACCGGATACCGTGGCCGCACCGCCATCCACGAGCTGCTCGACCTCACCGACACCATCCGCGAGATCATCCTCGCCAAAAAACCTACCTCGGAGATCCGCAGGGAAGCGCAAAAGGAGGGCATGAGTTTCCTCCGCGAATCGGCGCTCGATCGCGTTCGCCGCGGCATCACTACACTCAAAGAGATCAACAAGGTTACATTTATTGAGGCGTCGAGATAAAGCGGGGAGCAAGGGAGCGAGAAAACAGGGATTAAGGGAATAGGGAGCGCTTCAAAAATCGGTTTTGTAACAAGGGCACGGCTTTAGCCGGGCCGAAAACGCAGGAAAATACGGGGCTTTAGCCCCCGAGGGAATCGAGGGGCTGCAACAGAAACCGAATCGGAGACTCGTACTTGGGACCGTTCTTGAACAAAACGAAACTCATCACGCAGCCCGCCGGCCGGCCGCCGGCCGCCATCGAGATCTCGCCCGAAGGCGTGCTCGCTGCCGCGCGCCCCGCTTCGCGCAAGCGTGGGACCGAATCGGCCCACGGCTGCCTCCACGCCTTTGTTCCTCTGCCGCCCGGCGCTCTCGTCCCCGGCATCGAAGAGCCCAACCTGCGTGAGCCTGAGGCCGTAACTGCGGCCATCCGCTCCGCGCTCGACGAGCTTTCGCCGCGATCCAGCGCCGTCACCGTCGTCTTGCCCGACACCCTGATCCGCGTCTTCGTCCTCGACTTTGATTCCCTCCCCGCTAAAGCCGCCGAAGCCGTTTCCGTCGTCCGCTTCCGCCTGCGCAAGATGGTTCCCTTCGACGTCGAGCGCGCGGGCGTCAGCTACCAGGTGCTCGCCCAATCCGAAACTGAGTGCAGCGTGCTGGCCGCGGTCATGCCCGGTCCTATCCTCGACGAGTATGAATCCGCCGTCCGTGCTGCCGGCTACGAGCCCGGCGCTGTACTGCCCTCCTCGCTCGCCGCGCTGGAAGCCCTCGATTCCATGGAAGCCATCATGGCCGCCAACCTCAGCGCCTCCGCCATCACCACCACCATCGCCACCGGGCAGAAGCTGCTCCTCTATCGCCCCCTCGACCTTCCCCAGGATCCCGGCCAGCGCATCGCCGAAATCCAGCGCAGCATTGCCGTCGCCGCCGCCTACTTTGAGGACAAGCTCGGCGCCCGGCCCCGCCGCCTCTACTACGCCGGCGCCCAGCCTCCCGGCGAATTCGCAAATTCCATCGCCGATCCTGAGCTTTCCGTTGTCGAATGGGTGTCGCGTCCCGAGGAAGGCGTCATGACGGCCCTTCCCCAGATGAGTTTTGCCGGCGTCGCAGGCGCACTGGCGGGAGCAAGCTAGTCGAATGCGCATCACCCTCAATCTCGCCACTCGCCCTTTTGCCGATCTTGGACCGGCCCTCAAGCGCCTGCGCGTCGGCATGGCCGTGCTCGCCGCGTTCTGTCTCCTCTTTCTCCTGGGTCTGCATCTCTTCGACCGTCAGGCCGCGGCTGCGCGCGCCCGCGAACACTCCCTCGACGGGCGGATTGCACAGGTTCAAGCCGAGCGCGATGCGGCCGAAGCCCTCATGAGACAGCCCGCCAATGCGCAAGTCCTCAAACAGGCCGAATTCCTCAACCAGCTCTTCGATGAGAAGGCCTTTTCCTGGACCCTCGCCATGGAAGCCATGGAAACCGTCCTGCCCGGCGGCGTGCAGGTTACCTCCATCGAGCCCACCCGCGCCAAGGATGGCCACATCGCCGTTCACCTCCGTGTCGTCGGACCTCGTGACCACGTCGTTGACCTCGTGAGCAACCTCGAGCGTTCCCGGCGATTCCTTGATCCCAGCATCCTCGGCGAAAACGCCGAGTCCACCAACGGACCCACGCGGAGCCTTGAGCCCATCAGCGCCTCTAACCGCTTCGACTTCGATCTGTTGGCCGATTACAATCCGCCGACGCCGGAAGAGCGTACGCTCGCCAGACCCGCGGCAAAAGCCGCCTCGCCCGTGCCCCTGGGCAAAGCGAATCCCAAACGCCCGCGCCCGGCTCCCAGCGCTCCGCCAGAGTCCGGCCGCGGGCCCTACACCGGCCCTGCCCCCTCCTCAAACCATCCGCCCGGCTTCCACCCGGCGCCTCGTACGCAGGGAGGTCCGCAATGAGCGCAAACGGATCCCCCTCGCCCTGGCGCGAGCGCCTGGTTTCTCCGCTCACTTGGCACTTCGCCGGTTTTATTGTCTTGCTTCTGCTCGCCGCGGGCCTTGCAATCCGCCTGGGCATGGACTGGACCGTCATGAACAGCCGCTCCACCGACGTCCTCGCCAACAAGCAGATTCAGTTGAAGGCCCTCGAAATCCAGACCGTTCCCCTGCGCGGTCTCGACGGCCGCGTGGAAGCAACCCGTGAGCAAATTCAGGCGTTCTATAAGAAGCGCATCCCGCCCGACTACTCTCTGATCTCCAGCCGCATCGGCGATCTCGCGGTCGCCTCGGGAGTGCGCCTCACGCGCGTGCAATACACCCAGGGCGAGCCCGGCTCCGACCTCACTGAGATCTCCATGGATGCCGCCATCAGCGGCGACTATCCCGCCATCATGCGCTTCATCAACCGCATCGAGCGCGATCCGGTCTTCTTTATCATCCGCGCCATGTCCTTCACCAGCCAGCAGGGCGGGCTGGTCAACCTGCGCCTGCGCGTCTCCACCTGGCTGCGCCCCGCTGACGCGGCCGCCAGCGGCCTGCCGTCCACGCCGGCCCAGGAAGACGAAACTCCCCAACCTTCTGCCACCGGCAAGGAGGGCGAATAACCATGGCTCTCGCTCTCGGCGCCGAAAACAAGCGCCAGGTTGTTCTGGTCATCGTGCTCTTCGCTGTCGTTCTCGGCGTCGGCGGTTGGGAACTCTATCGCAACTTTGCCGGTCCTCCCTCGCCCGGGCGTCCCGCTCCCGCGCCTGCTCTGCTTCGCAACCCTCCCGCCGCGGTCAACTCCCCCCTGGCCGCCGGCCACGAGGCGGAAAAGCTTTCCAACGCGGACATCGATCCCGCCCTGCACTTTGACAAGCTTGCCCAGAGCGAAGATGTGCAGTACGTGGGCACGGGCAGGAACATCTTTTCCGCCGCGTCGGCGCCGGCGCCCATCCCAACTCCGCTCAAGAGCGCGCGTAACACCCCTGCGGCCGCTAACACCGCCGCGGCCGCGCCCGCCGCGCCCAAGCCCCCGGACATCGACCTCAAATACTTCGGCTACTCTCAGGACGATCGCAAGGTCCTCAAAGCCTTCTTCCTCCGTGGCGACGATATCTTCATGGCGAAAACCGGCGACATCGTGGACCATCGCTACAAGGTGGGCGCCATCCACCCTCTCAGCGTCGAAGTCACTGACCTGGCCTATAACAACACGCAAACGCTACAGGTTGCGCAGTTCTGAATCGCCCTATGACTTCTCCCTCTCCAGTTCGCCGCAGCCTTCCCCCTGAGTTCGCTGAGCCATCCTCCCCTCAGCTTGCTGCAAAAGAGGCGCGCTCGGAGCAGCCGCCAACGAATGCCCCTCTGCGCGCGCGCAAAGCCATCCCCGCCTCCGAGCAGGGCTACGTCATGCTCATCGCCATCTTCTTCATGGCCCTCCTCGTCATCTCGATCGCCGTCGCCGTGCCAAAGATTGCCAAATCCATCCAGCGCGACCGCGACCTCGAAACCTGGCAGCGCGGCATGCAATACCGCCACGCCATCCGGCTCTACTACCGCAAGTTCAACGCTTATCCGCCCAATATCGACGCGCTCATCGACACCAACGACATCCGTTACCTGCGCAAGCGCTACAAGGATCCCATCACCGGCCAGGACGACTGGAAACCCATCCTGTTCGGCCAGAACAAAACTCCCACTGCCATGGGCTTCTTCGGCCAGCTCCTGGCCGGCCCCGCCGCCACCCTCGCCGGCACCGGGCCATCCGGCGGCTCAGGCCAGCCCGGCGTCCCGAATTCCAACGACGCCTTCAGCTCCGGCTTGTCCGGCTCCAGCAACGATCAAACTCCCGCGGCGGGCGCATCCGGCTCATCCGATAACTCCGGCGGCTCATCCGGAACAACGAGCGGAACCGGCAACTCGGACGCTACGGGAGCCGCCGGAAGCTCTTCTTCAGGGACGGCCCCCACGGGGATCTCAGGCGACGCCACCAGCGCCAACCTCGCCAGCCGTACCTTCGGCGGCGCAGGCATCATCGGCTTCTCCCCCGCCAGCCCCAAGCAATCCATCCTCGTCTACAAAAAGAAGAACCATTACAACGAATGGGAATTCACTTACGACCCGATCTCCGAAATGAAAGGCAGGAGCGGCAGCCACATGGGGGCCACCGGCCAGCCCGCCGGCAGCTCCTCTACGCCTGAGGGAACCTCCTCCCCCGGCAGTTCCTCCTTCGGCAGTTCCAATACCACACCCGCGCCCACGCCGCCTGAAACCTCCGCACCCCAATAGCCTCTCCCCTTTCAGCCCCACAAGCACGAAGGGCTCGCCCTCACGGGCGAGCCCTTGCAGTGGAACTTGTATTTGCCTTTGCTTTTGCTCTTCCTAGTCCCTATTCCCTAAGTCCCTTAGTCCCTGTCTTTCTCACACCTGGAACGACGACCCGCACCCGCAGGTCGACTTCACCTGGGGATTATCGAACTTAAAGCCTGCTGCCTCCAGCGTCTCCACGTAATCCACCGTGCAGCCGTTCAGGTACATCAGCGACGTCGCGTCCACAAAGACCTTTAGGTCGTCAAAATTGAACACCTTATCCATCATCCCGGCCTGGTTCTCGAAGGCCATGGAGTATTGGAACCCGGAGCAGCCTCCCCCAACTACGCCGATGCGCAGACCGGCCGGCAGCGGATCCTGGGTGGCCATAATCTCGCGTACCTTGGCAATCGCCTGCGGAGTCAGCGCCAGCGGCGGTTTCTTTACGGTTTCTTCGGTCGGTGCAACGGTCGTTGTAGCCATGTCGTCTCCTCGGTGTCCTGAACTTCGTGCCCTTCCTGTACTCTACCGTCCGGCGAACCGGGACACAAGCCCCCGGTTGCCCTGCACTTTGTTAGATGCGCCCCATCCCGAAGGGTCGCAGGCGCTTTGTACCCCGTAATTCATCTGCCTCCCGCGGGGCCGAAAATCGTTCGAGGTGGTTCACAATCTCACCGTTTCGGGGCTATGATGGTCAACCGTAAGGCCCCTTCCGCCGCGAGACCGCAGTTCCCCACGACCCCGCCGGTACTTGGGACCGGAATTCGTTCGGAGGTGGAGTATGTCGTTTCTCTGGGTGATGTGGATGATTTGGTCTTTTTTGGTCCTGATCCTGGCCGCGCTCTACATCTATCGCTCAAACCTGACCAAGAACGAAGAGGACCAGATCTTTCTCGACGACTCCTTCGAGCACGAGAAGGCTGAGCAGGCGGTCATCGCTGCGAAAGTGGCGAAGGTCGAGCCGATGGTCCGGTCGGCCCGGTGGATCGTCATCGTCGCGACGGGCGTCGTTATCGTGTATTACGTGTGGAGCATATTGCACTTCGAGCTCCACATTTTTTGATGGCGCCAGGGTCCGTGCACACTGCCTGATTCCGTGGCGTTGGCTCCAGGGAGGGGAGAATTCAGCCTTCTCCTGAGGCGTTCCTTGCGCTGGCGCGGACCGTTTCTGCCGTCCGCGCCGGCGGCACGGGTAACCCCGGATCTCCTTGTTGACTAGAGGCCGAAGCGGTGCGCTAGATCGAGCAGATAGTACCCGACCACGAACGCTGTCATGACGCCCGCCAGACCCAGTGACGTCAACCGCAACGGCCGGATCTTGCTCACCCGCGCCGCAATCGCGTCCTGCTCTGACTTCACATGGCTTGACGAATCGGCCAGGATGATCTGCACTCCCTCATACCTCGTCAGCCTCGCTGCAAGAATACTTACACCAACCATAAAGACAAATGAAGCACCCCAAAAAGCCCACATGACCGGAACGAATCCCATTCCACTCTCCTGTTGATAGGTTTGCATAGCTCTGGTTCCGCGCGCTTGCCGATGCATCGCGCTCACACGCAAATTTGAGCCTTATGTTGCCATCATAGGAGCCGCCAGGATTGCCCCTGGGTGACTAAGGTCACAGATGCCTCGCCACACTCCGATTTTGGACCACATTCTGAAACGGGATCGCTTCCTCTACTCCACTTCCTGCTTCGCGCGGTAGCCATCTCGGGCAATAATCTGGTACTTCAGCGGCTTGTGCTTCTCGTCCTGTATACGCAGCGGCTGGCCCTCGTCGTCCACCAGTTCCACACGGATCTTTCTCCACGTCCCGTCCTGCTTCGCGTTGGTCGGGTGATAGATCAATTCGTATTTGGCGCGGATATTCTGGTTGATCTCTCTCACATCGTCGGGCAGCTCGCCCGCAAACCGCGGCGCAAAGTGCATGCCGCCGGTCAGGTCGGAGAAGGTCTTCATCTGGTTGTCGGCCTGCAGGAACGTCATGTCGCGAATGCTCCCCTCTATCCCTCCCGTGCCCTGGGTCATCGCTTCAAAAAATCCGTCGGTCGAGATGGTGAAGATGCCGATGTCGCGCGAGGCCTTCACCCTCTTCAGAATCTGATCCAGGTCCAGTTTCGACACCGTATCGATGCCGGTAGCGATCAGCACAATGTACTTCTGCCCCTCGACTCGTGAAAGCCGGTCCAGCGACTCGTTCAGCGCATCGAAGATCGCCGTCTCCTTGAACGCGACCGGCGACCAAGTTTCCATGCCCAACTCGTTGATGCCTTCCAGAATCTGCTGCTTGTTCTGCGTAAAATCGCTCACAATGTGCGTATTCAGATCGAAGGTCATCATGGCCACGTAGTCCTGCGGCCGCAGTTGCTGCGTAAACGCCCACGACGCATTCAGCATGTCCAACCTGAAGAACCATCCGCGCGCCGCGTACTCGCAGAGCAACAGCACCGTAATCGGCGCCTCCGTGCGTTTGAACCCTTCGATCTTCTGCTCCACCCCATCCTCATAAACCCGAAAGTTCGCCGGCTTCAGACCGGGCACGAACTGGTGCGTCTTCTCCAGCAGCACCCCCACGTCGATCGCCACCTCGGGAACCTCCACGCGCAGGCTCATGGGGGGCATTCCCTCGGGGTTCTTGAACTTTGGCGCCGCGGGAGCAGGAGCCGGCGTGTTGTCGGGATTCTCCGGCTTCTTGGGCACGGCGATCACGCCGTTATCGCCGCTGGGACCTCCGGTCTCCGGCGCAGCCTGATCGGCCGGCTGCTGTTGCGTTCCTGTCTGCTGGCTCTGTGCTCGTGTCCTGTTCAGCGGCGCGGCAGCCAGGGCCAGTAGTACCAGGAACAGCAGTTCAAGCGATAGACGCCGGGCAACTCTTGCGTTCATACGCGGCTTTGACATCGTCTCACCCTCTTATGCTCACAAGCATACGCGATTTATATTGCCAGCCCCCGGCCGCGGCCGGTATATCCGCTCACCCGCAAACCCGGCGGCGCTTGCTCCGCTGCCGGCCGCGCGGCACGCTGTACAGTAATAGACGTGGAAACTCGTCCCAGGGGAT
>JBEKXX010000109.1:0-11456 GCA_049511595.1 Occallatibacter sp. | reverse complement strand
GGGGCAGTCTTGCGGAACTGGAAGAATTGTCAATCGAAGATACCTTGAAACTCGATGGGGACAAATACAGCGTGGACCTGTTTCCCGAGCGCTATAACGCTCGAGAGAATTCCGGGGCCATGCGGATTCTGGATGCGGAGAAAATACGAATCGAGGCCGGCGCGCAAGTTAAAAGAATTTTTCTTTTCGACTCAAAGCCGATAAACGAGACATTGAAGAAAGTTATCCAGGATCACAAGAGCAAGGGTATAGTTGTTCGCGTGCTCGCCAGAGAAAAGGCAGCTCAGCATTTACGCGGAATCGAGGATGGCCTGTTTGTGGGTTTTGCGGTTTACGCCGCGCAGGAGATTGGCATCGTAGAATTGGCGGTCGAAGAGAACGGGCGGATGACGACAACAAATCGCGGCTATCAGGTTTACGGCAGTTCCGAGTTGGACGGATACATCCGGACCTTCAATACATTATGGGCTTTTGCCGAGACCCCCAATATAACTTAGCGGCCTGGACGTTTGACGCTACTAATTGCATGCGCGACGACTATCACTCAGCCCCGGTGCTACAGTAGTTTCGTTCCCACTTCTTGCCCGGGGTCTCGCGTCTTGCTGGGTAATCGTCTGCTGCTCGTAGCCATTCTCGCTCTTCCCGCCGCCGCTCATGCCGCCTCACAGGTTCAGGCAGCGGCGGCGCCCGCGGAGATGCGTTCCACCGCTTTTACCGTTACGGTGAATGGCCGGCCCGTGGATGTGGCGCATGCGGCGGCGCTTTATGAATTCGTCAGCTTTGATAGTAACGGCCCCGTGGACGTGGCCATTACCGCGGCCGAGCCGGGCTTTTGGGATCGCGGCGTGGACATTGAGCCGTGGCGGCTGGGCCTGCGCGCCACGCACCCGAAGGGAGAGCCGCAAACTATCCGCTTTCGCTTGCCCGGCCCGGCTAAGCTGGCCATCTCGCGCCCCGGCGACTTCCTGAACAACGCACGAATGCTGTTCCTCTTTGCCGGATCGCCGCCCCCGCCTCCGCCGAGCGGACCAAACGTGACCGTCGTCCCTGCGGGCGTACATCGCGAGAGCCTGAATCCCAAGAGTGGCGACACCATTTACCTCGAGCCGGGAGCGTACATCTTCGGCAGCCTGAATCTGTGGCAGGTGGAGAACGTGAAAGTGCTGGGCCGCGGAACCATTGTCTATGACGGCCCACAGGACCCGAATAGCGACACCGGCTGGATGCAGAAGCCCGACTGGCACTGCATCGCCGGCTACCAGGCGCACAACGTGGAGATCGACGGGCTCACCTGCATCGTTCGCTCGCGCACATGGTCCATCCAGATGAAGGACTCCACCGGCTTCCGCTACGACGATCTGCGCGTGATCGGCGGCAACCCCGGCAATGCCAACCAGGACGGGATGGACTGGCTGGGCGGCGGCGACACCGTGGTGAACAACTCGTTTTTCCGCGCCTCGGACGACGACCTGGCGATGCTGGGCAACTGGGATGGGTACGACGAGGCCGACATGGTGAGGCCGGGCGCCGATGTCAGCAACATTCTGGTTGAGAACAGCGAATTCTCGACCAGCATATCGAACGTGGTGCGCATGGGCTGGCCGCAAAAGATCTACAACCTGCACAACTTCACGCTGCGCGACTCCGACATTCTCCACGCCGGCATCGGCGCTTGCGGCCAGACCTTCGGGCTGCTCGGTTTTTGGGGCGCGAACGGAGCGAGCGGCGACCACTCGGGCGTGACCTTTGAGAACCTCTTCCTCGACAACTGGTACTCGCTGGTGCAGATGGAGCAGGAGCAGCCCGCACTGCACGGATTCACATTCCGCAACATCTGGGCGCTCGATCAGCCGCCGCTCACTGAGTCGACCATCACCGGCGACGTGAGCGATGTAACCTTCGACAACGTGAAGTACGGCCAGACGCGCGTATCCAGCGATGCGCAGATACCGCTCGTCGTTTCGGGCGGCGCCGCGCAGCCGGCATTCGCGCCGGCACCTGCGCTGGCGGCGGCATTCAGTGTCGACCCAAAAGAGTTGGCAGTCTTCGCGCCGCATGAGAAGATCACGCTCACAGCACAGGCCGTACCCGGCGCGCAGTACACGTGGCTCTTTGGCGATGGAACCACGTCGCACCATCGCCGCGTGCGCCATCGCTTCCCGGATGCGCTGGGAACCGAACTCGACGGCAGAAACGGCGCGGGGCGATTCCGCGTGCTGCTCCACGTGACCGACAAAGCCAGCCATCAGGATTGGGCGGCGCAGGGAATCGTGGCCGTCGACCAATGGCACGATGCGGCGAAGGCCGCTGAGCCCGCAGCACCGGGGTTGAGTTGGAAAATTTATTCGGGCGCGTGGACGGCGCTGCCCGATTTTTCAGTGCTGCAGCAGACCGCAGCTAGCGGCGCGTCACCGGATCTCTCAGCCAACACGCAGGGACTCACGTACTACGCCACGGTGTGGGATGGCTTCGTTCATGTTCCTACTGATGGCGGCTACACCTTTCATCTGATTGACCGCGACGGCGCGCGGCTGACGATCGATGGCATGGAAGTGGCGGAGACCGGACCGCCGTTCGCGCAGGTGTGCGGCTCGTCTGGAAATGCACTGCGCTACGACCGCGGGTCGCTCGGCCTGCGGGCTGGTTTACATGCGATCCACGTCGAAGCGCTGAACACTGCCAGTGAGGGCGCGCCGCGGCTGCTGTGGGATGGGCCGGGATTGCCGCTGAGTGATGTGCCTGCGGCGGCTTTCTCGCATAACTTTCAGTAGGGTTCCGGTAACGCGGAATCCTGCTCCCGATTCCCCCAGCCCATGTTTCTCGCCTAAGGACT
This sequence comes from Occallatibacter sp., assembly GCA_049511595.1. Classification (GTDB taxonomy): domain Bacteria; phylum Acidobacteriota; class Terriglobia; order Terriglobales; family Acidobacteriaceae; genus Telmatobacter. The sequence continues at coordinate 8,623 of JBEKXX010000109.1, read as the reverse complement.
GCGGTCAGGCCGGATCATGTTTACGTTCGAGTAACCTCCTTGCCCCTCCCCCGTATGTCATACCTCCATATTTGATAACAAAGGACTTAAGGGGCCATCCATACCTCCATTCATACTTCCGCATACCCCCGTATTTGATAACAAAGAACTTACGAGCAAAAACAGAGATCAGAGATCAGAGATCGAGGAAAAGCGGAGCTAGCGGTGTTAGCGGTGCTAGCGGAGTTAGCCGCACTGGCGGCGTTCGGTCCCTTGGTGCATGGCTGTGCCACTGCCGAAAATTGATTTCTGGTGATACTGAGATCAGGTTAGCAAAATGCGCGAATTAATCCGCAAAGTTGACGCGAGATTTTCGTGGCTTGTTTTCAACGATTTACGGGTGAATCGAGGGGCCGGGGGCTTGACTTTTCGCGAGGCGCCCGGCTCTGAGGCATCCTGAAGAGTTTTTGCGCAAGGTTTGGAGTTCTGTCGTTTTGCCTAATCTCGGACGCTGGGAACGCATTTGCTAAAAGGTAACTTCTGAATTGGCGACGATACGGGCGTCACCGCGTCACTGGACCATGGCCCGTTTCGGGGGACTAATTCAGCGCAGTTTTCGAGAAGTGGATTTTGCTGACATTTCCGTCTTGAGGCTGGGAAAATCTGAGGTGGCTACGTCGTCGACGCGCCAGCCTTCACGAGTCATTACTAAGTGCCAAGAGACCTTACTTTGCCCGTTCGGCTCAAGATTCAATAGGGCAGAGACTTCGGCACTTCTAGAGTTTGGTTGGGCTACTGAAAGCCCCGAGAATGTAAACCTTGCAGGGCAACCGCATAGTGGGTCATGCTTCTTTTTCACATCCTCCGGGAAGTAACGACAACCGCAAATTCTGGCCCACACCAGATGGTCGATTAAGCAACCTCGATGAGCGGTGAAACAACCCTCGCCAAACATCGCATCGAGAAAATCGGGGGAATAAACACTTTCGCTCATGTCCAAGATTTCATTGCCTCGGGTGGTATTCGCTATCTCAAGGACCCTTCTCATAAAGTGTTCGGGGGGCTCGGCACTCGTTGCTGAAGTAGATTTCTGAGCCGCAGCACTCCCGTAGGACAAGATGGACGCGAGGAGGATCGCCATTTTTGGGAGATTCATACCTTGGAGTTTCATACCTTGATGTTGTAACACGAATAGCAACCATCTAGCGCACGCCGGAGGCTGTCAGCGTTTGCCAACATACTTGGATGCGCACGAAAACCGGCCGAGATCAGTACTGGGTCGGCTTCTCGATAGTCTCCACGTCTCGATGGCAGCATTCAGGACGTATCACCGCCAAACTGGAAATTACCATTTAGCAATCGCTTTAACGGCTCTGGCGCCAATGGACGTTTTGAAATCCGAAAAGATGCCGCGGCCAAATTTTTGCTGAATCAGCGATTTTGGGGAAGGAATCGGACTTTCTGGACACAAGGCGTTTTTTGGCATTTCTTAAGCGAAGCCCCACAGGGGCTAAACAGGCTGCGGATAAACGCCTTGGTTTGGGTCGGACTTTTCGAATTGCATCCCGCAGGGGCTAAAGCCCTTGATTTTGTTGGCGATTTCGGCACGACTAAAGTCGTGCCCTTTCAAAACCGGATTCATGCAACCGGTTCTACGGCAACTGCGTCACATCCCAGCCGCCGCCCAGCGCACGGATGAGGCTCACACTGGCGGCGAATTGGCGGCTCTCGATTTCGATGGCGGTCACCTGGTCTTGCAGCAGAGTCTGCTCGGCTGTGAGCACCTCGAGATAGCCGGTGACGCCGCCCTTGTAGCGCGCATTGGAGAGATCGAAGGAGTGCTGCGCGGCGCCGACGGCGCGCTGTTCCGCGCCTGCTTCCTGCTCCAGGATGCGCAACGAGGAGAGTTGGTCTTCTACATCGTTGAAGGCCTGGAAGACGGTGTTGCGATAGCCGTCGGCCTGCGCTTCGTAGCTGTGGCGGGCGGCATCGGTGAGCGCGTGGCGCTGGCCGGCGTCAAAGAGCAGTTCCGCTGCCTGCGCACCGAGGCTCCACAGAGAACTCGGCCCCTGAATCCACGTACCGGGGCTGGCGCTTTCAAAGCCGCCCGATCCGCCGAGGGTGATGGTGGGATAAAACGCGCTGACCGCGATTCCAATTTGCGCGTTGGCCGCGGCGGTGAGGCGCTCTGCTTCGGCGATGTCGGGACGCCGCTCGAGCAGTTGCGAGGGCACGCCCAGGGGAACCTTCGGCAGCGCGAGATCGAGGGGCGACGGCGGAATGCTGAAGCCGGAAAGGTCGTAGTTGGCGAGGGTTCCGATGGCGTGCTCGTACTGCGCGCGCGCCACGCCCAGGTCGACGAGCTGCGCGCGGACGGTTTCAAGCTGCGTTTGCGCTTGGGCCACGTCTACGGCAGTGGCCACGCCGCCGGTAAAGCGCCGCTGCGTCAGATCGAGCTGGTGTTCGAGGTCGGAGACCGTGGCCGTGAGCAATTCGATCTGGGAGTCTAGCCCGCACAGGGCAAAGTAGTCGGTGGCCATCTCCGCGTGGAGAGTAAGAGCTACGTTCGCCTCATCGGCTGCGCCAGCCTGCGCGTTTTCGCGCGCCTGCTCCACGGTGAGGCGAATACGGCCCCAGAAATCCGGTTCCCAACTGGCCTGGCCGGCGATGACGAAGTCGCCATAGGTGGTGGCTCCGCCGGGCGTGGCGAGGGGGCGGTTAGCCGACACTCGGTTGCGGCTGATGGAAGGACCGGCAGAGAGCGTGGGATAAAGATTGGCGCGGACGGCTCGCACCTGGTCTTCCGCGGCCAGGTAGAGTTCCATAGCCTGGCGGAGCTGCACGTTGTTGGAGTCGATGCGCTCTTCGAGGCGGTTGAGCTGCGGGTCCCGGTAAATCTCCCACCACTTGCCTTTCAACATGCCGTCGGAGGGGTTCGCCGGCTGCCATGCGCCGCCCTGCGGATTGGGAGGAGGAATGACGACGGCCGTTGCGCCGGTCTCTTTGTAGACGGAGGGCGCGCTGTAGCCGGGGCGATTGTAGTTGGGGCCGACGGGCTTGCAGGCGGTGAGAAGAAGGCAGGGAACGAGGGACCAAGGGACCAAGGGACAAAGCCAGCGAGTTGCGCACCGCATGTGCGCAGCCGAAGGGCAACCGCAGATCCTTCGACTCCGATCGCTAACGCGTTCTTCGCTCAGGGCAGGCTTTCGACTCGTCCGCCTGCGGCGGACTCGCTCAGGATGACAAGCGAATCTTGTTGACTCTCTTTCCAACGGGAGCAATCGCGGCACAGGCATGGCTAGAGGCCTCCCGCGGAAGAACGATCGCCGCCCGGCTTCTCGACCGTAACTTTTTCCCCGTCGATCAGCGAGTCGGGCGGGTCCTGGATGATCTGGTCGCCGGGGTTCAGGCCGCTGACGATCTGCACCGTGGCGCCGTCGTCCTCACCAATCACCACGGGAACCAGATGCGCGTACGTCCCCTCGCTGCCTTCAGTCACGGTGGCGACCTGCATCCCCTGACGCCGGAAGATCAGAGCCGCTGTGGGCACGATGAACGTGGGGCCGGCTGACGGCGTTTTGAAATGCACTTGCGCGAGCGAGCCGGGCATGAGCTTGCCGGAGCGATTGTCCAGGTCGATCTCCACCAGCAGAGTGCGGCTCACGGGGTCGATGGCGTCGGCGGTGCGCACCAGCGTTCCCTCAAAGGTCTTTTCCGGATACTCGGGAAAGGTGAGGCCAATCTTCATACCGCGCTTCAGCGTTTGCGAGTAGAGCTGCGGCACGTTCGAGTAAACGCGCAGCGTCTGCAAAGCCTGCATGTGGAAGAGCTCGGTTCCGGCGGTTTGCCCGGAGCCCGAGCTGATGAGCTGGCCGGTATCGACCGCGCGCGCCGTGACCACGCCGTCGAAGGGCGCATAGACCTTCTCAAACGATTGCAGTTCGCGCAAGCGCTGCAGGTTGGCCTGGGCCGACTTGACGGCTGCGGCTGTGGCGGCGGCCTGGCTCACATAGGTGTCGGTGTCCTGCTGCGAGACGGCGTCGGATTTGACCAGCCCCGAATACCGCTCCGCCTGGATGCGCGCGATGTTGGCGTTGGCCTGAGAGGTGGCCATGTCCGACTCGGCCTGCGCCACCTGCTTGTCCAGTTCGGGCGTGGAGATGACGGCCAGCAGCGCGCCCTTCTTCACTTTAGCGCCGATGTCGTAGTACCAGTGGTCGAGGTAGCCGTCGGTGCGCGCATAGATGGGCGAATCGGTAAATGCAGTCACGTTGCCTGGGAGCACAAGCGTCTCCACTGGCGCGCCGGGCTTGGGCGGCGCAACGGCAACTGTCGGCGCGGCCAGAGCATCGGTACGCTCGGCCAGAACCGCGCCGGCATGCAGGCGACGAAGGATGCCGACGGCAGCGAGCACGCCCAGGATGAGCACAACGACGGCGACAACCGTCAGGACCTTGCGCGGCGAGATGGGAGCTTGCTCGGGAGCGGCTTCGGGGCTTACCGCGGCGGGTTGAGAGTGTGGGTTCGATTCTGGGGTCATAAGCATCTACTCCGGTCTGGCGTCGAATTCATCGAAGCTGGCGGAAGCGGAATCACGGTCTCGTTCGCGTTGGCGTTCGATGCGGCCGTGAATGAGAGAGAAGAAAGCGGGCACGAAAAACAGCGTGGCCGCCGTGGCCAGCAGCAGGCCGCCGATCACGGCGCGACCCAGCGGCGCATTTTCCTCGCCGCCATCGCCGAGGCCGAGGGCCATGGGCACCATGCCGATGATCATGGCCAGCGCCGTCATGAGCACCGGGCGCAGGCGGACGAAGCCTGCACTCAGCGCGGCGCGCCGCGCATCGCCTACCAGGACTTCGAGCTGCTCGCGCGCAAAGCTCACCACCAGAATGGAGTTGGCCGTGGCCACACCCATGCACATGATGGCTCCGGTGAGCGCGGGCACGCTCAGCCGCGTTCCGGTGAGGAAGAGAAACCAGACGATTCCGGCCAGCGCCGCCGGCAGCGCCGAAATAATGAGAAACGGATCCAGCCAGGACTGGAAGTTGACCACGATGAGCAGGTAGACCAGCAGAATGGAGAAGGCCAGGCCGCTCAGCAGGCCGAGGTAGGACCTGTACATGGTTTCGCTTTGGCCGCGGAAGATGAATTCGGAGCCGCGAGGCAGGTCCTTTTCGTGGCGGGCGACGATTTTTTCCATAGCGCGGGTCACGCTACCCAGGTCCGTCCCTTCCACGTTGGCGTAAATATCGACCACCGGCTGCACGTCATAGTGGCTGATCAAGCCCTGCTCGGCGCCGGGGACGATGGAAGCAAGGTTGCTTAACACCTGCACCGGCCTGGGAGCGCCGGGGGCGGCCGTGGGGGCGCCGGGGATCTGCGCGGGGGCTACGCTGCCGAGCGGCGAAGCGCCGGGCGCGGTTGTCGACGCGCTGCCCGAGGGCTGGGTCATGGCCGCGTTTGTGGCCGAACTCGTGATGGGCAGGCTTTTGAGGTCCGCCATCGTGCCAAGCCGGTACTGCGGCGCCTGGATGGCAATGCTGTAGGAGACGCCGTTCCGGGGATCGAGGTAGAAGTTCGGGCTGGTCTGGAAACTGCCGCTGAGCGCCACCAACAGGCTCTGGGCCACATTCTGCTGGGTCAGGCCAGTCTCCGCGGCGCGGGTGCGGTCCACGTTTACCGTGAGATTTGGATAGTTGAAGGGCTGCTGGATGCGCGCGTCGGCCGCGCCGGGGACGTAGCGGATCTCATTCAACATGCGATCGGCGAGAGCACGGTTCGCGTAGAGATTGGGGCCGACGATCTGAATGTCGATGGGCGCCGCCAGGCCGAAATTCAGGATTTGGGTCACGATGTCCACCGGCACAACGTAAAACGTAACGCCCGGGTAGTCGCGCGCCAGAACCTCCCGCAGACGCTCAATGTATGCCTCGCTGGGATGATGGTTGCGGCTCAATTGAACCTGGATGTCCGCATCGGAAGGGCCCACCGGGGCCGACGTGGAGTAGGAAAGATTGAGCGCCGAGTAAGGCAGGCCGATGTTATCGAGGATCGTAACCAGCTCGTTGGCCGGAATCTCCCGGCGGATGGTTGCCTCGACGTGATCGCAGAGAGCGGCCGTTTCCTCGATGCGCGTGCCGGTATGCGCGCGGAGATGAATCGTAAATTGGCCGGAGTCAACGGACGGGAAGAAGTCCTGGCCGAGCCACGGGGCCAATCCCAACGACGCTACGGAGAACACCAGGAAAAGGATGAGGAAGATTCCCGCGCGATCGACGCACAAGGTGAGCAGGCCCAGGTAGCCGCGGCGAAAGCGATCGAAGCCGCGCTCGAAGCCAAGTTGGAAACGCGTAAACGGATTGCGGCTGGCTTGTTTTCTCGCCGCCTCCGCATCGTCGTGCTCCTTGAGCAGGTACTTGGCCATGGTAGGCACAAGGGTGCGGGATAAGAAGTAGCTGGCCAGCATGGCGAAGACCACAGCCTCAGCCATGGGCACAAACAGATAACGCGCCACGCCGTTCAGGAAAAACATGGGCACAAAGACGATACAGATGGCGAGGGTGGAGACAAGAGCCGGTGTGGCAATTTGCGCTGAGCCGTCGAGGATGGCCTGTTCCAGCTCCCTGCCTGTTTCCAGGTAGCGGTTGATGTTTTCGATGGCTACGGTGGCGTCATCCACCAGAATGCCCACGGCCAGCGCCATGCCGCCCAGAGTCATGATGTTGATGGTTTCGTGGAGCGCGTAAAGCAGGATGAGGGAACAGAGAATCGAGAGCGGAATGGAGACGGCGATGACGATGGTGGAACGCCAACTGCCGAGAAAGATCAGGATCATGGTCGCGGTGAGGCAGGCGGCGATGATAGCTTCGCGCACCACTCCGCTGACGGCGCTGCGGACAAAGATCGACTGGTCGGACAGGGCGGCGATCTTTAACTGAGGAGGCAGTTGGCCCTTCAGACTCCGGCTGGAGATGATTTGGCGTACGTTCTTGATAATGTCCAGCGTTGAGGCCGAGCCGGTCTTGAGGACGTTCATCATGATGGCGCGGCGGCCGTCCACGCGGACGATGTTGGTTTGCGGCGGATTGCCATCGCGGACGTGGGCCACGTCGCGGATATAAACCACCGCGCCGTTGACCGTCTTGATCGGCATGTTGTCCAGGGCTTCCAGCAGGGACGGCGCAGAGTTGGTCTCCACCTGGTATTCAAAGCGGTCGAGCTTGATGGTTCCCGAGGGCGCGATCACGTTCTGAGCGGTCATGGCGTTAACGACGTCGGAGGGTGAAAGCCCCTTGGCCTGGAGCGCGATCGGGTTCAGATCCACCATGATCTCGCGCTGCTTGCCGCCGTAAGGGAACGGGGTTTGCGCGCCCTCGACCGTCGCCAGTTGAGTGCGGATGGTGTTCGTGGCCAGGTCATTCAACTGCTGCTCGTTCAAGCCCGGCCCGGAGAGGCCCAATTGCAGGATGGGAACGCTGGAAGCGTTGTACTGGATGATGAACGGCGGCGTGGTGCCCGGCGGCAGGGAGCGCAATTGCACCTGGCTGATCGCGGACACCTGGGCGATCGCCTGGCCGATATTCACACTGGGATGGAAGAAGATCTTGATGATGCTGGTGCCTACCAACGATTGCGACTCGATGTGGTCGATGTCGTTCACCGTCGTGGTCAGGCCCCGCTCGGCGTTGGTCGCAATGCGGTTGGCCATCTGATCCGCCGAGAGACCGTTGAAGAACCACACCACGGTCACCACCGGAATATCGATGTTGGGAAAGATGTCCGTCGGCATCGATTCGATGCTAAAGACGCCAAGAATCAGGATCAGCAGCGCGAAGACGACAAAGGTATAAGGCCGCCGCAGCGCAAGCCGGACAATCCACATCATACGGCTGGTATTTGCTCCTCGGCCGGCGCCCCGATGGTGATCAGGCCTGCGACTGCACTGCCATCAACCCCGGCCACAAACCGGCGCCGGTTTTGAGCTTTACTCCGCTCCGCGCCGGCCCTCGCATACCGGGCCGGATCGCCCAGAAGCGCAACTCCGGCTAAGTATTGCGTTGAACATACCATGGTAGCTGAAAAGCAAAGGCGAAGAGAAAAACACTGCATGAGGACGCCCGGAAATCCGCCGACACCGCATCCAACTCCGGCCGGGCTGAAGACGCGCGCAAGGGAACTGCGGCAAAGCGACGAGGCACGGCAAGGAAGCCGCAGGATGAGCAACGTGGAAGCGCGTGGCGGCCGCATCCGCGGCGAGCCAGCAGTGGATTCGCCTGGCTGTGGCATCCGCTCACGGGCGTAATCCGCTTGCGAGTGTCCCTCCATCCCGCAAAATTCCTCCCCGAAATGGGTGTCCAGAGCCGAAGAAGCGCGTCTAAGGACGCATAGCGCCAAGGGCGGAGAAGTGCACAGGCTTCGCGGCCCGTCCCGTTCCGGTAGACTGTGAGATGGATTCCAGTAAAAGGGATTCATCCCTGAAAGCGGCGGCGGGCAAGGCAGGGAATCTGCGGCAAAAACGCGATGGCGAGCCTGAATGCAGCCCGGCAGGTTTCAGCCCAACGATGGAGAAGTTTTGCTGCCGCCCAGGGGAACAACGATGGTTTCTTGGGGCCCCCGCCGCTGGGAACCCTGGGCAGTTTGGGCA
>JBEKXX010000108.1:0-11865 GCA_049511595.1 Occallatibacter sp. | reverse complement strand
ACTCCCGCGCCTTCAGGATAACTCATGCGGCGGCAAGACAAAACGCAGCTTCCCGGCGCAATTCGCGGCACAAAACTATTCCCGCTAACGCAGGGCTACAAACGCCATCAAAATCTCAACAATCAAAAAGAAGGCCAGCACCATTGGGACAATAATGGCAATCGTCTTCACCGTCCGCCGCGCCCGAACAACATCCGGATCTTCCGGTACGATTCCGCCATACTTGTGCCACCAGATCATTGCCCACAGCGGTATGCCTAGCAGCAGAAGGAGAAAGCCTATCCCTCCCACCAGGCGGATGAACGGAACGAAGCGCAGCGCGAACAACACCGGCAACATGAGTGCCGCGCTCCTCATGGAGCTGGCATCACGACAAGCTTGGTTGATCTTTGCCAGGCGTTCGGCTTCTCTGTTCGCCGCTTCGCGGTCCACTTTGGCCCCGCAAAAGTGACAGGATTCAGCGCTGGAGGTGATGGTCTCGTTGCAGTTCGGACATTGGAAGATGGCCGACGATATCACGGATGCCTCCTCCCCGCAAGCAGCAACCTTACAGTTCTCGGCCTTGCGTACGGCCGGGTTTGCCGGAAAGCGTACGCTGCTGCGCCGCGGGTTGCAAAACGAATTTGCCTGGGAATTCCCTACTTCCCTGCCGGCAATACGCTGGCGATCGCCTCGGCCGCGGCTTCGTAGTTTCCGAAGGGCGCGCTCACCTGCACGCCTTGCACCAAAGGCCGCACCGCCTCCAGCATCTCCTGCGCGATCCTGATTCCTTCCGCCCGCGCGGCCTCCGGCGTCTCCGCCTGCGCCATGCGCAGCATCACTTCCTCGGGCATGGCTACGCGCAGATCGCTCTTCATATACTCCGCGTTGCGCAGGCTGGTCAGCGGCCAGATGCCCGCAATCACCGGAATGCGGTGGTCCCTGATCCGCTCCAGAAACTCCTCCAGCAGGCGCAGGTCGAAGACCGCCTGCGTAATCGCATATTCGGCGCCCGCATCCACCTTGTAGGCGAACCGCCGCAGCTCATTCTCGATGTCCGGCACGCCGGGATTGGCCCCCACGCCGATCGTGAAGTTGGTGCTCGCGCCGATGGCGTTCGATCCGATATCGAGGCCGTGATTGAGCCGCCGGGCGATGTTTACCAAACCGATCGAGTCCACGTCAAAAACTGCGGACGCGTCAGGATAATCTCCCTGTTTGGGCGGATCGCCGGTCACGCAAAGGATGTTGTGCAGCCCGATCGACGCGGCTCCCAGCAAATCCGACTGGATGGAAAGCAGGTTGCGGTCGCGGCAGGTGTAATGCAGGATCGTTTCCATCCCTGTGTGCTGCTGAATCTGGATGCAGAGGCTCTGCCCGCTCAACCGTGCCGAAGCCTGCGCCGCATCGTACACATCGATGGCGTGCACGCCCATCCGCGCCAGCCGTCGAGCGCCCTCGATCTCCTTCGAGCAATCGATGCCCCTTGGCGGCAGAAACTCCACCATCGTGACGAATTTCCCTTCCGCGATCAACGAGCCGAGGTGCGAGCGCTGCGCCAATGGCTCCGGCGGCGTCTCTTTGCTCATCGCCGGCGCGGCCTCTTTTCCCTCCACGTGCGCCTGCTCATCCATGGCGCGAATGGCCGCGCGCATGGCCCGGATGTGATTGGGCGTGGTGCCGCAGCAACCGCCCACAATCTGTGCGCCGGCGGCGATCGCCTTGCGCGCAAAGCTGGCCATGTATTCGGGCGTGCACAGGTAGATGTTTCTGCCTTCGACGGCCCGCGGCATCCCCGCGTTGGGCATCGCTGCCAGCGGCAGCGTGGTAGCCGCGCGCATGGCTTCGATGGCCGTCAGCACCGTTACCGGCCCTGTGGAGCAGTTCACGCCGACGGCGTCCGCGCCCCACTCGGTGAGCAAGGCCGCCGCCTGCGCGGGCGATGACCCATCCAGGCATTCGCTCTCGTCGTCCACCGTCACCATCACCAGCACGGGAAGGTGCGGGGCGACCGCCTTTGCCGCCTCCAGCGCCTCGCGGGCTTCATTCAGCGCCGGCATCGTCTCCACAATCAGCAGGTCGACGCCGCTTTTGGCCAGCACGCCGATCTGTTCGGCAAACGCCGCGCGAGCTTCGTCCAGCCCCGTCTTGCCCAGCGGCTCCAGCCGCACTCCAAGCGGCCCCACCGAGCCGGCCACCCACGCCTCGCCGGCTTGCCGATCCTTCAGATGCTCCACGGCCTGGCGCGCCAGGCGCACTCCCGCCGCGTTGATCTCCTCCACCTTATCGCTCAACCCATGCCGGGCCAGGCGAATGCGGTTGGCGCCGAATGTGTTGCATTCCAGAATCTCTGCGCCTGCCCGAAGGTACTCCTCATGGACAGAGAGGATCAAATTCGGGTCCGAGAGATTCAACTCGTCGTAGCAGCGGTTTGTGAACACACCGCGCGCATAGAGCACCGTACCCATGGCGCCGTCGGCGAGCACGAAGCGGTCGGCAAAGATCTCGGCAAATCGCGTCATTCTGTTGTCATGCTACCGCATTGCCGGCCATATTGTAGCCGGAATCGGACAGCCTGCAAACCACCTTTGCATCCGTGGACCCGGCCGCGTCCCCGGAAGCGGTCCAGGAATTCAGAGCGGGCAGAGCATCCATCCCTTAAGCTTCATTCTCACCGTTGGCCTTGCACGCCAGGGGGCTGGGTCGCTTTGTTATACTTCGAGTGTTATAACCTGCATGGAAACCGGCTTGCGCCTGCGTGTTTCCAGGCTCTTCCGTGAGTTTTTAACGCCATTGATCCGTCGAGGTTGCGGGTTCTTCCGCTCCATCGGCCGAGGGTTGCAATTTTGAAGCAGAGAAGTCTTTGGATCAGCGCCTGTGCAGCTCTGGCGGCGGCCGCCGCACTGGCTGGTTGTGGCACCACCTCTTACTTTGACGGTCGTACTCTCCCCCCCAGCCGATTAGTCAACCGCGTCATGATTGCCACCCAGAACCCCACTGTTGCTAACCATGGAACACTTGAGATTGTCGACGCGTATTACGACGAGCGCTTCGGCTACACTGGCGTGCCAACCTCCTTCTTCGTCTCAGGCTTCGGCGCCACGCTGCCCATCAGCATTCAAAATGTGCCCGAGGAGCAATTCGGAGCCGTCTACGGTTCCAGCGACGGCACTCTCACCGAGATCAGCTATGCCAAAGAGGCAAAAGCCGGCACAGTCACCGGACTCAACGGCCTGTCGTCCAGCATCTTCATCACGCGCAGCCAGTCGTACGCCTTCGCTGCCGGCCAGGCATCTCATGTCTTCACCGCTGTGAATCAAAGCCTCGGCTTTTCGACATCCCTCGGTCTTCCCGGCGTGTACCGCGTCAGTGTGAACCCCGGAGGCTCCATCGCCCTCGCCTTTGTCCAGAACTCCAACTACGTCTATTATCCGCGGCAACTCACGGCCGCACAGACCACTTCTTACTCCGGCGGGCCTTCAACTTGGCCCAGGGCCGCCGTCGATTGCGAACCGCAGAACGAGCCGGAGTGGTGCCTCTTTCAGATGCAAAGCCCCGACCAGATCGACGCAACCGGCAACTACTACGGTGCTCCACTCATCTTCGACCGCCCCATCAAGGCCGTTTTCTCGTCCGATGGCAGCACCGCCTATATCCTCAATTGCGGTCCCGAGTGCGGAGGTTCTCAGGCGTCCATCTCCCTCGTGCCGGTCGCGCCCATGATCTTTCTTCTCGGCCAGCAGTCCGGCTTGTTGCCCTGCAACGTCGCGCCCTGCACCAACTCCCATACTGCGCCCTTGACGAACATCCCTATTCCCGGCGGAGCCAGCAACGCTTTGGTCGTCTCCTCCACCATGTACGTCGTCGGCCAGCAGCCGCAGCAAGTGCAGGGGCAAACGCTCTTTGCCGGCAATCTCACCGTGGTCAACCTGAGCAATAATACGGCGGGCAGTCCGGCGGCCATCAGCGATGGTCAGCCCGGCGCCACCAGCCGCATGATCGAGGCCGACGACAATACCCTCTGGATCGCCATGACCGGATGCACCACTGGCGTCCGCTACGCCACCGACCCCACGGGCGGTTACGGCTGCCTGACGATGTACAACACCTCCACGAACAAGGTTGTCTTGGTCGAGCCGTACATCGGAGACGCCACAGGCATTGCCGCAGTCACAGGCTTGCACAAGATTTACACTGCCGAGGGCGGACAGGTGTACATCTACTCCACCAAAGACGGCTCGGCAATCGACAACCAATACGTGGCGGTGACCGGCACCGCCTACGACGTGGCTTACATGGACGCAACCAGCGACTCCAACAATACCGTCTACTGATTCCCATGCCTGCCGAGGCACTCGATTTCCGCGCCGATGTCCTCGCTATCGCCGCTCACCGCGACGACGTGGAACAGACCTGCGGAGGAACCCTGCTGCGCATGGCGGCGCGTAGCCTGCGTACCGCCATTCTTGACCTGACACAGGGCGAGGCCGGCACTCGCGGCACGGCCGCCGACCGCGTGCGCGAGGCCGATGAAGCCGCCCGCATCCTCGGCGTCGGCTGGCGTCAGGCGCTTAACTTGCCTGACGGCGAAGTTGCAAATACCCTCGATAATCGCATCGCCATCGTCCGCATTCTCCGCCTGCTTCGTCCCCGTGTCGTGATCCTGCCCTACTGGCAGGCTCGCCATCCCGATCACTCCATAACGGCAACGCTTGGCTATGAAGCTTGCTTCCTTTCCGGCCTGGAAAAAGTGGAGACGGGCGCCGCGCCGCATCGCCCGTTCAAGATCGTCTACGCCAGCCTCTACGCCGACGTCCGGCCCAGCTTCATCGTCGACATCACGCCCTTCATCGAGCAGCGTCATCGGGCGCTTATGGCTTACCGCTCTCAGTACGCCAACCAATCCGCCGGTACGGGACTCTTCGTTCCCGAAGAGGAGATCCGTGAGCGTACTTTTGCCGAGGCCCGCCACTACGGCCTGCTCGCCGGTGTCCGCTACGGCGAGCCGTTCGTGCAGAAAGAGGCTGGCCTGGTCGACGACCTCACCCTCCTGCCGGTTCAGTCCATTTAGAATGAAAACCGAAATAGTTGGAGCCCGTTTTCTCATCGAGTCCCGATGACTACGATCAGCCGCCGCCGGTTTCTTTCTGCCGCCGCATTCTCTGTTGCTGCAACTCGCCTTTGCCCGCAGGGTCAGTCGGAGACTCCGGTCACTCTCTTTATTCCGCCTGAGGCCACGGGGCCCCATATGCCCGCCGACTTTGTCGGCCTCTCCTACGAAGTCGCGCAGCTCTCCGACCCTGCCTTCTTCTCGGCGTGGAACACCGGATTGGTTCGCGCGTTCAAAGCTCTCGCTCCCCGAGGCGTCTTGCGCCTTGGCGGCAACACCAGCGAGTTCGCGTGGTGGAAACCCGCTCCCGATTCTTCCGAGCCTGAACACCCACGCGCGCGCGAAGTCGTAGGCGAGCCGAAACCCCTGTTCTATGCCGTAACTCCTGAAGCCGTGCGCAACCTGGCGGCCTTCCTCGAAGCAACCGGATGGACCTGCCTCTATGGCATAAACATGGGAACCAATACGCCCGGCCGCGCCGCTCAGGAAGCCGAATTCGTCGCTAAAACTCTCGGGCCCCGCTTGCAGTATTTCCAGATCGGAAACGAGGCCGATTTGTTTGGCGGGCATTTGCGCGATCCTCAAACATGGTCCGCTGGCGCGTACCTGAACCAGTGGCTCACGCTCGCCCGCGCCATCGGCGCTCGCGTCCCAGACGCCAGGTTCGGAATGCCCGACTTCGCCTCCAACATGTCTTGGCTGACGCAAATCGCCGGCCAATGGAGCGCCGTCGAGAATCCACCCCGCGTCACCACCCTCACTCACCACTACTACTTCGGCGGGCCGGCCACGAATCCCGATGTAAACATCCCTAACCTGCTCAAGCCCGCTACGATGGCCAAGGTCCAGACCATGGCGGATACCGCGGCCGCCGCCGCGGCCAAGATGGGTATCCGCATCCGCATGACCGAGGGCAACACTTGCTATCGCGGAGGCAAGCCCGGAGTATCCGACGTCTTTGCGGCAGCTCTCTGGGCGGCGGACTACTCGCTTTTGCTCGCCAGAAACAACTATTCCGGGATCAATCTGCACGGCGGCAGCGGCATGTCTGTGGCCAATTCCGTGGGAGGGTTCTTCCCCGGCGACCAGATCCTCAAGGAGCAAGGCGCAACTCCGGAGCAAATTGCAGCCCACCCTCATCCGTTTTATACGCCCATCGCATCGTTCGGCTCGGCCTACGTTTTGCAGCCGGTTGCTTATGGCCTCGGATTTGCCGGTTCGCTCAGTGGAGGCAAATTCATCCGGGCCGATCTCTCCTCGAAGCTTCAGGCTGCGGGAGTGAACGCCACAGCCTATGCCGTAAAACTCGCCCGCGGACAAACATCCGTCATCGTCCTGAACAAAGGTGCGGAAAACGACCTTGCGCTGCGCCTCGATTTTGGTGCTGGCGGAACAGGAGCGGTTGAGAGCGAGGCCTTGCGCGCCCCTGCCCTTGACAGCCGCGAGGCCCACATCGTGCGGTCGCCGAAACGAGGCTATCTCAAGGACGGGAAGTTCACCGCGCTTGTTCCTCATGCCTCAGGTCTTCGTCTCACCGTTATTTGATCGATCGAGAATCGAACTCGCCATCTGCGCGAGAGACCCCTGGCTCTGCCTGGACCTTTGATGGGTCGCCTGCGGCCCGCCATTCCGGACATTGATGCCACTCACTGCGCGGTATTTTCCACATACGCCCTTCTTGAGCGACACTTGACTTGAGGACAATCCATGCCTCAAACCTGGAACCCTGAAACCTATGCCCGCGACGCCGCATTTGTTCCCGAACTGGCCGGAGGCGTGCTCGAGTGGCTCGCCGCCCAACCTGGCGAGCGCATCCTTGACCTTGGCTGCGGCGATGGCCAACTCACGCAGCGCATCGCCGCTACCGGAGCAAGCGTCGTCGGCATTGACGCCTCGCCGGAGATGGTGGCAGCGGCGCGCGCCCGCGGAGTGAAGGCCGATAAGGGACCCGCCGAAATGCTTCCCTACCCGAACCACACATTTGATGCCGTCTTTTCCAATGCTGTGCTGCACTGGGTCCGCGATCAGGACGAGATGCTCACGCAGGTGCGGCGAGTCCTTCGCCCCGGCGGCCGCTTTGTCGCCGAGATGGGCGGCCACGGCAACGTCGCCGCTATCCGCGTCGCCTTCGCGGCCGTACTCGCGCGCCACGGATTTACATCGATGGGCGACCGCGGCAACTACTATCCCACCGCGGAAGCCTACTCCCTCCGCCTTGAACGCCACGGCTTCGCCGTCGAGCGCATCCTTTTCTTCCCTCGCCCCACTCCGCTCAATGACGCTGGCATGTCCGGCTGGTTGCATACCTTCTGCCGCGGCGTCCTCGATACCCTGCCTGAAGATTTGCGCGAGAAGATCGTTCACGAAACCGTCGCGCTGCTGGCTCCGGCTCTGCGCGATCACGATGGCCTCTGGATTGCGGACTATGTGCGCCTGCGCTTCATCGCAACTCGATAAAGTCAATTCTCAACAACGAAGAAGGCCGAGAAAGAGGTACCCTGGAAATTACTTCGGAATGGCGCAATTCCTTGCTTCTGGGTTCCGGTAACGGACCTGCCGGGCACGCTCCGGCTTGGGCGTTGAACGAAACGCTAAAAATGATGGAGAGCCGGACACTCGGGGTACATTCTCTTGTGGCCGTGAAAACAAAATGGAAATCCCGGTGAATTTTGAATGCCGCCGGGCGGGGCTGAGCGCTTCCGCCAAAATAGTTCAAGGAGAGAGTGTGAAGAATTCCCGCTTGTCGCCAATCCGTGGAAAAACGGTGCGCCTTACTGTTCCAGCTTTAGCCATCCTGCTCTTCGCAGGGGGTATCAAGGTAGCCTATTGCACCGGCTCATCCCGAACGCAATTTCCTCTTTATGTCAGCGCTAATAATCGCTACTTGGTCGATAAGGCCGGGAAACCGTTTTTCCTGAACGGCGATAGTGCCTGGGAGATCGATTGGCAACTTACTCGGCGTGAGACCGAGATGTACCTTGAGAAGCGGCGGCAACAAGGTTTCAACGCCATCGGGGTCGATGCTATTCCGTATTCGGAGTGGAGCGACCACGTCGCCGAAAAAGATCGCGAGGGGAATCCTCCTTTTTTGAAGCCAGGCGATTTCTCTACTCCGAATGAAGCCTATTTCAACCGCTTGGGTTGGCTGATAAAACAAGCGCAAGAAAAAGACATGTTAGTTCTGTTAATTGCCGCCGATTTGGGTTACGCGGGCCTGAATAAGCCTCAATTCAATGCCCACGACGGAATGTGGCACGCACAGTACAAGACGAACGGTCCGGAGAAATGCTATGAGTACGGACGCTTCTTAGGGCAGCACTTCGGGAAATTCAATAATATTCTCTGGCTTATGGGAGGCGACCGCGATCCGGGAGACGTGAAACCGGAGGTGTTGGCAATGGTCCGCGGCCTGAAAGAAACGGCGCCAAATCAGTTGATGACTTATCATGCTGGCTCGAAATCCAGCGGCGTGTTCTTTCAAGCCGAGCCCTGGCTCGATGTTAATATGTCGTACGGGTACCGCGAAACGTATCTTATGCTTGCCGAGGACTACAATCGTACGCCCACCAAACCCGTTTTTCTTGGCGAGAGCGGTTACGAAGGAGAAAGTAACGATCAACGTGGCGGAACTCCGTTGCGGGTCCGCCGCGAGGCTTACTGGGGCGTGTTGTATGGCGCTTTCGGTAATATGTACGGATCTTGTGCCTGGACGTTTAACACGGGGTGGCGCGATTGGATCGATTCGCCTGGCGCCAACCAGATGAAATATTTCCGGAGCTTCTTCACTTCGCATAAGTGGTATGAATTAAAGCCGGATTTCGACCGTAGGATTTTGACTGGGGGCTATGAGGAAGGAACCGAAATGGCCACCGCGGCAGCGACACCGGACGGTGGCTTCGCGGTCATCTACATGCCATCGGAGCGCACAGTCACGTTGGACTTAGCCAGGCTGAAGCACGGTATGAAAATCGAATGGTTCGATCCGGTAAACGGCGAGATCCGCCCCATCGCGGAATCTTTAACGGCGAACTACGGTCCGGCGAGCTTCACGCCGCCCGAAAAGACCTTCGGATCTGACAGCGACTGGGTTTTGTTTCTGGTCTCTTCTCCATAATGATTCCCAAGTTGCTCCTGACCGGAGACTTCTATGGGATAGCTGAGGTTGTCTTTCGTGTAACTGACAAGCCAGCAGGATTCGGCGTGACTAAGACACGTCGCATTTGTAATGTATCGGTTCTATTTAAGCAGTAACTAAAAAGGCGGCTGAACATAGGAAGGACATCGGCAAGTTATTCTTGTTTGACTCGGGGAAAAGGCCATATCGAGCACTTGAAGCTACACCACTGCCCGCTTCTGCAGGTGCGCGAGATGGCGCACCATGCCACGCCGCATCGATGCTGCTCCCCGAATTCTTTTTCCTTGCCGCGCTTACTCCGCTTCCAGCACCTTTGTCCGAAACAGAAGCCCCGCCGCGATCCCGCCCAGGCTGGGAAATACCAGGAATAGCCACACCAGTTTCAGCGCCTGGCCGCCTACCAGCAGCGCCGGTCCCAGGCTCCGCGCCGGATTCACGCTCACGCCCGTGATGTGAATGCCGAAGATGTGAATCGCCAGCAGCGTAATGCCAATGGCCAGCCCGGCAAAGCCGGCCGGCGCGCTCTTCTGCGTGGAACCCAGGATCACGATCACGAAGATCAGCGTGGCCACAAACTCGAAAAGGATGGCAGACGTGATGTTGTATCCGCCCTGATAGCCCGGACCCCACCCATTCTGACCAAGCCCGTTCGCAGCGATGCTATAGCCCGCTGCACCGTTGGCGATCGCCGACAGCACCCAGGCTGCCAGAATCGCACCCATAAACTGCCCTACCCAATAGCCGATCATGTCCTTGGCGGACATCCGTCCCGCGGTCCAGACGCCGAAGCTCACCGCCGGGTTCACGTGGCCACCCGAGATGGGGCCGATCCCGTAGATCGCCGCGACCTGCGCCAACCCGAATGCGAACGCGATGCCCAGAATGCCTACCTTATCGCCGGCAATCACCGCCGTTCCACAGCCAAACAGCACCAGAATGAACGTGCCCACAAACTCCGCGAAGTATTTCTTCATAGTTCCTCCCTGGTGAAGTGGATTGAATCCGATGCTCTTGCATCGCCTTCACCGCCGCGTATTGCTATCCATGCCGGCCGCCGTGCCATCGTCCACGGCAGGGCACAACACCCTCACGTGGAGGGTCATCCACGACGCCCGCAAAATGCGCCAGCGCAGTCTTGCAGAAGCGCTCTAGCGGAGTCAAGCAAAAATCCGATCTCAGGCAACGGCCCGGCTTTCATGGGGATACGCGTGCCTCTTGCCCGCCTTGTTTAACAGCAGATGTTGGAAGCGCAGCCCCGGGCAATTCACCGTCTTTTGGGCCTCCCGTTGTGCTAACTTTCCAACGTGAGCGTTGGCGCGCCAGTCAATACTGAAACGAAAGTACCGATGCCGCGCATTCTGCCGGGGCTTGCAGCAAAAGACGGCTTGATCCGCCATCCTTTCGACCTGGAATTTGGCGTGCGGACAAGTGGTCTGGTTGCCGGCCGGCACCTTGGCGCCGGCCACCGGCACGACCGCCATATCACGGCCTACTATGCCGTCGCGCCTTCCGTGTTTCAAGGCATCGTTGTGCGCTGGCGGCGATGCCGTCCGCTCGCGCCCATCGACGCGTATACGTTCGTCGATCTTGGTGCGGGCATGGGACGAGCCATGTTGCTCGCCTGCGCCTATCCCTTTCGCGCGGTCGTGGGCGTTGAGCTGCACCCCACGCTGGCGCGCATTGCCCGCAAAAATCTTGCGCTGTGGCGTGCCGCCGGGCACGCGCATTCCCCCATGTGCATCCACTGCCGCGATGCCGCTGAGTTCCCTCTTCCTTCCGGCCCCTGCGTAGCCTTTCTCTTTAACCCGTTTGGCGCGCCTGTGTTGAGGCGGACCCTGCGCGCATGGAGCCGCAGTCTTGTCCAGCGGGCGGGGCAACTGGATATCCTGTACGTCAATAACGAGCAGGAGAGCGTGTTGCAACGCGAACCGGGATTTGAGCGGCTCTTCCGGGGCCAGATCCGGCGTTCGCGTACGGATACCGTCGCCGACCGCACGATTCTCAAGCGCCAGCCGGGCGCCGAATACGCGGCCACCAGTTGGGAGGACTGTTCGATCTACCGCTGGGTGGGAACAGACAGGAAGTAGACAATAGGGACCAGGAAAATGAAAGAGCCGCATCTCATCCTGGGCATTGGCGAGCTGTTATGGGACGTTTTTCCGGACGGCATGAGTCTGGGTGGCGCGCCCGCCAATTTTGCCGTCATGGCCGGACGCTTGGGCGATCGCGCCGTAATCTTGAGCCGCATCGGCCGCGACGAGCTGGGCCGTCAGGCCATGGACCGCCTGGATCCCCTTCCCGTTGAAACCGGCTCCCTCCAGGTTGACCCTGCCCACGAAACCGGCCGCGTCACGGTCAGCTTCGTGGACCATGAGCCGCGCTTCACCATTCACGAGCCCGCCGCGTGGGACTTCTTAGAGCTGACAGATGCGTGGGTCCAGTTGGCCGGGCGGGCTGACGCTTTCTGTTTTGGTTCGCTCGCGCAGCGCAATCCGCAGTCGCGGCAAACCATCCGGACCTTGGCTGCGGAAACCTCCGTCGCCTGCATTCGCATCTTCGACGTGAACCTGCGCGCGCCGTTTTACTCTTCCGAGGTGCTTCAGGAGTCGCTGGAATTGGCTACCGTAGTCAAGATGAACGC
>JBEKXX010000107.1:0-11880 GCA_049511595.1 Occallatibacter sp. | reverse complement strand
CGAGACGATCATGGTCAACTGCAACCCCGAGACGGTTTCGACCGACTACGACACCAGCGACCGCCTCTACTTTGAGCCGCTGGTGCTCGAAGACGTGCTGGCCATTTATCACCACGAAGCGCAGTCCGCCGCGGAGATCGGCATGATCGTCCAGTTTGGCGGGCAAACTCCGTTGAACCTCGCACAGCGCCTCCTTGCCGCAGGCGTTCCCATCATCGGCACCTCTCCGGAGTCGATCGATCTCGCCGAAGACCGCAAGCAGTTCGGCAAATTGCTCGAAGATTTGAAGATTCCGCAACCTCGCGGGGGCACCGCTACCAGCGTTGAACAGGCGCTGGCCGTCGCTGAGCAGATCGGCTATCCCGTCCTTGTCCGCCCCAGCTATGTACTCGGCGGGCGCGCCATGGTGATTGCTTACGATGCCGATGCGGTCACGCGTTACATGCGCCAGGCGGTCGAGTACTCTCAGGAGCGGCCGGTCCTCATCGATCACTTCCTGGAAAACGCCATCGAAATCGATGTCGATGCGCTCTGCGATTCGGAAGACGTTCTCATCGCGGGTATCATGCAGCACATCGAGGAGGCTGGAATCCACTCCGGCGACTCTTCCTGTGTGCTGCCCGCCGTCGGCATCGGCGAGTCCACGCTCGAAACTCTTCGCGCCCATACGCGCAGGCTGGCGCTCGCGCTCAAGGTCGTCGGCCTGGTCAACTTGCAGTTCGCGATTCAGCACGACGATCAAGGCAACGATCACGTCTACGTCATCGAGGTCAATCCTCGCGCCTCGCGTACCGTTCCCTACGTCTCCAAGGCCACCGGGATACCCCTTGCAAAGATCGCGGCGCGGCTAATGACCGGCCGCAAGCTGCGCGATTTGCTGCCTCGCGAGGTTGCTTCAGGCAAGGATCTCGAAACTGGAGCGCACTTTTACGTGAAGTCGCCTGTCTTTCCCTGGTCGAAGTTTGCCGGTGTCGACACCGTACTCGGCCCCGAGATGAAGTCCACCGGCGAGGTAATGGGTGTTGCGTCCAACTTCGGAGAAGCATTCGCGAAAGCGCAGCTCTCGGCGGGACAGGTATTACCGACCGGGGGAACAGTCTTTTTCACTGTGAACGATCACGACAAGCAAGCCGCGATCGGTCTGGCGCGCCGCTATGTTCATCTCGGATTCAAAATCGTCGCCACGGAGGGCACGGCCAACGTGTTCGAGGGCGCAGGCATGATCGTCGAACGCGTCTTCAAAGTCGAGGAAGGCCGGCCCAATGCCGTAGACCTCATCAAGGGCGACCGCATTCAGCTCATCGTGAATACTCCGCGCGGCCAGGACGCTATCTTCGATGAGAAGGCCATCCGCCGCGCCGCTGTCCTGGCGCGCGTCCCCACCATCACTACTCTCGCAGCCGCCCAGGCCGCGGCTGAGGGAATTGCCGCCATGCAAAGGCATCGTGTCACGGTCTACGCCCTGCAGGAACTGCATTCAGCCAACGGGCGGTGAAGGGGGGCGAATATCTGAAGACAGGACTACGAAGCCCCTAAAGCATCCGCTCCGGGCCTCTCCGAAGACAGGGTCTGCCACACCTGGACGCGGTCGCCTGCAACGGCGGCAGAAATGTTCGGGTTCTCTGCCATTCCATTCGCTCCAAGTCCTGTGTTTTCAGCGAAACGCAGACGGTCCACCCTTGAAATTGTGTTGACAGTCACATGGTGCTGTGATAAACCACGCCTAGGCGTTTCAATTCCCTCCCTCTTTTGGGTCCTGTATTAACCGATCAACCGATTGATGATTTAGGCGGAAATGGCCTGAATTGAGCTTTCCCCAACCTTGGGCGTCGACTGGCGTGCGCGCGGGTCGCATCGCGGCGGTCGCTCCAGCGCAGACTTGGCGGGCCATCCAGCGCGGCGCAATGGACGGATGGCGCATTCGTGTTCGTCACCAGCAGATTTGCAGAAGGTTTCGCGCGCCGCTCACAGGCCCGCGTGCATGCCGTGCTACACCCAACATTATTGCGAATTGCCAAGGAAAAGCCAGGAGCACAGTTCGCCAGATTCGAACCGCGAAAGCGATCGGAGCCAGGCAACACCGCTACACAATTCGCTGCTCAGACGGGCCGCCGTGCCGGCAAAGTGGCAAGCGTTTCAGCCGCGACCAACAGAATGGAAGGAAGGACACACATGATGAAAGCGATCGTACGGAACCTAACGGTGACAAGACTCGTCTCCGCCGTTATCTTGATGCTCTTTGTGGCTGCCCCCTCCATTGGGCAGGCGCAGGGCATGCTCATCGAAATCCCGTTTAAGTTCCTCGTCGGCTCACAGACAGTACCCGCCGGCACCTACACCTTTTCTGTGGACAGTTTTGGCTTGGTGCTGCAATCAGGCACGTCCGGACAGTTGCATGCGATAATCATCACGCGCCTCACCGGGCCCCCAGGATTCCTGCAGGGTGGCTCGGCTGTCTTTGATAAGACCGGCGCGCTTCCCATCCTTTCTGAAGTTTGGGTTCCTGGCTCCGATGGATTCCTGCTGCACAGCATCCCCAAGAATCACAGTCGCGACGTGCTTTTCTTCTCTGCCCTGAACCAGACAGGTTCCGCTTCAGGCAAAACAGCCTTTAGCCTCACCTGTGCCAAGTGTCACGGGGTGGACGGTAATGGCAATGAGGCCGCAGACAAATTCTTCCATACCAAGATTCCCCGGTTGACTTCGCCCGAAGTGCAGGGCAAGTCGGACGCGGAGTTGAAGGAGATCATCAGCAAAGGCACACAAACCATGCCGCCGGTCGAAGTGGAGGAGTCCGGCTTCCGGCATCGCCTGCCGCCGCAGGACGTAGATGCCGTGGTTGCGTATCTGCGCACCTTGAAGGGGTAATCCCGGAGCACAGTGATCCGGGGAAGGCGAGCCGCAGGCGTCCGCGGCCTGAGTTGTGCGGGAGGGAAAACACACGTGAGAGGTTCGTGTCTCGCGAGCGATGCGGACTTCCGCCTGTTCCTTGCAGCCAGCCGGAACTCTCCGGGTAAGAATCCGCTTACGCGTGCTTCCGCATCCCCAGCCACGCGCCGATCGAGTAGCCGACCAATGCTGCCGCCGGCCACGTGCCCAGGAATGGGCCATCGTCGTCGATCAGCCCACTCGGGCTGGGAAGACTGAAAAACGTGCGCACCAGCTTCTCAGTCGCGCCGCACTGGAAGCAATGGTTGGGCTCGGTAGGCATGTCGAGAACCCAGAGCCCGAGGATCATCACCCAGATGAAGCCCACGAGCCAAACCACAGTCGCCAGCTCGTCAGGACGGATTTTGCTTACGATCATACCAACGGCAAAGGGAACCGCCATCGACAGCAGAAGAATGACCCACTGCGGAACTCCCACCGGATTGACCGCGTAGCCGACGAGCATCAGCGCGATCCACGAAACCAACGCCAAAAGAGCGTGCAGAAAGAACCTAAGCCCCTGCCGGGCAAGCGTCGAGACCTTCCGGTCTTTCGGTTCGCTGTGCAACAACGTGTCCATGGTCACGGCTCCCAACCCCGGCTCGTTGCTTCGCGCCTCTCAAGGATCTCCTCGCCGTTTGATTCTCAACAATACACTGCCACGGTTCTCGCCGGCCAATCTCGACCTGCTGCGGCAGGGAAGAGCGCGGCCTCTCTACTACCGGTTCTACAATGAACAAATGTTGATGGAAGGGATTTTTGCCGCGGTCACCACGCCGTTTTACGCGGACGAGCGCGTCTATTTCCGTAAGATTGAGGCCAACATGGCACGGTATTCGCGCAGCCTTTTGGCGGGGATGGTGGTTCTCGGCTCGACTGGCGAGGCGGTCCTGCTCGACGACGCCGAAACCCGCGACGTCCTGCGCGTGGCCGCCGAAGCCACAGCGCCGGAGAAAATCCTCATCGCCGGCGTGGGCCGCGAAAGCGTCAAGGCGACGGTCGAATTGGCCGAAGCTGCAGCGCAATTCCAATATGACGCCGTGCTCGTCCGCGCCCCCAGTTACTATTCCGGACAGATTTCTACGGCGGCCGTGCTGCATCACTTTCGCAGTGTCGCCGACCGCTCCCCGTTGCCGGTCGTCCTCTACAACATTCCCAAGTTCGTCCCTTACCAGATCCCGGTCGAGGTCGTCGCCGAGCTGGCCGAGCATCCGAACATCATCGGCATCAAAGATTCGAGCGGCAGCGTCGAGCGCATCCGCGCGACCGTCGCCGCCACGCAAAACGCCCCCCGGCGCACGGTGCCCGTCACACAGGTCTTTGAGGCAGTGACAGGACGAATGCTCGCGCCGCGCAGCGAAGCCTCCGGCAGCTTCGTCGCTGCAAGCAACCTGGCCGGCGGCGCGGCCGTTGCCACACCTCCACCACCTGTCCCCGTTAAGACCCGGACGCGGGAAGTGGGCTTTCAGGTTCTCAATGGCTCGGCTAGCACGATCTTCGAGTCCCTCGAGGCCGGAGCCTCAGGCATCATCGTCGCCTTTGCCGCCTTCGCGCCCCAAGCCTGCCAGGAAATCTACATCGCCTGGAAGGACCACGACCTTGATCTCGCGCGGGAAAAGCAGCAGCGCATTCAGGCAGCCGAGAAGCGCGTCGTGGGCGATCTTGGGCTTGCCGGAATCAAGTATGCATGTGATTTCAACGGCTACTACGGAGGCCGGCCGCGCGCGCCATTGCTGCCTCTCACTGCCGAAGAAAAGGCCGAAGTTGAGAAGCTATTGGCGGAAATCCGGAGCTGATAAAATGATGCCGCTGGCTGCGGCCCGAAGAGTGCTGACAGGGGAATCCAGGCATGGGGTATGAGGAGCGATCCCAAAGCGATTTTGACCGGGTTGTTCGATCCGCCAGCGAAGCCCGGCATTCTTCGCTTCTAACAAGGCAGCAGGTACTTGGCTGGTGCTTCGTGGCACTCTTTCTCGTGACCACTTTCACGGTGATCGAGGGCCGGGAACCAACCTGGGAAGACGAGCTCTGCGTGCAATCGACAGCCTGGTCGATCGTGCACGGCCGCCCAGCCAATATGAGTGTGGATGGTTTGTTTGCCCACGACATCCCGCTCGTACGCTTCTTCGGACCGGTTTCTTTTCGTGTTGCGGCGGTTTGGATCAGACTGTTTGGCCTCAACGTGCTGCCTTGGCGCGCGCTCTGCTTTCTTTTTGGCATCTCGCTCATCACGGTCTCGTCGGCGTTGCTTCTTCGCCTTACTGGCGCCGGCCATTGGGTCGTGCTCGGGGGAGCTTCGACGGTCCTGGTCTCGACTGCGTACTGCATTCTCCTGCCTGGCCGATGGGACCCGGTCACGGTGGGCCTGATCCTCTCCGGGACCCTCTTCCTGCTGCATGCAGTGAACGGCTCGGCGACAAGACTTGCGTTGCTGGCCTGCGCAGCGGGGATTCTCTTCGGGCTTGCCGCCGGGTCCACACCGCGCGCACTACCGCCGCTGGCCGCGGTGGCTTGTGGAGTGATCTCGGCAGCCTGCGTCGACGCCGTCAAGAGAGCTCGCGTCCTGAGCGCCGGCGTTGTGGCCGCATTTTTTAGCCTTGTCACGGATGCATTGCTTCTGGCACCGCAGGGTATGACGCCATGGAGTTGGTTTCAGTTTGTCACAAGCGCGAGCAAGCGCGACCCAATCGCCTGCCCACCTTTGCTCGGTGGGCAGTGGAACTTACAATTGGGCACCCATAAAACCGTCGCTCTGCTTACAGGGTTCCTGCTCGTTTCCGGTTTCCTCTCCGCTTGGGCGCAACGCCGGGGGCGCAGCGGGGAGGGGAAGACCTGCAGGGTCGCGCTGGCGGTCATAGCACTGGCCAACCTGGACCTTAGTGTCGGTTTGGTCTCCCGCTTCCTCGGGTATGCCATTTTCTGGCTGCCGTTTCTTGTCTTGGCATCGTTCTCGTGGATCGGGGGGGAGTCTCTCCGCGGCAGAGACGCCCGTTCGTTGATCGCGGCTCTGGTCTGCCTGGAGCTGCTGCTGCCGGCAACTTTGGAGATTCGACGGATGGACACCGCTGTCAAACTATGGAGGGGAAGGGACCCGCAGATCCTCCTCACCGAGATTCTCAGCACCATCCCTCGCGGCTCAATCGTCTTTGGGCCGATTGGAGGCTACTTCTTCCCTGTGGAACAAAGCGGCTCGCGCTACCTCTACATGGAGAACGATGGTACGCCCGGGCTGGCGGTCGGTGACGACACCGCGGCATACCTAGAGCGCGCTCTCGATGCCGCCGCCTGCACAGCTCCGACATTTGCAGTTTGGCCGCGTGACCAGGAGGATAATCCACTACCGGAGGAGATCGCCCGGCACGGAAAAATCGAGCTGAAGTCAGAAGAGGTAAGCCGATCGGACGCCCCGGCTATCTACCGCTTAACCGCTCCCGGGAACTGCTCGTCGATCCAGTTCGACGTCAGCGCAATCAAACCCTTTAAAGCGTTTTAATCAACATCGCTCTAATACTGCCATATCACACTTGGATGATGAGGGCCTTATTATCCGCGACACAATGTCTGATTCTAGGTAGTTACGGCGCGTGTTGCGTGGGGTAGTGTCCAGAGGTTTTCGCATCTTCGTTCTTTGTCAGCATGTAGGAAGGTTGTTGGGTTGAGGCAGCTTTGCTCCTTACCCTTATAGGGGCCAGGAGCAAAATGGTCATGCGATGGCTTGGACTTTCCCGTCCGAACGAATTCTCGTCCGAGGATTAAAAGAAATCAATTGAACATCTCCGTTCTGTGGCCGATGAAGTGATTGGTTTCAGTGCAGTCGGTCCTTCCACTGTCGCGAACGCCGATCAGGGCAGAGAGAAAGCACTGCGCCAGTGCACTAAAGAATCGGCAAGGATCCGTTTTCGGGCACCTTGGAGAATACCCCCATGCAGGATCAGGATGTAATTCGTGAATTCCTAATCGAGAGTCATGAGACTCTCTCGCGCCTGGATCAGGAGCTCGTTGAACTGGAGAAGCGCCCGCAGGACACCGCGTTGCTGGCCAGTATCTTCCGCACCATTCACACCATCAAAGGCACTTGCGGCTTCTTTGCGTTTTCGACTCTGGAGCGGATTACCCATGAGGCCGAAACTCTTCTAAGCCAGTTACGCGATGGCAAACGGAAACTCACGCCGTCCCTGATATCGCTTGTCCTTGAAACCGTCGACGCTACCCGCAAAGTGCTGGCCGCCATCGAGGCGAGCGGAGAAGAGGGTCCGGAACGCTTTGAAGATATAGCTGAACGGCTGCGCCTGGCGGCGCAGTCGCCGGTTGATGTCGAGAACCAGGGCGGCGCCGATTCGACGCCTCCTTTGCCGGCCGAAGCGCAGGGCGCGATGGGCTCCTCGGAGACGGCCGAAGGGTCGAAGCCCGAAGAAACCGTCGTCAAGTCGTCCGCCGTGGCCGATGCCAATATCCGGGTGGGTGTCGGGCTCCTGGACAAGCTGATGGACCTGGTCGGGGAACTCGTGCTTACCCGCAACCAGATTCTCCAGTTCAACACCGAGCGGGAAGATGCTGCCCTGAACACGACTTCGCAGCGCCTGAACCTGATCACTACCGAGCTGCAAGAGGGCGTCATGAAGACGCGCATGCAGCCCATCGGTATGGTCTGGAACAAGCTGCCGCGGGTGGTGCGCGACATGGCGGTGGCCCTAGGGAAGCAGATCCGGCTGGAAATGGACGGCGCCGATACCGAACTCGACCGGACCATCATCGAGGCGATCAAAGACCCGCTGGTGCACCTGGTTCGCAATGCCTGCGACCACGGCATCGAACCGCCTGAAGTCCGGGCGCGTGCCGGCAAGCCGCCAAACGGGAGACTTACGCTTCGCGCCTATCACGAAGGCGGGCAAGTCAACATTGAAATCGGCGATGACGGCGGTGGAATTGACGTCGCTCGTGTCAAACAGAAGGCGGTGGAGAGGGGGCTTCTGCGGTCCGAACAAGCGGAAAAACTGAGCGATCGCGAGGCGCTGAATCTGATCTTCCTGCCCGGCTTCTCGACGGCTCAAACGGTGACGAACGTTTCAGGACGCGGCGTCGGTATGGATGTGGTGAAGTCCAATATCGAGAAGATCGGCGGCGTCGTCGACGTTTTCAGCCGGCCCGGAGAGGGCTCGACGGTCAAGCTGAAAATCCCTCTCACTTTGGCGATCATTCCCGGCTTGGTGATTGCAAGCGGAGGGGAACGGTTCGTGATTCCTCAGGTCAGCTTGCTCGAGTTGATTCGCCTGGAGGGAGATTCCTCGGAAAAGCACATCGAGCATGTGCACGGAACCCCGGTCTATCGCCGGCGCGGGAGTCTGCTGCCCATTGCCTACTTGAATCAGGCGTTGGGGTTGAAATCGGCCCAGCGGTCCGACGCGGTCAGCATGGTGGTTCTGCAAGCCGAGGACCGGCAGTTTGGGCTGGTGGTAGACGGCATCAACGACACCCAGGAGATCGTGGTCAAGCCTTTGGGCAAGCAGTTGAAAGGGCTCACAGAGTACGCCGGCGCGACCATCATGGGCGACGGACGCGTGGCCCTCATCCTCGACGTGCTCGGCATCGGCCAAAGCGCCGGAGTGCTTACCGAATCCTGCGAGCAGTCCCGCGTGGCCGCGCAGCAGAAGTCGCAGGCGGGGATCGAACAGCAGCGGCTGCTCCTGTTCCGGGCCGGTTCTTTCGAGCGTCTGGCCGTGCCTCTCTCTCTTGTCGCCAGGCTCGAGGTGTTTCCACGAAACGCCATCGAGCATGCGGGCGGATGCCACGTGGTGCAATACCGGAATCGCATTCTTCCCCTGGTGCCTCTCCAAGCCGTGCTTGAGCCCGGCGCCCCCGGGCAAAACCAGCTGGCCGATTCGGTTCAAGTGATTGTGTTCAACGACGGCGACCGCAGCATCGGCGTGGTGGTCGACCAGATCCTGGATGTTGCCGAAGAGGCAGTCGTGGTGCGTCAGAAGTCGAGCCGCAAAGGACTGCTCGGCTCGGCGGTGATCGGCAACCGAGTCACGGATTTTCTGGATCTCAACCAAGTCATTCACGCGGCCACGGAGGGTTGGTTTGAGGGTACCGGCGGGTCCGGGAATGGTAAGAGCATCCTCGTCGCAGAAGGCTCGGCGTTCTCGCGAGGTCTGATCCGCAGCGGTCTGGATATGGCAGGCTACCGGATCCTGGAAGCCGCGAATCTGGACGAGGCGATTCGCGGGATGGAGCAGCAGCCGGCAGACGTCGTCGTGGCGGCGCTGGACCTCCCGCCCCAAGGCGGTTCCGCCCTGCTTGCAGCCATGCGCCAGCGGACGGAGTGGCAAGGAATTCCGATTCTGGCCCTGGCCGATTCGGCCGGGCAAGCCCAGTCATCCGCCTCCCAGACGGCAGGTTTCCAGGGTTGCCAGGATAAGTTCGACCGGGGGGCCTTGCTGGAGTCAGTGGCGCGGCTGGCATCGGCGCAGGCTGTCCCTGAAGCCGCGCCAACTTTCGCAGAAACGGAACTGGCCTGCATGGCAGAGGAGAGATAACCATGACGAGCGATACCGCGGCCCTCAAATCCGAGCGTGCGGAGACTAGCGGACAGTTCTCGACGTTTTTCGTAGCCGACCTTTTTTTCGGCGTGGATGTTCTCCGCGTCCAGGAAGTGCTGCGCTTCCAGCAGATGACTCACGTGCCGAAAGCCCCGGAGGTTATCGAGGGGTTGATTAACTTACGCGGGCAGATCGTTACCGCAATCGATTTGCGGCGGCGGCTCCGCTTGCCGCCTCGCGCCGGGAACCAGATGCCGACGAACATGGTGGTCCGCACCGACGACGGCGCCGTAAGTTTGCTGGTCGACGAGATAGGCGACGTGCTGGATGTGGATGCGGCCACCTACGAACGGCCGCCTGAGAACCTCGACCCGGCGGCGCGGGAAATCATCCGCGGCGTCTACAAGCTGAAGGAGCGGCTGCTGCTCGTTCTCGATACGGAGCGAACGGTGGATCTCTCCGTGGGGATGGTGGCGTAGCGCCGACCAAGCGCTAGCCGCTGCAAGGAAGGGCATTGAGGCAACCGGCCCCACGCCTGAATGCCGAGAGGGAATGAGCTTGGCTTTCACGTTCTTTTTCCGAGACCAACAAGTGCTGGAGCGTGTCGTGGAACACTGCCTTCCCAGCCTGGCGGGCCGTAACCATCCCCGCATCTGGGATGCGGGCGTGGCGATGGGGCAAGAGCCTTATACGTTGTCCATCCTGTTTGCCGAACGGCTGGGACACTTTGCCTTCAGCAACCTTCGTATCGAGGCCACAGATGTGGAAAGTACCGGCCAGTTCGCCCAGATCATCGAGGCAGGCGTGTACCCGCGAGAGGAATTGTCGCGGCTGCCCGAGGGGATCTTCGACAAGTACTTCGAGCCCAATGGCAAACCGGGATATTTTCGCGTGATCGACAAGGTCCGTAGCCGCGTTGCGTATCAACGGCACGATCTTCTTTCCTTCAAGGAAATCGGCCACGGCTACTCGCTGGTCCTATGCAAAAACGTGCTGCTTCACTTTCATCCGGAGGAGAGGATCGAAGTGCTGAAGATGTTCCACCGGGCGCTGGCGCCGGGCGGCTTCTTCGCTACCGAGCAGACACAGGAGATGCCCCCGGAGCTCGGATCGCTGTTTGAGCGGACGATTCCCGACGGGCAGTTGTTCCGTAAAGTTGAGGCCGGCGTATGAGGGTGGTGACGCTCGAGAACAGCGGCGCTGTATATACCTCCCAGGTTTACCTGGTGCTCGGCGACGCGAACCGGTTGGAGGATGTCAATACCCTGGTAGATGTGGGCCAGGACCCGGCCGTCTTAGCGAGCCTGAAGCGGGCCCCCACCGGGGTCGGAAAATGGCCCGTGGAACAGGTGGTGCTCACGCACAGCCATTCCGATCACTGTGCGCTCTTGCCCGAGATCCGTGCGGCGTTCCGCCCCAAGGTGCTGGCCTTCTCGCCGAACATCGAGGGCGTCGATCGCCTGCTGGGCGACGGCGACAGCCTACGGATGGGCGACGCGGTCTTCGAGGTGGTGCACTCCCCAGGCCATAGCAGCGACTCGATCTGCCTGTACAACCAGTCGGAAGGCGTGCTCTTCGCCGGCGACTCGCCGCTGCTGATCGCGTCGCCGGGCGGCAGCTACGAGGCAGGGTTCCGCGCGGCGTTGGCGAAACTGTGCGCTCGCAACGTCAGCCGGATCTACTTTGGACACGGTCCTCCGTTGACCGAGCGCTGCAACCAAAGACTGCGGGAATCGCAAAGGCTGGCCGCCGCAAGCGCGCCAGCCGGCGGAAGGCAAGAACGGATGAAGAATCAGGCGCCGGTGGCGGCGAAGTAACAAAACAGGAACGCAAAGGAGCAACGACAATGGCAAGACAAGGAAGTAACGGCCAAGGGCTTCGTCCCTACCGAAACATGTCCACCGGCGCCGCCGTGTTGGACCGCGAAGAAGAAGAAGCGGATGTGCAGGAAACGCAAACCAAGCATCTACTGCAGGAAGAAATTCTCCGGGTATCCTCCGCTCTAAAGCAAGGCCGCCTCGCGGAGCGGGCGCAAGCCGGCCATTTTGAAGGCGGCGACCGAACCATCCTGGAAAGTCTGAATGAGATGCTGGACGCGGTGATCAAGCCGCTGAACGTCTCGGCCGAGTACGTGGACCGCATCTCCAAGGGCGACATCCCGCCCAAGATCACCGACACCTACAACGGCGACTTCAACGAGATCAAGAACAACCTGAACAATTGCATCGATAACATCAAGGCTCTGGTGACCGAGACCGAGGTGCTGATCAAGGCTTCTGCAGACGGCCAACTGAGCAGGCGCGCCGACGTCGCCAAGCACCAGGGCGACTATCGCAGGATACTTGAGGGCGTCAACGAGATGCTGGACGCCATCCTGCTGCCCATCGGCGAAGGCAACCGCATTCTGGCCCAG
>JBEKXX010000106.1:0-11984 GCA_049511595.1 Occallatibacter sp. | reverse complement strand
CGCGGCAATTTCAAATCGACACCACTCTAAAATGTCTGCAACTGCGCGCACATCAGCAGCTTGCAAAATGAAACGCATCAGTTAACCGGACAGTAGTGGTCAGTGACCAGTGATCAGTAACGAAATCACGCCAGTAAGTCATTTCGAGTTGTCGTGGGTTTGTTTTTTTCTGACCACTGACCACCGATCACTGACCACTGGCTTCTACAAAGGGAGCGGAGCAACACTCCGTGCCCGATTTTTAAGAAACGAGAAGACACGAAATGCCAGAAATCGTCGTAGCCAAGGCCCGCGAGGGCAAATTCAACAAGAACGCCGCGCGCCGCGTGCGCGCCGCAGGCAAGATTCCGGCCGTGTTGTACGGCCCCGGACACGAACCCGTGGCGGTTGAGGTGGATCCCAAGCAGATTTCACGGATTCTCTACTCCGAGACCGGCCACAACACCATCATCGATGTTGAAGTGGCAGGCAAGCCGGCCGCCAAGGCCATGATCGTGGATTGGCAGCGGGAGCCGATCAAGGACCAGCTGATTCACATCGACCTGAAACGCATCGCGCTGGACAAGGTGCTGCGCGTGAGGGTGCGCGTGAAGCTGCTGGGCATACCGGTGGGCGTAAGGACGGAAGGCGGAGTTCTGGACCAGGTGCTGCGCGAAGTTGAGGTCGAGTGCTTGCCCGCGGACATTCCCAGCCACATCGATGTGGATGTGAGCGAGTTGGGAATGCACCAGGTGGTGCGCGTGAACGGCCTGCCCCGCTCCGGCAAGATCAAATATCTGACTCCGGAAGATGCGACCGTAGCTCACGTCGTGTCCATCCGCGAGGAAGTGGTTGCGGCGCCGGAGACGGCGGAGGCAGCTGCGGCAGTGCCAGGTGAGGCTGCTGCGCCGGGCGAAGGGGCTGCTCCGGCCGAGCCCGAGGTGATCAAGAAGGGCAAGGCAGAAGCCGAGGCGCCGGCGGCAAAGAAGTCCGAGGCGAAGAAGTAAGCCTTGCCTGAAGCAAGCGAGACCGGTTCTCCGCGCAGCCCTTTCCTGATTGTGGGGCTCGGCAATCCAGGTCTCGAATATCTATGTACCCCGCACAACGCGGGATTCATGGCCATCGACCGCATCGCTCTTGAGGAGGGCGTTGTGGTCCAAAACCGGCGCTGGCGGGCCACGACAGCGACCTGCAGAATCGCGGGGCGCAAGGTGGTTCTGGCCAAGCCGGAGACATTTATGAACCTGAGCGGCGCAGCGGTGGCCGCTCTGGTGGAAGAGTTTGAGGCGGACCCGGCGCGAGATCTGCTCGTGGTTTACGACGATCTGGATCTGGTGCTGGGGACGTTCAAGATCCGGGAGCGCGGTTCGGCGGCGGGGCACAACGGAGCCCGCAGCGTGACCGGCGCTCTGGGCACGGAAGAGTGGCTGCGCATCCGCATTGGAGTGGGGCCCGATTTGCCTCCGGAGGCGATTGCAGCCGGAGGCGGAGGGCGGTCGGGCAGGGATTATCTGCTCTCGCCCATGCGCAAGGCGGAGTTGACGGTGCTGGACGAGGTGCTGGACAAAGTGGCGACGGCCACGCGGCGCATTCTCGAACTGGGGCCGGCGGCCGCGATGAACGAGTTCAACCGGAAAGAAGACAGGGGTCAGGGATCAGAGATAAGGGATCAGGATTAGAAGCTGCTGCGAACTGTGAACTGCGAACTACGAATTGTGAAGTGATTGCCGCGAGCAATTGAAAAGCGCTCCGGCGGAAAAGGAATACAGATGCCGCGTGTGTATGAAGTGATGTTCATTATCCGTCCCGATGTGGACGACGACGAAGCCGACAAGTTGATTGCCAGCTTTTCCTCCACGGTTACCTCCGGAGGCGGGGTGGTGAAGTCGGTAGAGAAGCTGGGCCGCCGCAAGCTGGCCTACCTGGTGCGCAAGTTCAACGACGGCAACTACGTGCTGCTGACGATTGAGGCCAATGGCGCGGTGGTTCTGGAGCTGGAGCGGCGGTTGCGCGTGACGGAGCCGGTGATCAAGTTCATCACCGTGCGCGTGGACGAGGAGGAGAAGCGCCTGGCCAAAGTGAAGGCTGCTCGCGGCGTGCGCCGCAAGCCGGCAGAGAGCACACCCGCGGCTCCGGCCGCGAGCGCAGGGCCGCCGGCGGAGCCGGCCGAGCCTGTCCAGGCCAGCGCGTAAAAACAGGGATTAGGGAGTAGGGAATAGAGAGTCGGTGGCCCAGCGCACTTTCTCGTCCCTGGTCAATGATCGCGAGTCCGTTGAGAAATCGTCCGGCTGTGCCGGAATAAAGAAATGGAATGAGGAAACGATATGCCTGAAGAAACCCAAACAAAAGCGCCCGCCCAAGCGGACGCAACTCCACAAAGTTCGTCCGGGCCAAGCGGCCCATCCGGACCGGGCTCCGGCCCGCGTGGTCCGAGCCGAGGCGCCGGCGGGCCGGGCGGACGGGGGAAGTTTTTCCGCCGCAAAAAGGTGTGCAAGTTCTGCACCGAGAAGATCGACGCGATTCCTTACCGCGACGTACGGCTGCTGCAGCAGTTCGTGGCCGAGCGCGGCAAGATCGTTCCGCGGCGG
This sequence comes from Occallatibacter sp., assembly GCA_049511595.1. GTDB lineage: Bacteria > Acidobacteriota > Terriglobia > Terriglobales > Acidobacteriaceae > Telmatobacter. The sequence goes on along the minus strand of JBEKXX010000106.1, from coordinate 9,417 downwards.
CTCTCCGGTGTTTGCACCAGGCACCAGCGCCGCCTGAGCCGAGCCATCAAGCAGGCCCGGAACATCGCCCTGCTGCCGTTTGCCACCAGGCACTGAACGGCTCGTGGGCCGGTTGAGAATTTTGCGCGGCGCTGCCGGCCATCCGGCCCTCTTGTCCGAAGCACGTAGAGTGTATCCGGCGCCGCGACCTTGAGATTTGGAGAGTTTGTCATGGAAGTGATTCTGAAAGAAGATGTAGCCGACCTGGGCTTTCGCGGAGAAGTGGTGAAAGTCGCCGATGGCTACGCCCGCAACTATCTGCTGCCGCGCAAGCTGGCGATGCAGGCCACCGCGGCCAACAAGGCCGTAATTGAACAGATGAAGGCCGCCGCGGCGCGCCGCTCGGCTACGGAAAAGACGAAGGCCGAGGAACTGGTCACCAAGCTCGAACCGCTCTTACTCAGCTTTACCCGCAAGGCCGGCGAGCAGGGCCATCTGTTTGGCTCGGTCACCTCGGCCGACATCGCCGCGGAGCTGGCTGCGCAGGGCCACGAGATCGACCGCCGCAAGATTCAACTGGGCGATCCTCTGAAGAGCGTGGGCGACTTCAAGGTGGCCATCCGGCTGCACCGCGAAGTGACCGCTCACGTAACGGTGAAGGTAGAGGCCGAAGCGACCGAGGAAGAGAAGGCAAAAGCCGCGGAGACTGACGCCGCTGAGCCTGCTGCGGCCGCCGAAGAAGTTGCTGCCGAGCCGGCCGCGGAAGAAGCGACTGCCGAGGAAGCATAGGGTGAATAACGGCGACCCAATCCGCGCTGCTTGTTGCGGCTGCGGCGTAAAGATGGGCTGAACGCAGGACCCAGAACAAGGCTAATGGGCCGTCGAATGGCTACGACGGAAACAGCGTGCCGGAAGCGTCGCGAATGGGGGCCAGGCGGTTGCGGCGGCGCACCGGCTGCATCGCCGGAGAGCCCAGCAGATTGGCAAGCTCGCGCAGCTCGGCGCGGGCGTGGCCGATGACCGCAGCAACCTGGTCGAGCCGCTTGCTCTGGTCGCCCGCGAGCGGCAAGCTGGCCTGCGAATCATTGCGCTTGCCAGGCTGGCGCTGCGCCTGTCCCAGAACCGTGCGAGCGCCAGACAGCGTGTACCCTTCGGCATGGACCAGGCGCTTGATCTCGAGCGCAGTCTCCACGTCGCGGCGGCGGTAGAGCCGCTGGCCGGTCCCGCTCTTGTTCGGCTTCAGTTGCGGGAACTGCGACTCCCAGAAGCGCAGAACGTAGGTCTCCACTCCGCACAATTCGGCTACGTCTCCAATTTTGAAGTAAAGGCGGTCCGGGATGTGCGGTGGCGAATAAGCGCGCTTCCGGTTGAGTTGCGTGGGCATAGAAGTCGGCGAGGAAACCATCTCGACCGGGGAAATTCCTCGCACTACTGGCAGTATAGGGCAGGTTTTGCGTTCTTAGGAAAGCAAAATCGCGCAAGGGTCGTCATATTGTGGAGGAAAATCGGGGAGATTGTGGAAGCGAACGGATCAACTCCGCGCTCCCCGCGCTGCTACTGCTTCTTGAGCACCGCCGTGCCTTTTTCGTCGGAGAGGATTGCGGACTCGAGTTTGCGAAAGTCTGCCGCCCTGCCGGCGGGAATCTCCACTTGGCGCACCACATAGTCGCGCTCGTAGTGCAGCACGTTGCCTTTGGCCGTGGTTGCCGCATGATAACTGGCGAAGTCCATGTCCACGTCGACGGGATCGGGCGTCTCGTCCACTATGTAGCCGGGCGGCAGAGCGATGTCGAAGCTGTCGCGCCATCGGCCTGTGGCCGAGAGATCGATGGGCACTAGCCGCGGCTTGTCGTCGAACTGCACCGAGTCCTCGCCCACTACGCGAGGCCTCACCAGCAGCAGCGGGCCGGCCTGATGCGCGTACTGCGGCGCCGTCACTTTGTAATGAAACTCAAGCGGCTTTGCCAGGGAGGACGGCTCCACAAACTGAAACGAGTCCAGGATCACACCCGGCAAATACCGCCCGACTCGCTTCTCCCAGTACTCGCGCCGCTCCTTCTCGTCGGTGTACTTCAGGAACAGGCGGAAGTCCGCGCCCTCGGGGCCGCTGTGCGAGGTATCCACTGTGCCTGTCAGGTTGCCGTCCGCCGAGAGCGCGAAGATCCCTTTCTGTTCCGTGCCATTCGCGCCGGGATCCAACACAGGCAGAGCGATCAACTGGCTTGAAGGACCGGCGGCAAGAGTGCCATAGCTGCCCTGGAGATACGAGGGAAGATTTCCTACCGGCGTGCGCTCGTTGGTGGGGTCGAAGATCAGGTACCGTCTGCCGTCAGATCCTTTCACCACTGCCATCAGGCGCGGATCGTTCACGTCCCCGGGAATCTCAATGGCAGCGATCATGTGATTGCCTAAGAGCGACGGCGCGTTCGGATCGACCACGCCGCGGCGGTCGTCCACCGGGACATAAAAGGCCTTAATGCCGACAGCCTGAAGCATGGAAATGAGCAGAGTGGTCTTGTCCTTGCAATCCCCGTAACGGTTGCGGAAGATATCTGCGGCAAAGTGCGCCTGCATACCGCCGATTCCGCGCTCTACAACGAAGTAACGTATGTTCTTCTGGATGTATTCAGTAATGTTTGTGAGCTTGGTAAAGAAATCCGGCGCTCCAGCTGCCAATTCCTGGGCCTCGGCGGTAATCTCCGGCGAGGGGGCCGGGCGGTTTGCCTCAAGATTTGTAAACCAAAGGCCCAACGCGCGCCACTCGTTGTCTTTTCCGTCCACGGCCGCATCGTCCCAGGCCACCGACATACGCGCGGCCAGGGCCGTCCAACCCGGGCTCGCCTTCACATCGCGGAGATCGAGTTTCGGCATGTCTCTGATCTCCCAGCGCCAATGGTTGGGAGCCACCTCGATCGCTTTCACAGGCTGGAACCGATGCCACGACACGGAATGAGCGCGGCCAGGGGGCAGGTCGACTTCGAGTGCCTCGAAAGCGACCGGAATTCCGCCCTGAATGCCCCAGAACTTCTCTTGCTTCCACGGAGCAAGCAACTCCTCCGACTCGCAGAGGATAACAGCGCCCACATCGGTGGCGGGAGGATGTACGACGCGCTCCTTCTCCGTTAAAAGCTCAATAGGGATACTGGGATCGCCTTCATCGATAAAGTCCGTATCCCTGGCCTGGTATTGCTTTTCATCCGTGCCGATCGTCCAGGCGCGGAAATAGTCGATCTTCTCGTCTACGTCGTATCGAACAGCACAGCCTTCGTGGCGGGCTTGCGGCTGCAGGATGCGAATGGCTTCGCGCTCGCGCTCCACGGCGCGGCCCTGATCGTCAACGGTCTCCACGTATTCGTCGTAGAGGATCACCGAGCCGAAGCCCTTGGCGTAATCCGGCGTGTGGGTCTTTGCCGCGTCCAGGCCCCATTGCGGAACGGGTTCCTTCTTGTCTCTTGCCCCCGCGAGTGCGGAGCCGAAAAGAACTGCTCCGCAGCACGCCGTAGCGACGAGAAAATGACGAAGGCCCGTGGGCATCAGTTGCCCTTTGCCGCTGCAGTGGGCGGGGCGGCGGTGAGCACCAGTTGCCCCTGATCGGCTGCCGCCACCTTCTGGTAGAACCCGCGCAGATCCTGGTACTCCTCCGGCTTTGACAGCGTGAATGCTCGCGCCAGTGCATCGGAGATGACGATTTGGCCCGGATTGGACTGGGCCTTGACAATGAACAGCGCGTGACTCGGCCAAGAGATATTGGCGTCCTGCGGCGCGCCTTCCACGGTCGCTCCCTGGGGCAGGTCGTAGGTGATCTCATCGCTTACGCTATCGCCGTAATGCATGTCAACCGGCGCCTGCCGCTTCTCCTCATTCACAAACGGCTCGCCGCGGCGAGTTTCAAAGAAGAGGGCAGGTAGCAGAAGCCGCTTGGCAGTGGCCGTTCCAAGCGACCCTTTGACATCGACTACCGCCATAAGGTTGGTGTACGGATCGTCCATGGAAAGGAAGTTTTTGACGTGCGCTTCCACGCCCTCGGGGACGATCTGCTCCAAATCGCGGTCATATTGCAGCTTCAATTCTGTGTCGTCCATGCGCATGGCTGCCTGGCGCCAGCGCAGCGCGGTCTGCCCGGTCATCACAATTCTGATCGTGCCTGTAATGCTGCCATGCACATCCAGGGTCAACTCTCCAATACGAGTGGTTGTGTTGCTCTTGTACTCTTGCATCGGGGTGACCGTGAAAGAGAGCCCCTGCGCGCTCTGGCCGATGCCCGCGGCGCCCGAGTGACGCCAACTCACCGTCTGGAACGGGCACATCTTCTCGCCGGGATCGAGGACGATTTGCTTGCCGCCGGCGCTAAGGACCACGACCGTGGTATCCAGTTGATCCATACTCAGGTAACTCGGATCGAAAATGCCCCGGTCGCGATCCATCACCTTGGTCGCGTAGGCGGTCAGCCCTGCGGCGCGCAACATGGCCAGATAGAGCATCGCAATGTCTTCGCTCGATCCGCTCTTCTGAGTCCAGGTGTCCCCGGCATTCCTGGCTTCCTTGATATTCAACTGCTTCAGCTCGGATTCGCCTTTTTTGCGTGAGTAATCGGTGTTGTCGAGGGCCTGCACCGCGTCGTAGAGCTTCTTTGCCTTGTCGAGATCGCTGTCAGCGGGAGCAATCAGCCCGCTCACTGCATCGCGGATTGTTTTCGAGGGCTCGGCAAATTTATCGACATCCTTCGACCAGAGCTTGACTTCGTCTGGCCAGAACGCTCCCGGATTATGAGCGTTGCTATAATAGAAACCCACTTTTTCAAGGAGGCTTTGTATGGGCGGCATCCAATCCTCGTGAGGTATGGGTGGAACGTCGGTCACGTTCACGCTGTACGATCCGTTCACACTCGTCTGGACGGTGACGCCGGGGGGCAGGCGATACCACCAGATCAGGCTATTGATCAACCGCCCGTGACTGTCGATCAGGTGGTGCAAGCTGGTGTCGGCGCCAGGGGTGCCATTGGGCATGAACTGCTTAAAAGGCGTGAACTGAAAGTGCGCCTTGTGGACGAAATACGGCCGCTGAATCTCCCACTGCGGCGACGAGAACTCGTCATCGTCGTAGCGCATCTCGTAGCGGTACTCCAGGATGCTTCCTACCTCGACGCTGGCCAGAGTGAAGACCTTCTTCCCGATCTGAGTCTCGCCGATTTTGGTCACCATCAGATCTTCCGGCTTTACGGTGAGCGGAATCACGGTCCCATCGGGATGGATGGTGCGGCCCGTGATGTCAGTAATCTTGTAGGATCCCCTCAGATAAGGCAGCTCGACCGTGGCCAGTTCCTTACCCTTTTCGGTGAGCACCTTGGCGCGTACGTAGGTGCTTTTATAGTGCATGGGATCGTTGGCGATCTCCTCGAAATCGAGGTACACGGCATCCGCACCAGGAGCCTTGGGATCGGCGGTCATTTTTAGTTCTTCGCCGGTGGGCTGCTGGAACTGCGCGCAAACGAAGACCGGCGACACTGCGGCGAAGAAGAATGCTGCGCCGCGCAGCAAGAAAGATTTCGGCATAAAGATTGGACCTGGTTTTGAAGTGCGACCATTCTAACGCGGAATTGGGCGGCCAGACGTGAAAATATTTCTCGCGGCGCGAGCCGATCATGTTCTAAGAAATCCCCGAGGAAGGCATGAAACGTCTCCTGAACCGGTCAAAGAAGGGCGTCGCACGACTCCAGCAGAGACGAAACCAGCGCCAGAGGCAGGCCCATCACGTTGAAGTAGCAGCCTTCGATGCGGGGAATCCAGCGAGCGGCGCGGCCCTGGATGGCGTAAGCGCCGGCCCTGTCCATGGGCTCGCCCGTGGATATATAATCGGCGATCTCCCGTTCGGAAAGCGTGAGAAAGCGGACTGCGGTGGCCTCGGCGGCCACTTCAGCGCCTTTGGCGGTGACCACGGCCACGCCGGTGACAACGCGATGGGTGCGGCCCGAAAGCAGGCGCAACATGCGGGCGGCGTCAGCCGCATCCTCCGGCTTGCCCAGGATGGCGTTGTCGAGCGTGACGGTGGTGTCGGCGCCCAGCACCGCCAGGGAGGACTGGCCATCCATGCGGTTTGCTCCAGCCCCGCCGTCAGCTCCGGTCAGCTCGCGAAAGACGGTCTCGGCCTTTTGGCGCGCCAGGCGCGTGACGTAGACGATGGGGTCTTCGCCATCCAGAGGATCTTCAGGGACGTGCGCGGGATGCACGGCAAAGCGGTAGCCCGCCTGCGTGAGCAGTTCACTGCGGCGCGGCGAGGCAGAAGCAAGAACCAGCATGAAGAGATTATGGCAGGGCGCGGCTTCTTGCGGCCGTCCCGTTTAGACTGGAACAGGGCTTGCGCAAAGAAAAAGCAACGCCTGGATAAGGTTCCGATGCACTTTCATTTCGATTTTTCGGCGGGCCAGATTCTGTGGACGCTTACGTTTGCGGCGCTGCTGGTACTGCTGGTGGTGTTGCTGGGGCGCGACAGGGTGCGGCGTTTTCCGTGGTTCACGGCCAGCATCGCCATGATGGCGCTTCTGCTGCTCACGGTCGAACTCCTGTTGAACAAGATTCCACGAATTACAGGAAGCCTGGTTTTTCTGGCGATGACGGATTTGAACACGATCATCGGCCTGATGGTCGTGGTGGAGCTGGCGCGGCGCGCCTTTCGTGGCGCGGCGCGAGCGAGCTGGACGATCGGCACGGTGGCGCTGGTGGCCGTGGGCGCGGCGGCGCCGGTGCTGTGGGGGCCATGGCCGGCGTGGAAGACGCTCACCGGCATGTCCATGCTGGCGACGATCCGGCTGATGGATATGGCGGCGGACAAGGGGAATCTGCTCACCAGCGTGCTGGCGATCGAAATGGGACTGCTGGTGACCCTGCTGGGACGCCGCTTTGGAGCCGGATGGCGTAGCCATGCGCAGCAAATCGCGATCGGACTCTCAACCGCGTCTCTCGCGCAACTGGGACTGCGCGGGAGCTTGCAGCTTATCGGGACGCATACTCAGATCCATACGCAGGCGGAGTATGTACGCATCATCGGTCTGCGCGACAAGCTGATCCATGCCAACAACGTGGTGTATCTGGCCGTGCTGGTGTGGTGGATTGCCTGCCTGTGGATCGACGAGCCCGGCGCCGCCTCTCCCGCCGGCGTGGAGAATGCAGAGCCGCAGCCAGAGAGCAGCGGCCTTAACGGTCAGAACTAAGAACTGATCACAAGATGCGGCAGCTTGCCTGGCCGCGCTTTTCGAGATAGCGCTGGTGGTAGTCCTCGGCGCGCCAGAAGGTCTGCGCCGGTTCTACCGTGGTGACGATGGGTCTTGGCTTGAAGCGGCCTTCGGCGGTCAACTGTTCGATCTTGGCGCGCGCCTGCGCCTCCTGCGCGGGCGAGTGGAAGAAGATGACAGAGCGGTACTGCGTGCCCCAGTCCGGTCCCTGGCGATTGAGCGTGGTGGGATCGTGGAGCGAGAAGAAGGCGTCGAGCAACTTCTCGTAGGTGACTTTTTCGGGGTCGAAGTCGAGCTCGACCACCTCGGCGTGGCCGGTCCGGTCGGTACACACGTCCTTGTAGGTGGGCCGGTCGAGCGCTCCGCCCTCGTAGCCTACGGCTGTTGCCGTTACGCCGGGGATGGCAGCGAACGCCGCCTCCACGCCCCAGAAACAACCCGCTCCGAATGTGGCTTTCGCTGTGCTCATGTCTGTTCAGATGCGCGACGGGGGATGAGGTGACAGACTTTTTCCGGCAGGCTCACTTTTTGCCGCCCTGATTACCTCAACCTTACGCTTGCTGTAGGCGGGAGACTTCGCCGATACAAAGGCGATCCTACATTTGAACTGAATTATGCAGAAATGCATGAAGGTCGCGCGCGTGCTTAGATCGTTGTGCGACCGTGTCCGGATTGAGTTCCACTAAAATCTTCATTCCGTGATGAATCTTGTGATAATGCCGTGCAGGGGTCGGCTTGACAGTGGCCTCCAACGCGGCCAGAACATCTCTCTTTGCGACTGCCTCGATATCTGGATTTGGAGGAAGCGCGTTTTCTCGAAACTGGTCGCCAAAACATGCCTTGAGGGCAGTTGGATCAGTTACAAACCACGATTCCATACATTGAACCATCAGGAAGATATTTGTGCGTGCATCCCGTTGCACCTTCGCGGAGTCCAGCTTAATTCGAAGATGCTCAGCCGGGGAATTTACAGTGACAGGAGTATCCGAGTCGACCAGCAACGCAGGAACAAAATCCGCTTTGTTTTCGCGCACGGCGCGCGCGTAATCGCGAATCGTGTCCTCCGTGGACCCGCAAGGGGAGACTTCCATCGCCTTCAATCGCGGGTCCAGTTTCACGAGATGCTGCTTGAAACTGTTCCTGAAGAGCCTGAGGCCGTTGGCGTGCATGCCCCTCGGACTCCCTTCCACGTAAAGGCGAACTTTCACCAGCGGTTGCCCCCGATCTCGCCCTTGGCCCAAAGCTGCCCCAGCGAATAATCATCGAGCCAAACTTTCAAACGTTCCTTGTCCAACCGCTGGATTACCGTGGAGCCCTCGACTTTTTCGCAGACGCAGACAATATCCGGCGTATCCGTGAACGCATCGAGCAGGGCGTCAGAATGTGTCGTGATAATCAGTTGCGTCCGCTTGGAGGCTTCGACCAGCAGATCGGCTAGCGTGTGAATTGCGTCTGGATGCAGGCCGAGTTCCGGCTCGTCGATGCAAATAACGGGCGGTGGCGTTGGATCGAGCAGAATGATGAGCAGCATGAGCCAGCGCAACGTGCCGTCGGAAAGACGCTCCGCAGGAGTGCGAGAGCCTAGTCCCTCCTCCTTAATCATGATTCGCAAATGTGTGCCGACTAGTTCGGTGTCAACGTCTTTCACTGGCTCGTAAAACTTATGCAATAGCTCGAGCAGCCGCTCGAAAACTATCGAGTTACCTCGATCGCGCATAGCCTTAAGAACCTGAGCCAGATTCCTCGAATCGCCGGCTAACCGATAGCTATCAAGACCTACGGGTTGTAAGTTGCGAATCTCAGAGCTAGCTCCGAAGGTCCATTCGCGGTAGAACGCGAAGCTTTCAATGGCCTCCTCAAAATCTTTCATCCGGGGCCATTTTGTCGAAAGATTCGGTACGGCCCCAACCATCGACAAAATCGAGCGACGGGGGCTTAATCTGCCACCTAGGCCCTCAGAATCCTCCGGCCTAGGCAGTGTGGGCACTAATGGAGCGGCTTCGTCACGCTCAAACGCTGTATAGTTCGCCATTGTCCCACTGATGCCATCCTCTAGCTCGACAAATCGTTCCCTTGCAACCTCGAAGTTGCCGTCCTTTTCACGGAGAACAATCGAATAAAATAGAGGTTTCTCTTCGCCGATTCTTGGCAAGATTCGACCAGTGTTCGTTTCTCCGGTAGTGATGATTGTCAGTTCAGGTGGTTCGCTC
>JBEKXX010000105.1:0-12079 GCA_049511595.1 Occallatibacter sp. | reverse complement strand
CGGTGGCCATGCCCAGGGGCGGCATCACGATCATTTTCAGAGTCACGGCGGTACGACCCTCGCGCACGCGCCAGGTGAGCACGCCAACGAGGCCGAATACGGATACAACAGCCGTGATGAGTGGCGTAGATAGCGTCAAGCTTTGCCTTTCCGTTTTTGCTACTGGCGAGGTGGCCCAAGGGGCTGAGCCTGAACCGTACTGCCTTAGTATATTCGACGCGATGGGTTCGGAATGGGCTCATGAATTCTGCGCGGGCGGCCAGGGGTCGCGGAGGAGGGATCTACGGCAAAACCAGAGTTACAGTGTCCTGTTTCGCTGTCTTCAGGGTCGCCGCTCCCTGTTGGTCGCGTCGACTTGAGTGTTGTGGCTCCGGGATACACCTACTCTGGTTTTGCGATAGGCCGAGGTCGTTGCCGTAGCGCTCGACTTCGACATCGGTCATGTGGACAAAGCGGGACATGCCGAGTGCGTAGGGCGCCTTGCTTAAAACACTGCCTCCAGCAGCAATTCCCGCGCATTCACAATCTTCATTCCCTTCCACTGTTTCGGGAAATGGCGTTTGTTGCCTGTGACGAGAAAGTCTGCCTGTGCTGCCTCCGCGCATTCCTGGAAGCGGTTGTCGGCGTCGTGGGGAGAGATCCTCAATTCAGATTCCGGAACGACCAGCAGACCCTCCGTCCGGAGATAGAGCAACAGTTGGCCGACGCTCGATTGCGGTAGACGGAATGCGGGCCTGCGCAATACGAGTTCATATTCATCAAGGATAGTGGCGGAGACGCAAGCCAGGAAGCTCCCAGAACGCGCCATGCGGAGAACGAGCGCCTCGTTGCCGTGGCGTGAAAGCATGGCCGAGACCAAGACATTCGTGTCTAGCACGACGCGGAGCATTTAACGGCCCGCAAGTCCCATTCGTGCGTCAGCCCGCCGCGCAGAGCGCGCCCGCGCGATCTCAGCATCGATCTGCCGCATCGACAGCGAAGCGGTTCCGTTCCGCTCCGCGGCCCTCCAAGACTTTTCCAGCCAATCCGGCGCCGGGGCGAAGGTTTGCATGAAATCGTCGATTCCGAGGATGACAGCCTGCGGCTGCCCACGCCTGCCGATGAGAAAGCGTTCCCGGTGCCCTTTGACGCGCTTTAGAATCTGGCCAAGCTGCGTCCTTGCCGTGAGAGCTGAGACAATAATCGTTTCCTTATCACTCTTTTCATTCAGCATATTATGCTCGCTATATACAGCGAACTGATTAATCAGTTCAATGAAAAATTATTGACTAGTCTAGACCTTTTGTCAAGGCTCCGAGAAATGCAGTCCGGCCGTTTCTGCCGCCGGCTACTGACCAGTGTTTTCCGGCCAGGGGTCGCGGAGGAGCGAGCTGAGGCCGAGGTCGTTGCCGTAGCGTTCGACTTCGACATCGGCCATGTGAACGAAGCTGGAGAGGCCGCGGAAGGCGGGTACCGCGTCGGAGCCCATGATCTGCGGCGAGATGAAGAGATGTAGACGGTCGACGAGGCCGGCGGCGAGAAAGGCGGTGTTGAGGCGCGTGCCGGTTTCCGTGAGCAGCGTGAGGACGCCTTCTTTGCCGAGCCTGTCGAGCACTTTCTCGAGGGGGACGCGGCCAGCATCGGCAGGGAGGACTTCGACGCGAACGCCGCGGTTTCTGAGTTCGGTGGCGCGCGCCTCGTCGTTGGAGACGGTGAAGACGACGACATCGTTTTGCGCGGACGAGACGAGCCTGGAGCCGAGGGGCAAGCGGAGGGCGGAGTCGAGGACGATGCGCAGGAGCGGGCGGCGGCGGCGCAGGCCGCTGCGATCGGTCATCCAGGGATCGTCGGCAACGACGGTGTCGACGCCGACCATGGCAGCGTCGGCGGCCCAGCGCAACTGCTGCACGGCGGCGCGGGCGACTTCGCTGGTGATCCAGTAGGGCGCGTGGGGAGTTTGGTGCGCGGGGGACGGCGCGATGCGCGCATCGAGGGTCATGGCGACCTTCATGAGCACGAAGGGACGGCGGTGCTGGATCCAGCGGGCGAAGCCTTCGTTGAGGCGGCGGGCTTCTACCTGGCAGACGCCGACGGAGGTTTGAATGCCCGCGGCGCGGAGGGCGGCAAGTCCCTGACCGGCGACGGCGGGGTTGGGATCGATGGTGGCGGCGACGACGCGGGCGAGCCCGGCCTTTATGAGCGCACCGGTGCAGGGGGGCGTGCGGCCGGCGATCGAGCAGGGCTCGAGGGTGACGTAGGCCGTGCCGCCGCGGACGCGGTCGGGCGCGTGCTGCTGCGCGGCTTTGAGGGCGACGATTTCGGCGTGATCGAGGAGGTCGTACTCGTGCCAGCCCTCGCCGACGGCTTGGCCGGCGCGGTCGAGGAGGACGCAGCCGACGGCGGGGTTAGGCGAGGTGACGCCGATGCCGCGGCGCGCGAGCTCGAGGGCGCGGCGCATCCAGCGGAGGTCGAGGTCGGGGATGGGGTCTGAGGCGTTCATGGCGTTCTTTTCGCCCGTCGGAAGCGGACGAAGAAGATTACATTGACCACCAACAATAGGAGAACTCCCGCGATCAGGATAGCGAGGATTGGGGCTCCGCGGAAATATTCGAACGCGAGTCCGGCAACGATGCAAACATTCACGAGTACTGCCTGATTTTCGAGTTTCATTTTCCCGGTTGCCATGCCTTCCGTCTCCTATTCAAGCAACGAATCCACAAACTCTACCGGTGAGAATTCTAGAAGATCGGTCATCTTTTCGCCGACGCCGACGAAGCGGACGGGCAGGTTGAGTTCGCGGGCGATGGCGACGGCGATGCCGCCTTTGGCGGTGCCGTCGAGCTTGGTGAGGAGAATGCCGGTGGCTCCGGCGAACTGGGTGAACTGGCGGGCCTGCTGGAGGCCGTTCTGGCCGGTAGTGGCGTCCATGACGAGCAGCACTTCGTGGGGCGCGCCGGGGACGAGGCGGGCGGCGGTGCGGCGCATCTTGTCGAGTTCGTCCATCAGTCCGGTTTTGGTATGCAGGCGGCCAGCGGTGTCAACGTAGAGCTCGTCGATCTGGCGTGCCTTGGCGGCGGAGATGGCGTCGTAGAGGACGGCCGCGGGGTCGCCGCCCTGGCGGGTCTTGATCATTTCGACGCCGGAGCGGGAGGCCCAGATTTCAAGCTGCTCGATGGCAGCGGCGCGGAAGGTGTCGGCGGCGCAGAGGAGTACGGAGCGGTTTTGCGCGCGGGACCAGGCGGCGAGCTTGCCGCTGGATGTGGTTTTGCCGGTGCCGTTGACGCCGACGAGGAAGGTGACTTTGGGCGACACCTGCGGCGTGGCAGCCGCCCCTTGCGGGGCACTAAGGATGGCGACCAATTGCTCCTTCAAGAGTTGGCGCAGCTCGGCTCCGCCCTCGATGGCCTGGTGGCGGGCGCGATCGCGGAGTGCGTCGAGGATGGCGGTGGTGGTTTGGACGCCGAGGTCGCTCGAGAGCAGAGCGGCTTCGAGTTCGTCAAGGGCGCCCTCGTCAACGACGCGCGTCATTGCGGCGATGCCTGCGATTTTGGCGGAAAAGGACTCGCGGGTGCGCGAGACGGCCTGCTTCATGCGGTCGAAGAAGCCGGGTTGTTGCGGTTCTTCGCTGCCAAAGAGAGTGGTGATCATCGTTTTCAGTTTAATTGGAACGAGGTGGTACGCGGTGAGTCAGCAGGTTAGCGAGTCAGGGGATTTCGCGAGTTGGCAAGTTAGCCGTCCGCTTAAGCGGACGTGTTCGCGAGTTGGCGAGTTCGTGCTGCCCCAGCCGTGCGGCAAAGAGGAAAGCACCTGGAGAGCGAGGCACCCGGTATCTGGCCTAGTTCCGTTCAGGCGGGGGCTGCGGCAGTCCAGTGCCTGCCAAGGCGCATTCGGCGCGGATTGGTTCGGGCGGGGCACAGACCAAGATATGCTGGATGAAAGGGCCGTAAATCCCGGAGAAGAAATGACTAAGGTTCCACAACATCCGCTTCAGCGACTGATCGAGAGCCGGATCGCCATTATTGATGGAGCGACGGGCACGACGATCCGCAACTATGGGATGAAGGAAGCGGACATTCGCGGAGAGCGGTTCAAGAACGCGAAGAAGGACCTGCTGAACAACGGGGACCTGTTTACGCTGACGCGGCCGGATCTGGTGGGCGACATTCATCGGCGGTTCCTGGAGGCGGGAGCGGACATTCTGGAGACGAATACGTTTGGCGCGACGACGATCGCGCAGAGCGAGTTTTTCGTGGACGATCCGCGGGAGCGCGGAGGGCGGAAGGATCCGGAGTTCTATCAGCGAACGATCGACGACAAGTTTCTCGGCGAGCTGGCGTGGGAGATCAACGAGAAGTCGGCGCAGCAGGGGCGCGAGTGGGCGGATCGCGTGGGCAACGAGACGGGACGCCAGCGATTTGTGGCGGGAGCGATGGGGCCGCTGACGGTGTCGCTGTCGAATTCGCCGGACGCGGACGATGCAGGGTTTCGGGTAGTGACGTTCGACCAGGTGAAGACGGCGTACAAGCAGCAGGCGCGGGCGCTGATTGCCGGCGGAACGGATTTGCTGCTGGTGGAGACGATCTTCGACACGCTGAATGCGAAGGCGGCGCTGGCGGCGATCCGCGAAGTGTTCGACGAGTATGGGCTGGCGGCGAGAGGAAGGGAATTGCCGGTGATGATTTCGGCGGCAGTGGGGCGCGGCGGGGAGACGATGATCTCGGCGCAGACGATTGAGGCGTTCTGGACTGCAGTGCGTCACGCGAAGCCGTTCAGCGTGGGACTGAACTGCTCGCTGGGGCCGGATTTGATGGCGCCGTTTTTGCGCGAGCTTGCGGAAAAGGTGGATGTAGCGGTGTCGTGCTATCCAAACGCGGGGTTGCCGAATCCGCTGTCGCCGACGGGGTTCGATCTTGGGCCAGAGGACATGGCGCGGTATTTGAGCGAGTTTGCGCGCGAAGGGCTGATCAATATCGCCGGCGGATGCTGCGGCAACACGCCGGAGCACATTGCGGCGATTGCGAAGGCGCTGGAGGGCGTGGCGCCGCGCAAGGCGCCGGGCGCGGAGGCCAGCGGCATGGAGGGCGCGGCATGAGTTTGAAAAAAACTTCCCCCAGGGGCTAAAGCCCTCAACTGTTTTGCTGATTTGTGGCACGACTAAAGTCGTGCCCTTTCAAAAAGGGATTATGCAACCAGTCCTGGAAAAACCCGTGCACACCAGGCCGTTGCGGCTGTCAGGATCGCAGCCATTCACGCAACAGCCCGGCGTCTTCATTCTGATCGGCGAGCGGACCAACGTGGCCGGGTCGCCGAAGTTCGCCAAGCTGATCAAAGAGGGCAAATACGAAGAGGCCGTGGGGGTGGCGCGGCAACAGGTGGAGAACGGGGCGAACGTACTCGACATCTGCATGGACGAGGGGATGATCGACGGCGTGGCGGCGATGACGCGCTATCTGCAATTGCTGGCCAGCGAACCCGAGGTGGCGAAGGTTCCGTTCATGATCGACTCCTCGAAGTGGGAGGTGATTGAGGCGGGGCTGAAGTGCTTGCAGGGCAAGGGCATCGTGAACTCGATCTCGCTGAAGGAGGGCGAGCGGAAGTTTCGCGAGCACGCGGCGGCGGTGCTGAAGTATGGCGCGGCAGCGGTGGTAATGGCCTTCGACGAGCAGGGACAGGCAGCGGGGTTCGAGGATAAGACGAGGATCTGCGAGCGCGCCTACCGGATTCTTGTGGATGAGGCCGGATTTCCAGCCGAAGACATTATCTTCGACCCGAACATCCTGACCGTGGCCACGGGGATGGAGGAGCACAACAACTACGCGGTCGATTTCATCCGGGCGACGCGGTGGATCAAGGAGAATTTGCCGCACGCGAAGGTGAGCGGAGGCGTGTCGAATGTCTCGTTCAGCTTTCGCGGCAACAACAGGGTGCGCGAGGCCATGCACGGGGCGTTTCTGTACCACGCGATCGCCGCGGGACTGGATATGGGCATCGTGAACGCGGGCATGCTGGAGGTGTACGAGGAGATCGAGCCGCAACTGAAGGAACTGGTGGAGGATGTGCTGCTGAACCGGCGGCCGGACGCTACGGAACGGCTGGTGGAGTTCGGCGAGAAGTTGAAAGCGGCGGGAGCCTCGGGCGCGGGCGAGGAGGGCGATGAGAAGAAGGTCGAGGAATGGCGCAACAGCACGGTGGAGGAGCGGCTTTCGCACGCGCTGGTGAAGGGAATCGATGAGTACATCGAGACGGATACCGAAGAGGCGCGCGTGAAGTTGGGACGGCCTCTGGCGGTGATCGAGGGGCCGCTGATGGCGGGCATGGGCGTGGTGGGCGACCTGTTCGGCGCGGGGAAGATGTTTCTGCCGCAGGTGGTGAAGTCGGCGCGCGTGATGAAGAAGGCGGTTGCGTACCTGACGCCGTTTATGGAGGCGGAGAAGGCGGAGATGGCCGCGGCGGGCCAGGCGGTGAGGGTGCAGGGAAAGATCGTGCTGGCGACGGTGAAGGGAGACGTGCACGACATAGGGAAGAACATTGTGGGAGTGGTGCTGGCCTGCAACAACTACGAAGTGATTGACATGGGCGTGATGGTTCCGGCGGAGAAGATTCTGGAGCGCGCGAAAGAGGTGAGGGCGGACATTGTGGGGCTGAGCGGGCTGATTACGCCGTCGCTCGACGAGATGGTACACGTGGCGCGGGAGATGGAGCGGCAGGGACTGAAGCTGCCGCTGCTGATCGGCGGAGCGACGACCAGCCGCGCGCACACGGCGGTGAAGATCGCGCCCCACTACAGCGAGCCGGTGGTGCATGTGCTGGATGCGAGCCGGGCCGTGCCGGTGACGACGAGCCTGCTGAGCGAAGAGGGCAAAGCGGAGTTTGTGGCGCGGCATCGCGCCGAATACGACGCGCTGCGCAAGGCGCACGCGGCGCCGCGGCGGGCGGTTGTGCCGCTGGAGACGGCGCGGGCGCGGCGGACACCGATCGAGTGGCGGGCGGAGGACCTAGCGAAGCCATCGTTTTTGGGCGTGCGCGTGCTGGAGGATTTTCCGCTTGCAACGCTGAGAGAGTTCATCGATTGGAGCCCGTTTTTTCATACGTGGGAGCTGAAGGGCGTGTACCCGCGAATTCTCGAAGACGAGAAGCAGGGCGAGCAGGCGCGGCAGATCTTCGCGGAGGGGAACGCGCTGCTGGATCGGATGGTTGCGGAGAAGCTGCTGACGGCGCGCGGCGTGTACGGTTTCTTTCCGGCGAACGCGGCGGGCGACGATGTGGAGTTGTATGCGGACTGCGGGCACAGTACGGCGCTGGCGCGACTCCACTTCCTGCGGCAGCAATCGGACCGGGAGGGAAACGAAGCGTGCCGGTGCCTGGCAGACTTTGTTGCGCCGAAGGAAACGGGGTTGGCAGATTCGATCGGCGCGTTCGCAGTGACGAGCGGAGTGGGGCTCAAGGAGTTGTGCGATAGGTTCCGCGCGGCGCACGACGACTACAACGCGATTATGGCGGAGGCACTTGCCGACCGGCTGGCCGAAGCATTTGCGGAGTGTCTGCACAAGCGCGTGCGCGAAGAGTGGGGCTACGGGCGCGGCGAGAAGTCGACCATCGATGACCTGATCCACGAAAGGTATCGCGGAATTCGGCCGGCGCCGGGGTATCCGGCCTGTCCCGATCACACGGAGAAGGGGACGCTGTGGCGGCTGCTCGATGTGGAGAAGAACGCGGGCATCCAGCTTACGGAGTCATTTGCCATGTGGCCGGGATCGAGCGTGAGCGGATTTTATTTTGCGCACCCGGTGAGCCGCTACTTTAGCCTGGGAAAGATCGGCCGAGATCAGGTGGAAGATTATGCGCGGCGCAAGGGCATGAGCGTGGGCGAAGTAGAGCGCTGGCTGGGGCCGAACCTGAACTACGAGCCGGGAGGATAGGCGGACGAAACGAGAGGCCCTTGTGACAGCCGGGTAAACGTGTGAACAAGATTTTTGCGCGGTTTTCGCGGCGGATTGACCGTGCGTTTACAGTCCCGGCGCGATACTGGCTGCGTGATTCCACATACAGAGGGTAGAGTTCCGCTGAATCTGGCGCAAGATTCCGGTTCTTTGTTGGAAATTACGCACACGGCGGGTGTTTCTGTGCGCGTAATGCTGGAGCCGGCTTCCCGCATTCATGCCGATGTGGGGCGTTACCGGTTGCGGCTCGCGGAAACGCCGGGGGACCGCGAGGCTGCCTGCAGGCTGCGCTTCAAGGTGTTCAATATCGAACTGGGCGAGGGGCTGGAGAGTTCTTACGAGACGGGGCTCGACATAGACCGCTTCGATACGATCTGCGAACACTTGCTGGTAGAGGACAAGGTGAGCCGGCGCGTCGTGGGAACGTACCGCATGCAGTCGGGTGAGATGGCGGCGCGGAACATGGGCTACTACTCGGAACAGGATTTCAACCTCAAGCCGTATGAACCGCTGCGGCCGGGGATTCTGGAGCTGGGACGCGCCTCGATCGACCGCGAACACCGCACTCCCGAGGTGCTGATGTTGTTGTGGCGGGGGATCGCGCAGTATGCTACCGGCATGGGGCTTCGTACCTTGCTCGGTTGCTCTTCTTTGAACTCCAATGACCCGGCGGAGGGTTGGCGGATGTATCGCCAGCTTGAGAATTTCAGGGTTCCGGCGGAGTTTGAGACGATGCCAACGGCAGCGTATGCGTGCCCCCCAGGAAGCTACGATCTGGCTCAGCAGAGCATGTGCGCACAGCCGCCGGCCTGCCAGACCGATCGATCAGCTGATCGATCTGGGCCGGAGGGTTCTCGTCCGGCGCCAGATTCTGCTCCGGTGAAGGTTCCCAAGTTGCTGAAGACGTATCTCGCCATCGGGGCGCGCATTGCGGCGCCGCCGGCGTGGGATCGCGATTTCCGCACCATCGATTTTCTTACGCTCCTGGATTTGAATCTGCTTTCGGCCGCGGCGCGCAACCGATTTCTGGCTCCGCTGACGACGTGACACTGCGGCGCATCCGGCGCGCTGTGGCGCTGGCATTCGTTCTTGCATCTTGTATTCTTCGCTATTGGCTGGCGCGCCTGCGCGAGCCGATGACGCTGGAGCGGCGCGCGTTGTGGCTGCAAGCGTCGGCACGCTCGATCCTGAATTCGCTGGGCATTGAATCGCAAGTAGAGGGCGAAGCGCCGACATGCGGGCTGGTGGTGGCGAACCACCTGAGCTATCTCGACATCCTCATCATCAGCGCGGTGATGCCGTGCTTTTTTGTGGCCAAGATAGAGATCGTTCGCTGGCCGTATTTCGGCAAGGCGGCGCGGACGGGGGGAACGATCTTCCTCGACCGGTCAAGCCAGACCAGCGCCATGTCAGTGGCAGAGCAGATCGGCGAGCGGCTGCAACTGCCGGTTCCGGTGCTGCTGTTTCCCGAGGGCACGAGCACGGACGGGGCACAGGTACTGCGCTTCCACTCGCGGCTGATCGATCCCGCGACGACAGCAGGCGCGCCGATTACGGCGGCGGCGATCCGCTACGTGGTCGAGGACGGCGATGTGGAGGAGCGGGAGCTGTGCTGGTACGGCGATGAATCGTTTACCTCGCATTTGTGGAAAGTGCTGGGCGTAGCCGGGTTTTCGGCGCGGCTATGGTTCGGCGAGCCACGGATTTATTCAAGCCGCCGCGTGGCCGCCGACATGACCCACTCGGAGATCACGGCCTGGCGCGAGGCGGGCGCGCTAGAGACAGAGAGCGCGATGGCGACGCAGTAGAAGGGTTTCGTCGCGTTAAACGGCAGGATGGGCGGCGGGCCTAGCTGCGTTGAGCGCACATTCACCAAGAACAAGAGACGATTGCGGGATTCGCGTGGAGGCGGCGACCCACCGCATGATGCCGGGCGCAAGCGACAAAGCGGCGAGGGCGGCGGCGCGGCCGGCGCCTGTGACTGCGGCGCGCGAGAGACCTGTGGCGATGGTCATGGAGCGCGTAAGTTGCGCGCGAAGAGCGCGGCTGTAAGCTTCGGCGGTATGTCCGGCGAGGTACATTTTCGTGGCGAGAGCGGCGGAGTGCAAGGCGATGGAGATGCCGTCGCCGGTGAAGGAAGGAATGACGGCGGCCTGATCGCCGACACACCAGAGTCCGCGAGTTTCCCGGGCTAAATAGCCGTACGGAATGGGCGAGATGGCCAGAGGACGCGGCCAGAGCGGAGTGGCTCCGTCGAAGAGATGCTCCAGGTGACGATTGCCGTGGAGGATGGAGGCGAGGAGGTGCGGCCAGCCGCCCGCCTCGCGTAGCGTGGAACTGCGCACAACGAGGCAGAGGTTGGCGACATCGTTCTCGATGAGCGACAGGCCGCCGTATCCGCCGGGGAAGAGATAGAGGTCCATGCAATCGCGGAGAGCGGCCGTTTGAGCGGGAGTCAGCCGCCAATACATCTTGAAGCCGACGAGGTTGGATTGCTTGGCGGGTGTGCGAGGGAAGCCGCGAAGGCTGTGCTTGCCGGCGGCGAGGAAAACCGTGGGTGCGCGAACGGCGGCGCCGTTGCTGAGCGAGACGATCCAGCCATCTGCTTCCGGAGCGAGCGATTCGACGGCGCGGCCGCGAAGAATCCGGCAGCCAGCTTGTTCAGCACGGGCCAGGAGGGCCTCATCGAGGACGCGGCGCGAGAGCGAGAGCGCCTGAAAAGGAAGAGATACGGCGATGACCTGGTTGCCGGCGGAAAGGCGGAGGCTGCCGATTGTGGCAGCGCCAAGATCCAGTGGCGCGATGCCGGCCTGGTGGAGATAATCGACGGCTTCGCGACTGAGGAATTCGCCGCAGACCTTATGATGCGGGCCTGATTCTCTTTCGAGCAGCACGACGGAGCGGCCAGCAGCGGTTAGGCGCAGAGCGACCATGGAGCCGGCTGGGCCGCCGCCGACGATCAGATGATCAACGCTGCGAAGCACTACGGAGCTCATGGCGCTTTTCTCCGGCTGACGCAGAGGCGTGCGGGTTTGAACGGCTGGATGGAGAATGCGTCACGGTCGATGCCCGCGGCGGCGCCCATTCGCCGCCAATCCTGGGGAACAAAGGAGCGAGCGATCGAAACGGGGCCATCGTGCTGAACGAAGCGGTGAAGACCGGCAAGTTTGGAGAATATGCGAAGCAGATGATAAGGAACCGCTGCTCGCGAGAGATCGTTGACGAACCAACCGATCTCAGCGTGGAGTTCCATCCATTCCAGAAAGCGAATCACGCCGGGCTCGGCGAGGTGGTGGGTGAAGAGGGAACTGACGACGATGTGAATCGGCTTGTCAGGCTGCCAGGAAAAGATGTCGGCAGCGACCCAGCGGATCGCGCTCTGGGGTAGAGTTGCTTCGGCGGCGATGGTGACGGCGTGGGGGTTGAGGTCGAGACCGGTGAGCTCGACAGCAACGCCGCGCGCACCAGCCCAGCGCTCGACGCGGCGGAGAGTGTCGCCATAGCCGCAGCCGACGTCGACGATGTGGAGCGGAACGATGGCCGGAGCCGTGGAGACGGAACCGAGCCAGCGCAGCAGCGGGCGATAAGCGAAGAACCAGCGATTGAGGCGCGCAAGGTCGCGAAGGCAGGCGCGGAGCTCTTCGAGGGAGCAGGGCGCATCTATTTTCTCGGTGAGTTCGGCGCGATGGCGGAAATCGATCACGTCAGACGGCATGAAACATCATGGTTTCGGCGGTGACGCCGGGTCCGAAGGATATGGCGCAGCCGAGCTGGCCGGGGCGGGCGCGCAGCATCAACCGCCGCAAGACGAACATGACGGATGCCGAAGACATGTTGCCATAGTTGAGAAGAATATTTCGCGAGTCGGCGAGCGCTTCAGTGGGGAGCGCAAGGCCTTGTTCAGTGGCGTCGAGGATGGTGCGGCCGCCGGGATGGACAGCCCAGAGATCGATTGAAGAGAAATCATGGCCCTGGGTGATTCGGCTGCCCGCATCGGCAAGTCCGCAGCGCAACTTGCCCGGAACCTGACCGGAGAGATGCATGTCGAATCCCTGCGCACCGATGCGCCAGGTAATCAGGTCGCCGGTGCCGGAGAGATTGACGGCGAGAAAACTGTCTATGGCGAAACCGGAGGGCTGCGCGGTGACCAGATAGGCGGC
>JBEKXX010000104.1:0-12096 GCA_049511595.1 Occallatibacter sp. | reverse complement strand
GGCTCTGTGTCGATCTCGAAGACGTCGGGCGCGACGCAACTCTGGGTGCCCAGGGCGCGGGTGATGACATTCCTCAGCGGCGAGCGCAGCGCTTCCATGCGGCTCATGCGGCCCATGCGCATCTGCTCCTCGACGAGGGAGTGATCGATGGTGATTTGCTCCAGACGGGAGTTGCGCAGGCGGTAACCGCGGCTGTCACCCACGTTGAGTACCCAGGCACGGCGCTCTTCTGCTAGGAGGGCCACCAGCGTGGTGCCCATGCCGCTGAGCTTCTGGCTGCTCTGGGCGCGCGAAAAGATGGCCTGATTGGCGGCGGCGACGGCGGCATCGGCATCGACAGGGAGGGGATTGGAGCCGTCGCGATGGGTGAAGAACTGCATCGTCTCCGCCACGGCCAGGGAACTGGCAATTTCACCTGCGGCGGCGCCGCCCATGCCATCGCAGACCACATACACGCCGTGCTCGACGGAAAACCCGAATGCGTCTTCGTTGGAAGGGCGCTTGCGGCCGCGATCGGTAACCGCCGCAGCCGCGTAGTGAACGACAGCCGTAGCCAAGAAATATCCCCTTGCCCAGTGTACATAAAAACAAGGGACAAGAAACCCAAGCTGCGCCAGCGGACGCAAATCGCCCGCCTGGGCCACGCGGGGTCCGGATACGCTATGATGAGGCGCAAAAGCGCGAACGCTATTTTCTTTGAGGAGAATACAAAATGGAGCGGTTGCATAATTTCATCGACGGAGCGTGGCGCGCCTCCAGCGCTGGCGAAGCGCTGAACGTGATCAACCCGGCGTCGGCCGAAGTGCTGGCTGAGGTGCCGCTTTCGCCGGCAACGGACGTGAACGCCGCGGTGGAAGTGGCGCAGCGGGCGTTTATCCAGTGGCGGCGCACGCCGGTGGTGGACCGCATACAGCCGCTCTTCCGGCTTAAGACGCTGCTGGAGCAGCATTGCGACGAGCTTGCGCTCTCTATCACCAACGAGTGCGGCAAGACGCTGGCCGAAAGCAAGGCCGAGATTCTGCGCGCCGTGGAGAACGTGGAGACAGCGTGCGCGATGCCCATGCTGATGCAGGGCGCCAACTGCGAAGACATTGCGGCGGGCATTGACGAGCATATGATCCGTCAACCGCTGGGCGTGGCGGCGGCGATCGTTCCCTTTAATTTTCCGGGCATGATCCCCTTCTGGTTCTTCCCCTACGCGGTGGCGGCGGGAAATTGCTTTCTGCTTAAGCCGTCAGAGCGCGTGCCCATCACCCCGCAAAAGATCTTCAGTCTGATTCAGGCTGCGGACTTTCCGCCGGGCGTGATGCAGCTTGTGAACGGCGGGCGTGACACGGTGAATGCGATTCTCGATCATCCCGGCATCCGCGCGGTGAGCTTTGTGGGATCGACGGCGACGGCACGGTACATTTACAGCCGGGCAGCAGCAAACGGCAAGCGCGCGCAGTGCCAGGGCGGCGCGAAGAATCCAGTGGTGGTGATGCCGGATGCGGATATGGGGATGACGACGCGGATTCTCGCCGACTCGGCGTTTGGCTGCGCGGGGCAGCGCTGCCTGGCTGCCTCAGTGGCGATCACGGTGGGCGCTGCGCGGCCAAGCTTCACGGAACAGATTGCGGCTGCGGCGAAGGGCCGTAAGACGGGTTACGGCGCGCTGCCGGGCGTGGAGATGGGGCCGGTAATCTCGGTCGAGAGCAAGGCGCGGATCGAGGGGCTGATTGCCAGGGGCGAGCAGGCCGGCGCGCGCGTACTCGTGGATGGGCGCGGGCGCAAAGTGCCCGACTACGAAGACGGATACTTCGTGCTGCCCACGGTGCTCGATGACGTTCCGCCGGATTCGGAGACCGCGCGAACAGAGATTTTCGGGCCGGTGCTGAGCCTGATCCACGCTCAGACGATTGAGGAGGCTATCGCGCTGGTGAACGGCCGCAGCTACGGCAACATGGCCTGCATCTTCACCACCGATGGCGCCAACGCGCGGCGCTTCCGCTACGAGGTGAACGCGGGCAACGTAGGCATCAACGTGGGCGTGGCCGCGCCGATGTCCACATTTCCGTTTAGCGGCTGGGGCGAGAGTTTCTTTGGCGATCTGCACGCGCAGGCGCATCATGCAGTGGAGTTTTTCACGCAGACCAAGGTGGTGGTGGAACGCTGGCCGAAAGAGTGGAACAGAAAATTCTAGGAACAGCTACCAGCCTCTAGCTTCTAGAACTGGCTGCACAAATGGCATCGAGCCGACGGAAGAGATTTCCTCAGAGGCTAAAGCCCACTGTTTATGCGCCTTCCACGGCACGGCTGAAACCGTGCCCATTCAAACTGCTTCACTGTTGCCGTATATGACTGAAAATTAAATGCTTGCGCTCCGTCATCAGCCGGCCCCGCCCGCCTTGGCATTCGCGTGTTTCAAATATGGAGGCGCGCTGCACGCATCGAACACAACTCGCCGAGGAGTCGGGTCCGCAATTTGTTGTCCGCATTAGGATTGCGAGCAGTGAACCTTATCACATCTGAAGCAGGCTTTTCAGTAATAGAATTACGGCGGTGCAAGTGAGGATTTCTGCGCCTTGCTGACGCGCCAATTTGGCCCTCGCAGAGTTCCCCAGGTGCGGAGATGGTGACACAAGTGGAAATCCCGGAAAAGAAGACGATCGGCGACAAGATCGCCGAACTCGAGGCCAAGCGCGCGGAACTCGAGCAGGGCGGCGGCAAGGAGCGCATCGAGCGGCAGCACGCATCGGGCAAGCTTTCCGCGCGGGAGCGCGTGGAGCGGCTGGTGGACCGGGGCAGCTTTGAGGAGATCGGGCTGTTCTGCCGGCACCGCGCAACGTACTTCGGCATGGCCGGGAAGGAACTGTCCGCGGACGGCGTGGTGACAGGCTGCGCGACCATCGATGGACGGCTGGTGCACCTGGCGAGCCAGGATTTCACGGTGGCCGGCGGAGCCGCGGGCGAAACGCACTGCAACAAAGTGGCCGACATGATGGCCATGAGCCTGAAGACGGGCAGCCCATTCCTCTTTATCAACGATTCGGGCGGAGCGCGGGTGCAGGAGGGGATCGACAGCCTGGCCGGATACGCGCGCGTGTTCTACCACAACGTGATGCTGTCGGGGACGGTGCCGCAGATCTCGCTGATCTGCGGCCCATGCGCCGGCGGCGCGGCCTACAGTCCGGCGCTCACGGACTTCGTGATCCAAACCGAGCATGCGCGGATGTTCATCACCGGGCCGCAGGTTATCAAGCAGGTAACGGGCGAAGAGGTGAGCGCCGAGGAACTGGGCGGGCCGCAGTCGCAGATGCATTACTCGGGCGTTGTGCACCTGATCGCGCGCAACGACGACGAGGCCATCGAGCTTGCCCGGCGGCTGCTGAGCTTTTTGCCGTCGAACAATCTTGAGGATCCGCCGCGGCTGGCATACAGCGGACGGCTGAAGGCCGACTCCGAGATGAATCAGATTGTTCCCGTGGACCCGAAGGTGGCATACGACGTGCGGGATGTCATCGTGCGCGTGGTCGATAACGAGGATTTCCTTGAGATTCAGCCGGCGTTTGCCGCGAATCTCGTGATCGGGTTCGGGCGGCTGCAGGGGCGGCCGGTGGGGATTGTGGCCAACCAGCCGTGCGTGCTGGCCGGCGCGCTGGACATCGATGCTTCAGACAAGTCGGCCCGATTTGTGCGCTTTTGCAACGCGTTCAACATTCCGCTGCTCACGTTTGTCGATGTGCCGGGATTCCTGCCTGGGGTGGAGCAGGAGCGTGGCGGAATCATCCGCCACGGAGCCAAGCTGCTGTTTGCCTACTCGGCTGCAACGGTGCCCAAGATCACAGTGGTTCTGCGCAAGGCATATGGCGGCGCATACATTGCTATGTGTTCCAAGGGGCTGGGCGCGGACCGCGTGGTGGCCTGGCCCACCGCGGAGATTGCGGTGATGGGCGCCGAGGGCGCGGCGGAAATCGTATTCCGGCGCGAGATTGACGCGGCCGAAGATCAAGCGGCGCGGCGCAAGGAGTTGGTGGACGAGTACCGCGAGACGTTTTCCAACCCCTATGTGGCAGCGGGGCGAAGGCTGGTGGACGACATTATCGAGCCGGCGGAGACGCGGAGAGTTGTAGCGCGGGCGCTGGAGTCGCTGCACAGCAAGCGCGAGTTGCGGCCGCAGAAAAAACATGGATTGATTCCGCTATGAGAAGAGGCGCAGCGTGAAATGGCATTGGTCGGATCTGGTGGTAGTAACGTTGCTGGCGGGTGCGGGCTGCACGGCGGTTTACGCCGGGTTGTCGCGGGCCATGCGGCGGGCCGTGCGGGAGCGTCAACGGGAGACGGAGCGGCAGCTCAGCGCGATGGCGGCGGCGGTGAAAGCTCTGCAGGCGCGCGTGGTGGAATTGGGCAGGTTGCAGGCGGCGCGGGCCCAGGAAGGCGAAGCCGCGGCGATCTCAGCAGCGGCGCCGAACGAGTCTGCGCCGAGGCCGGAGGCGGTGAAGCCGGAGATCGTGGCGGCGCTGACTGCGGCGGCCACTGCATTTTTGGGAAGGAAGGCGCGCATTCGCTCGGCACAGCTGGTTCCCGCGGCGCAGGATGGCGCGGGCGCATGGGCCCAGCAGGGACGCGTGATTGTGCAGACCTCGCACAATCTGCGCCCCAATGGATGAGCCCGGCGAGTCTCGAAGGAAAGGAAGCGCAAGTTGAAGCTTCAGATCACGATTAACGGAAATGCTTACGCTGTCGATGTTGAGATGGTGGAAGACGAGGAGAGCGCGCCGGAACCGGTCGCCGTGCCGCGCCGCACGGCGCACGCGTCTGGCGGTCCGCATCCACAGAGTCACGGAGGCGCTTGGGATAGCGAAGGAAAAGTGTGCCGCAGCCCGCTCATGGGGTTGGTAATCAAGGTGTATGTAACACCCGGGCAAGCCGTGGAAGCGAATGAGCCGATCCTGGTGCTGGAAGCCATGAAGATGGAAACGAATGTGACGGCGCCCCGCGCGGGAACGGTGAAAAGCGTGAACGTGGCGCCGGGCGATTCAGTGAAGCTGAACCAGGTGCTGATGGAGCTTGAGTGAAGAGATGCGCTGCGGGCCGGCGCAGTGCATGGATCGAAAGGTTAAGATGGGCGATGTACAGGAGGAGTTGAGGAAGATTCCCGGGATCAAGTTTGTCGATCACGTGGCAATCGCGGTACAGGCGGGCGAGCTGGACAGCCAGGTGAAGGCCTACGAGCTGCTAGGCTTCAGAGAGATTCATCGCGAGGAGGTGCGGGGCACTGATCAGGTGCGCGAGGCTCTGCTCCGGATAGGCGAGGGGCCGAACCTGATCCAGTTGCTGGAGCCTCTTACGCCGGAATCTCCGGTACAGAAGCTGATCGACAAAAACGGCGGGCGCGGCGGTTTGGCGCATGTGGCGTTCCGTGTGGACGATGCGCGGCGGGCGTTTGACGCCATGCAAGCCGAGGGATTCCACTTGATCGACGAGGCTCCGCGCAAGGGCTCCCGTGGGACGACGGTTTTTTTTGTGCACCCCAAGTCGCGGGCCGCCGCTGCATTTGGGTTTCTTATCGAGATAGTGGAAGACTCTGAGGGCAAGTAAGAGGCGATGGCGACGGAACATTTGCTTGAGGGGTTTCCCCCGGTCAGTACAGCAGCGTGGAAAGCGGCGATTGCGCGGGACCTGAAGGACGCCGATTACGAGAAGAAATTGATTTGGCGCAGCGGCGAGGGGCTGGAGGTAAAGCCCTACTATCGCGCCGAGGATTTGAAGGAGCTGGCATTCCTCAACGCGGCGCCCGGCGAGTTTCCCTACCGGCGAGGGGGGCGCGCGACCGGCGACTGGCAGATTCGCGAAGAGATTGACGCGTCGAATGCAGAGGAGGCGAATCGAGCAGCGTTCGCGGCGGCCTCGGCTGGCGCCGAGGGAATTGCGTTCAGCGGCTTTTTGGTCAGGAGCAGCGGCGAACTCAGTTCGCTGCTGGCAAACCTGGACGAAGTTCAGGTGCACTTTGAGCGCGGCGATGAGCGGCTGATTCGCCTGTTGCTTGAACAACTCGGCAAACGACCGCGCGCGGCGGGGATTTCAACCGGGTGCGATGCTCTGGAGAGTGTGGAGTTTGCGGCGGATGTGGTTCGCGCCGCGCCGGCCGGATTCGTTCCGTTCGCCATCCATGGCGAGGCCTTTGAGGAAGCGGGAGCGACCGCCGTCGAAGAGGTGGGATTCGCCCTTGCAGCCGGCGTGGATTTTCTGGCGGCGATCGAGGAGCGCGGGGCCGCGGTGGATGGCGCGGCGGCGGCGATCGAATTCAGCTTCGCCATCGGCTCAAACTACTTCTTTCAAATTGCCAAGCTGCGCGCATTTCGCATGGTGTGGGCGCAGGCGGTGAAGAGCTTTGGGGGCTCGCACGCCGGTGCGCGCGCGCGCATCGCGGCGCGCACCTCCCGTTGGAACAAGACCATCTACGATCCGCACGTGAACATTTTGCGCTCTACTACGGAAGCCATGGCTGCGGTGCTGGGCGGCGCGGATGCGGTAATCGTTGCTCCCTTCGATGCGTGCTACCGGCAGCCCGATGAGGCGAGCCGCCGCCTGGCGCGGAACACGCAACTCCTGCTGAAGCACGAAGCGTGGCTGGGGCGCGTGGCCGATACCGCCGGCGGGTCCTATTACGTGGAGTCCTTAACCGATTTTCTGGCGAGCGAGAGCTGGAAGCGCATGCGGCAGATCGAAGCGCAGGGCGGGTACCGCAAGGCGCAGGCGGAGGGAGCGATCGTGCAGGCGCTGGAGCGGAGCATGGCCGCGCGGGAGCAGGCCGTGGCGACGCGCAGACGCGTGCTCACGGGAACCAATCAGTATGCCAACCCGGCGGAACGGGCGCTGGAGCGCATCGACAGCGAGCGCGTGAGCCGGGCGAGACGCGGGGCACGGATCTACGAGGAACTGCGCCTGCGCACCGAGCGGCACGTGGCCGCGGGAGGCAAGACGCCGCGGGTTCTTCTCGCAGAGATTGGCGACGTGAAGATGCGCATGGCGCGCGCCAACTTCGCGGCGAACTTTTTTGCCTGCGCGGGATTCGAGATTGTGGCGCGGCGGTTCTGGAAGGCCGCCGAAATAGCCTCTGCGGAGGGTGACCTGATCGTGCTGTGCAGCTCGGACGCGGAGTATGCCGCGCTTGTCGCGAAGCTGATGCCCAAGCTGAAAGCGCTTGGCCGCTCGACGCCGGTGATCGTGGCAGGCCGGCCTGAGAATGCTGAGGAGCTGATGGCTGTGGGGATTGCCGGCTTTGTGCACGCGAGCAGCCATCCGGTGGAAGTTTTGACCGGGTGGCAGGAACAGCTTGGCATGAAGGACTAACGATGCGTCCGGACTTTTCAAGGATCGATTGGAAGCCCGCGTCCGCGGGAGTTGCGGCGCGGCAGCGGGCCCAAGAGTGGCGCTCGCCGGAGCTCATCGCGCTGAAAAGTTTTTTCACGCGCGATGATCTGGCGGGGTTGGAACACCTGAAATATGCGGCGGGCATTCCGCCCTATCTGCGCGGGCCGTACACGACCATGTATATAACGCGGCCCTGGACGATCCGCCAGTACGCCGGTTTCTCGACGGCGGAGGAATCGAATGCGTTTTATCGCCGTAACCTGGCCGCGGGGCAGCGCGGGCTTTCCGTGGCCTTCGATCTGGCCACGCACCGCGGCTACGACTCGGACCACGAGCGCGTGGCGGGTGACGTGGGCAAGGCCGGCGTGGCCATCGACTCGGTCCTCGACATGAAGATTCTGTTCCGACGCATTCCGCTGGATCAGATGTCGGTGTCGATGACCATGAACGGCGCGGTGCTGCCCATCATGGCGTTTTATATTGTCGCTGCCGAGGAGCAGGGCGTACCGCCGGAGCTGTTGAGCGGGACCATCCAGAACGACATCCTTAAGGAGTTCATGGTCCGCAATACGTACATTTATCCGCCCCCTGGTTCGATGCGGATTATCGGCGACATCTTCCGTTACTGCGCGGCGAAAATGCCCAGGTTCAACTGCATCAGCGTAAGCGGCTATCACATGCAGGAGGCGGGCGCCACGGCGGATCTGGAACTGGCGTACACGCTTGCCGACGGCGTGGAATACCTGCGCGCGGGCGTTGGCGCCGGACTCGACGTGGATGAATTCGCGCCCCGGATCTCATTCTTCTGGGGCGTGGGCATGAACCATTTCATGGAGATTGCCAAGATGCGGGCCGCGCGCATGCTGTGGGCCAGGCTGGTGAAAGGCTTTGGCGCGAAGAACCCCAAATCGCTGGCGCTGCGGGCGCACTCACAGACCTCGGGATGGAGCCTGACGGCGCAGGATCCGTACAACAACGTGGTGCGGACGTGTGTGGAAGCGCTGGCCGCGGTCTTCGGGCACACGCAATCGCTGCACACCAACGCTCTGGACGAGGCGTTGGCGCTGCCTACGGATTTTTCGGCGCGCATCGCGCGCAACACCCAGATTTACCTGCACGAAGAAACGGCAATCAGGCACGTCGTCGATCCCTGGGCAGGATCGTACTACGTGGAGCGGCTGACCCATGAGCTGATGCACGCCGCGTGGGCGCTGATCCAGGAGGTTGAGGGCCTGGGCGGAATGGCCAAAGCCATTGAGACCGGTCTGCCGAAGATGCGGATTGAAGAGGCGTCGGCGCGCCGCCAGGCGGAAATCGATTCGGGGCGCGACGTGATTGTAGGCGTGAATGCTTATCCCGCGCCCAATGAGCCTGAGGTTCCCGTGCTCGATATCGACAATGACGCCGTACGCCGCGCGCAGGTCAAGCGCCTCGAGCAGTTGAAGCGCGAACGGGATGGAAACGCGGTGCGCGAAACGCTGGAGCGGCTGGAACGGTGCGCGGCAAAGGGCGAGGGGAATCTGCTGGAATGCGCGGTGGAGGCGGCGCGGAAGTGCGCCACCCTGGGCGAGATTTCCATGGCTCTCGAAAAGGTCTGGGGACGGTACGAAGCCACGACGCGCACCATCGCCGGCGTCTACTCCGCGGCCAGCGCGGACGGTGAAGAATTCAAAAAAGCGCGGCGGATGGTGCGGGAATTCGAGCGCGATGAGGGACGGCGGCCGCGGATTCTGGTGGCCAAGATGGGGCAGGATGGCCACGACCGCGGGGCCAAAGTAATCGCGACAGCCTTTGCGGATATCGGATTCGATGTGGATATCGGCCCGCTGTTCCAGACGCCGCGCGAGGTGGCGCGCTTCGCCATGGATAGCGACGTGCATGTGGTTGGCGTGTCGAGCCTGGCCGCGGGGCACAAGACGCTGGTGCCGCAGCTGATTGAAGAACTGCGCGTCTTGGGCCGCGACGACATTCTGGTGGTCGTCGGCGGCGTGATTCCGCCGCAGGACCATAAGTTCCTGTACGACGCCGGCGTCGCGGGGATTTACGGGCCGGGCACAGTGACGCCTGTAGCGGCGCAGAAGATTTTGCAGATGCTGAGCGCCGCCGTGACAGGTTAGAGTGGAAGCGATGAAGAGCGCGTTGCGGGAAGTTCCTGGGTCGGGGATGCCGGAAGCTCCGCGCATAGCCAAGAAGCGCAGGCTGCTTTCTCGCGAAGAATATCTCGACGGGATTCTGCGCGGCGACCGCACGGTGCTGGCGCGCGCCGTCACGCTGGTCGAGAGCGGGCACGAAGCAGACCGCGAGTTAGCCGAGCAGGTTGTGGAAGATTGCCTGCCGCACAGCGGCAACTCGGTTCGTGTCGGCATCACTGGCGTGCCCGGTGCGGGCAAGAGCACCTTGATTGAGGCGCTGGGCGGGTATCTGATCGCGGAACACAAGCAGAAGGTCGCGGTGCTGGCGATCGATCCCAGCAGCCGGATCTCCGGCGGAAGTATCCTCGGCGACAAGACGCGCATGACCTCGCTTGCGGCCAGTGAGATGGCGTTTATCCGGCCGTCGCCTTCCCGTGGAATCGCCGGAGGCGTGGCGCAACGGACGCGCGAAGCGATGCTGCTGTGTGAAGCGGCGGGATACCGGAACATTCTCGTGGAGACGATCGGCGTGGGTCAGTCGGAGACCGCGGTGCATGAGATGGTGGACTTCTTTCTGCTGATCGCGTTGGCCGGCGCAGGCGACGACCTGCAGGGGATCAAGCGGGGCGTGATGGAGTTGGCCGATCTCGTGGCCGTCAACAAGGCCGATGGCGCGAACCTGGACGCCGCGGAGCGTGCACGCGCCGAGGCGCAAAATGCGCTGCATTTCTTTCCCGCCGCGGAATCGGAATGGACGCCGCGCGCGGTTACCTGCTCGGCGCTCACCGGCGCCGGCATCGGCGATCTGTGGAAGTGCGTACAGGAGTATGCGGCGCTCACGCAAGCCAACGGCTGGTTTGCTGCAAGCCGGCGCGAACAGCAGCGGCGATGGCTGCACGAGATGATCGATCAGTCGCTGCGCCAGCGGTTCGACGCGCACCCTTCGGTGCGCAGCCGCATGCTGGCGCTGGAGCACGATGTGGCCGCGGGCCGGACGACGTCGTTCCGCGCCGCGCGCACGCTGCTGGAAATGTATTCGCGCGGAAGCGCCGGGTAAGTGAGTCTCGATAGCTCACGGGATGCGGGCGGCGAGTGCGGCTGCCTGAGCGGCGGCCTGCCGCGGAGTGGGCAGGTTTACGTAGCCGGCCAGCACGCGTCCCTTGCGCAAAATGCAAAGTCCGCCGAGATATTGCGCATGGGCCTGAAAGGCCTCGTCGCCCACCGGCGCGGGCGCCGCCGCGGGAAAGCGCGCGCGCAGGGCCTTGAGCACGAGAGCCGCGGAGTCCGGCGTGTCCTCAAGGACGATGAAGGCCTGGCCCGTGGAGTAGTTGGCCACGTATCCGCGCTTGAGCTCGCGCAGGCCCAAAACGCTCTCGGGAACCATGCGAATGGGAGCGACATTGCCCGGCGGGAACCAGCGCACCTGCGCCGGTGGATCCACGCTCCCCTGAAGGCGTACCTCCACGG
Source organism: Occallatibacter sp. (assembly GCA_049511595.1). Classification (GTDB taxonomy): domain Bacteria; phylum Acidobacteriota; class Terriglobia; order Terriglobales; family Acidobacteriaceae; genus Telmatobacter. Next base: position 1,141 of record JBEKXX010000104.1, on the reverse strand, counting down.
CGCCGGCGAACGCGCGCATCGAAGCGGAATCGTCCGCATCGGAGTTGGCCGCGGTTTCCACGATCTCGACGTAGTATTTTCCCTTGGCGAAGCTGGCGCTCTGCGCCTGGATCTGGCCGCCCATTCCGATCTGCGTGGTGGGCTTGGTTGGGTCGAGGTTGGCCGCAAAGATGCCATACGCCGCGTCGGCGCCGGTCATCTCGGAGACATCGATGGTGAGCATGTTGGCGCCTGACTTGCAGTCCTCCGTGCTCATACGGACAAAACCGAAGACGAGGTAACCCTCGGCGCCGCCGTCCTTATATTCGTAGAGATTGCCGGAGCCGTATTGGCGCATTGCGCCGTCTTGCTCCCAGCCGGGAACAGAATGGCAATCGAGCAACTCTTGCGCGCCGGCGGCGCCGGCGGCGAACGCGAGCGCGAGCAGCAACGCGGCGTGTTTCATGCGAAGAGTTCCTGGGCGCGGGCCATGCGCTTCGCAACGTGGACGCCGTGCGGGCAATCGACGGTGCAGGAAGCGCAATCGCCGCAGCGTGCGGTTTGCGCCAGAGCGAGCTTGAGATAGCGTTCGCGCCCGAGCGCGAACTGGCCGTAGCCCTCCGCATAGGCCAGGCAGCGGAGAACATCGGCGATGGGCAGGCCCTTTTGGCAGACGCCGTCGCACTGGCCGCACATGCGGCAATAAAGCGGGCGAATCTGCTCCAGGTGCGCGGCGAGGGTTTTGGCGTCGGTTTGTGAATAGGGCTCCGCCATAGCCTTGAGGTTTTCGTCGAGCTGATCCATATCGGTGATGCTGGGAATGGTGGTGGCGACGGCGGGGTTCCTGACCACCCATTTGAGCGCAGCAAGAAGCGCGCCGGGCCGGGCCAGCTTCTCGCCGAGAGGATCGCCGGGCCCATGGCTCTGGAATCCGCCAGCCATCACCTTCATGGCGACTACGCCGAGGCCTGCTTTGCCGGCGGCGGCGATGGCCTCGTCCATTGTTGCGTCCATGGAAAAGTTGTAGGCAGCCAGGACGACGTCGAAGACACGCTTCTGGATCATCCAGGGGATGAGTTGCGGCTGGCTGCCGTGCGTGCTGACACCGATAAAGCGCACCTTGCCCTGCTGCTTGGCGAGCTGCTGGACTTCTATGTGCTCG
>JBEKXX010000103.1:0-12160 GCA_049511595.1 Occallatibacter sp. | reverse complement strand
AGCGCACTCGGCCGCGACTCTCGTGGCAGAGAGTTCGGACCCGGCAGACCGGGAGCGGTTGGAGCGCATTCGCCGGGAGACCGGCGTCAACGACGGATTTTGACGGAGGTTTTTCAATCATGGCGGAAACGCAGGGCCTGATCGCCGGGATGTTTCTTCTGTTTGCTCTGGTGGTCTATACATTTTGGCCGGAGAACGGCTTTGCCAGCCAGCGCGAGAAAACGCGGCTCGATTTTCTGCTGGAGCGCAAGGAGCAGCTCTACGAGAATCTGCGCGATTTGAACTTCGAGTATCGCGCAGGCAAGTATCCTGAAGAGGATTTCGTGGCGCAGCGCGCGCAGTTGGAGCATGAGACAGCACAGTTGCTGGCCGAGATCGAGCACTTGCAGCAAGCGTGAAGCCAGAGTTCAGAGAACAGCGGTCAGAGAACGGATTGTTTGGGTGATTAAAGGACAACGACACGAAATGAAATTGATACGCTTTTTTGCAAGCACGTTTGCAGTGTGCTTTTTGTTTGCCGGCGCGCTGGCGCAGGCCGCGAGCGTGACCGGCACGGTGACAGACAAGACCACCAATCGGCCTGCCGCGGGCGATCCCGTTGTGCTGGTTGAGCCGATGTCGGGCATGAGCGAAGTGGGCCGCACGACGACCAACGCGCAGGGCCGCTATTCGCTGAATCTGCCCGGCAGCAATCCCTATTTGATCCGCGTGGCGCATCAAGGCGCCGATTACTTTATCCCAGTGCCTCAGGGCGGCGGCTCGGGTGACATCTCGGTGTACGACGTGGCGGCGAAGGTCAGCGGAGTTTCAATCGCCGAGCATGTGACGGGAGTCGAGACTGACAACGGGCAGCTTCGCGTGGTGGAGCGCTATGAAATCCACAATGCCAGCGCTCCGCCCACAACGCAATGGAGCAATCGCTCATTTGAAGTGATTCTGCCCGCCGACGCCGTGCTGGGCGACGCCTCGGCGCAGCGGCCTGGGACCGGCAGCTTGCCGACCAGCGTGAAGCTCGATTCTGATGGACCCACGGGCCACTATTCGTTCAACTTCCCCATTCAGCCCGATGAGGGCGGCAAGGGCACGCTATTCCAGGTTCAATATCAATTACCGTTCAGCAGCGAGAGATACACCTTTCATTCTTTGGTCACGCTGCCGGCCGATACCGTTTGGGTGGTGCTGCCCAAATCCATGACATTTAACGGCGGGAGTGGGTCCGGGTTTGAGTCGTCGCCGCAGGATCCCACCGTGCAGACGTATCTGGCACGGAACGTCGCTCCGGGACGCGCGGTCGAGTTTGCGGTCTCCGGCACGGGGTCGTTCGCACGCGATGACCAAAATGGACAGGGCGATAACGGCGGACCAGAAGCGGGCGCTCCCGCGAGTGGGCCGGGCGGCGGCATTGGCGCGCCCATCAATACGCCTGGTCCGCTTGACCAACATCAGTTCCTTGGTGTCTCCCTCAAATGGTGGCTCCTCATTCTGATGGCAGTCGTTCTGGGATTCCTCGCAGTGTTTCTGCTGCGCAGACCGGCGACTGCGGGAGCCGTAGCCGCGACCGATAAGGTTGCGCTTCCGGGCACAGCCGCATCGCCGTTTCCTCCGGCTTACTCCGCGCCCGCAGCGCCCGCGGCCAGGAACACCGCGGTGCTGAACGCGCTCAAAGAGGAACTGTTTGCGCTGGAAAGCGAGAAGATCGCAGGCACCCTCACTGCGGACGAATACGCCGAGCAAAAGGCGGCCCTGGAGACGATACTCAAGCGCGCGCTGAAGAAAAGCTAGTGGTCAGCGATCAGTTGTCGGTGGTCAGAGGTGAGTGAGCAAACTCAGCCTCTGACCTCCGATGCGTTTCCCCTACTTCCTACTTCCTACTCCCTGTTTCCTGTTCTTGTATCCTTCACGCATGAAGACTTTACTGCGCACGTTGCTCTCCTTATCCCTCATCGTTTGGCTGGGATCGGAAATCTTCTTCCCCATCGTTGCCGCCGTCGCGTTCACCGCGTTGCAGCCCGACGCCCATACAGCCGGGACGATCGTTGGCCAATTGATTCGCATTCTGCATGGAATGGGGTTGGTTTCGGGAATGGTGGCGCTTGCGGTACTGGCTCTGGCTCCGGCCTGGGGCATCTACAAGCCGCGGGCGGTGCTGGCGCCCATGATTCTCTTGGTGCTGATGGTGGCCGGCACGGTTTATTCGCAGTTCGGCATCATTCCCGCGATGGAGCGCGACCGCATTGCCGCGGGCGGCGCCATTGATACAGCCAATCCTGCCGATGCGGCCACAGCGCACTTCAACAAGCTGCACAATCGGAGCGAGTTTGTGGAGGAGACAATTCTGCTGCTGGGGCTGGCGACGGTGGTGTTGGTGGCGAGAGCGGAGACGACGCGATCGTGAGGCGCGATCCGGTTCAATGCGCGCACCATAGCGAGTAAGTGCTTCCTGTATCATCGTAGAGGCTCGGACGCGCAGTTCCTGTTGTGCAAGGGTTACGATGGAACGACTATGAAAAATGGCATTATAGGCCTGCCGCAGGTGGGCAAGACGTCGCTGTTCAAGATTCTGACCAAGGCCAGGGTTGAGGAGCACGGACACACGAATCCGCGCGAGGCGCACATCGGCGTGGCGCGCGTTCCCGACGAGCGGCTGGAGAAGCTCTCGGCGCTCTACTCGCCGAAGAAGACCACCTTCGCCAATGTGGAATTTGTGGACGTGGCGGCGGTTGGGCAGGAGGCGCTGAAGGAGACGGCGTACCTGACGAATCTGCGCAATGTGGATGCGCTGATTCACGTGCTGCGCGTGTTCGAAGACGAAGCGATTGCGCACGAAGGGCCGCTCGATCCGCTGGGCGACGCGAAGAACGTCGAATTCGACCTGATGGTGAGCGACCTGGGCCAGGTGGAAAAGCGAATGGAGCGCGTGGAGAAAGACATGAAGAAGGCGCGCACCGGAGAACTGGAGCGGGAGCAAGCGCTGCTCGTGCGATCGAAGGAGAGCCTGGAGAAGGATATTCCACTGCGCGAGCTGGAGATGACGGCGGAAGAGAAGAAGCTTATCCGCGGCTTTATGTTTTTGTCGCAAAAACCAATTCTCTATGTGCTGAATGCCAGCGAGAGTACGACCTTAGGCGCCGATCTGGAGTCGGCCGTAAGCCGCTATAACCTGGATGCGTTGGCGCGCCGACCCAATGCCGGCGCGACAGCCATCTGCGGCAAGGTCGAGGCAGAGCTGGCGGAGATGGACGACGTTGAGGCGACGGATTTCCTGGAAAGCTACGACCTGCATGAGAGTGGCCTCGTGCGGCTCATTCGCAAAAGCTACGAACTGCTGGGATTGATCAGCTTCTTTACCGCCGGTGAGGATGAATGCCGCGCGTGGACAGTGCCGGTCGGGGCTAAGGCGCCGCAGGCGGCGGGCGTGATCCACACCGACCTGGAACATCACTTTATTCGCGCGGAAACCATTCGCTGGGACAACCTGCTGGCCGCCGGCTCCGAGGCCGCTGCGCGCGCCAAAGGCACGCTGCGCCTGGAGGGCAAGGAATACGTAGTGCACGACGGCGATGTGCTGCATATCCGGCACAGCGGATAATGGTAACTGCGCATTTAGACGTTTTCATAATGCAAGGATGGCAAGTTGCATGGAAAGCGAAGAACTCACGTCGCCGCGACCCCTAACTCCAAAGGAACTGGAGTTGCTGAACTGGCTCCTGGAGCACGGTTTGCCGGAAGCTAAGACCTTTGCTCCGCAAATGGAGGGGATTCGTGCCACGCGCTGGTGTACCTGCGGATGCCCGAGCATTTCGTTACATGTAGAGGAGGGTGTTCCATTGGGCATGGGTTCCAACAGCGTCATTTCAGATGTTATTGGAAGGACTCCCGAAGGCAAGAAGATTGGTGTGCTGCTTTTTCAGAAAGGCGGAAAGCTCTCAATATTGGAGGTATATTCGCTGGACATCATCGAGGGCAACTGGGGATTTTCCGTTTACGAAAGTCTGCAGACCTGGGAAAGTCTAGGACTACCCAACATAAAAGGCTCAAAGGAATGAATCATTGCTGAAGCTCTCCCTGATTCTTGGTGCCATTGCCGCTCTGGCCGACGTGGCTGGCGGGTTGGTGCTGGTGCGCGCGCGCGGAGTGGATCGTTATCTGCGCTACTTTGTCGCGCTGGGAGCAGGATTCCTGATGGCCACGGCGTTGCTGGAGATGGCGCCCGAGAGCCTGCGCTTGAATGCGCGGCTGGGGCCGGTGCTGATTATGGCCGGGTATTGCGTCATCCATCTGCTCGAGCACACCATCAACGCCCATTTTCACTTTGGCGAGGAAACACACGCCGGCGAGTTTGTCTCCCAGCGCACGGGCTACTCGGTGCTGGGCGGCCTGAGCGTGCATGCGCTCTTTGATGGTGTTGCCATCGGGTCTGGATTTGCGCTGTCCAACTGGCTGGGCTGGCTGATCTTTCTCGCCATTCTTCTGCACAAGGCGCCGGAGGGATTCACCATGGCCAGCGTGATGATGGCCAGCGGCCGGAGCCGAACCACGGCCTTTTGGTCGGCAGTGGCGCTGGCCGGCGCCACGATCGCGGGAGTGCTGGTGATTCAGCTTGTGCCGAGTTGGGTTCCGTTTGGATTGCCGATCTCGGCGGGTGTTGCGATTTATGTTGGGGCAACGGACCTAGTGCCTGAAGTGAACCGCGAGCCGGGAATCCGGATGGCGCTGGTATTTTTTGCAGGAGTGGGCGCATTTCTGCTGCTGCGATCGCTGTTGCCGGAGATGTAGGCCGGCGCGAACGCGATCGGCAGAGCAACAGGCGCCGCTAGCGCTGGGCCAGCCACCGCGTGGCCTAAGAGCAGGCGCAGGCCGCTGCCGGGCGTTATGCTATGCAATGTGGCGTGTTGCGTTGCACCTGTTGTGGAAGAGGCCGGAAATCCCCACTTGAAATGCAATCGCTCGCCTTTCGAGATCCTGGGCGTTCTGTTTTTTACCGTGCTGGGCTTCCTGGTGATGGGCTATCACCCCGGCCTAGAAGACGATGGAATCTACCTGGCCGCTGTCAAAGCCGACCTTAATTCGTCCCTCTTCCCTTACAACGCGAACTTCTTCCGGCTGCAGTTGGAAGCGACACTGTTCGACGGATGGATGGCGCACTTTGTCCGCTGGACGCGGATGCCGCTGGCATGGGCAGAGTTGTTCTGGCAACTGGTTGCGCTGTTCCTGATTCTCTGGGCGATAAAGAAGATCGCAAACCGGTTGTTTGCCGAGGAGTGCGCCCGCTGGGGCGGTCTTGTACTGGTCGCAGCCATGTTCACCCTTCCGGTGTCTGGAACCGCGCTCTACATGGTGGATCAGCATCTACATCCGCGCAACCTGGCCACGGCTATGATCCTGCTGGCCATCTCGCGGATCTTGAATGAAAAGCCCTGGCAGGCCGTGCCATTGCTGCTTGTAGCATTTTTACTGCATCCGCTGATGGCCGCCATGGGCATTTCGTTTTGCTGCTTTCTTACCGTGACTTTGCTCGACTCAGTGCGTGCCCGGGTCCGTGCATGGCGGAATTCGATGGCCGTGTTCATGCCCTTGGGTTGGGTCTTTGAGCCGGCCAATTCGGCTTGGCGCAAGGCCCTGGACACACGCACCTACTACTACCTCTTCCAATGGACCTGGTACGAATGGCTGGGCGCCCTGGCGCCTCTCTGTTTCTTCTGGCTGCTCTGGCGCGTGGCGCGTAAACGCGGAGAACCCCTGCTCGCCCGTTATGCCGCAGCCGTGTTTTTCTACGGAGTCTTTCACCAGATACTCGCCATAGCTATGCTCTGTTCCCCTTTGTTGGTGCGGCTGACGCCATTACAGCCCATGCGTTATCTTCACCTGCTGTACTTCCTCTTTATGCTGACGGCCGGGTGCCTGCTGGGAAAATTCGTGTTCAAGCAGAACGCCTGGCGCTGGGCCGCGTTTGTGCTTGCGGCAAACGGCTGCATGTTTGCGTGGCAAGGGGCCGAATTTGCCGGCAGCAAGCATTTGGAGTTGCCGGGCCTCCAGCCGGCCAATCCCTGGCTGCAGGCCTTCGCTTGGATCCGCGCCAATACGCCGGAGAACGCCTATTTTGCGCTGGATCCGTACTACATGGAAGCTCCTGGCGAGGATTACCACGGCTTTCGCGCATTGGCCGAGCGCAGCCAGCTGGCCGATGCAGTGAAGGATGCGGCTGTGGTGACCCAGGTGCCCGAGTTGGGTTCAGTTTGGGAGCGCCAGGTAACGGCAGAGGAGGGCTGGCGCAACTTCAAGCTAGCCGACTTCGAGCGGCTCAAGGCTATGTTCGGCGTCGATTGGGTGCTGGTTTCCTATCCGCAACCGCCTGGCCTCGTCTGCCGATGGCACAACGGGCGGCTGGCGGTTTGCCAGATTCCTTAACCATACGGTACTCCGCCTGAAAAGCCGGCTTTGCAGGTTGCGGCCTCATCCGCGAGAATGAGACAGTCGCCATTCTCCGGCTCGGATACTGACCATGCTAAATCTGACCCAGCGGTTGATTCTCGGCTGTGTGCTCCTCGGCTGCCTGACCGCAGGTCTTGTGGTTATTACGCACAGAGCGCTGGCGGCAGCCGGGCAGCTGCATCTGGCATACGCAGTGGTTGTAGCCGCGTCGATCATTGCGGCCGCGACCATCTACTTCGTGCTGACGCCAATTTACACGTTGGCGCGCGATGCGCATCGGATCGCCCAGGGCAATCTGGAACATCGCGTGGAGTGGAGCAGCCGGGACAGTTTTGGCGTAATCGCAAGCGAGTTGAGCCGGATTGCGGTGCGGCTGCGCGAGCTGCGCGATACCGAGGCCGGCCGGCGGCAGATGGAGTTCCAGCTCTCTGACGCGGTGCTGCAATCCATCTTCGAACCCATCATCGTGACTGACGGCAAGGGGCACGTGCTCAAAGTGAATCAGGCCGCGGCCGAATTGCTGGGCGAGGCCGCGGGCGACCGCATGGCGCTGGCGAATACACCTGGAGGAGAGAAGATTCTGAGCGCAATCCGGGACGTCGTATCGATGCAGAAGGCGGTGGCCGCCGAGGGCGAAGCGTCGATGTTGCCGATGCGGATCGGCAAGCAAGAGCGCAGTTACCGCCTGCGCACGACACCCATGCGCGACGCCGACGGAAGGCTGCTGGGTGCTGTGACGACCCTTGAAGACGTAACCAGCCTGAAGGATACCGACCGCTTTAAGACGCAGTTCATTGCCGTGGCCAGCAAAAAGCTGCATGACCCACTTTTGCTATTACGGCGCGGGCTCTACGCGCTGGCCCAAGGCTTCAGCGGAGAAATGACGCCGTTACAGAACGAACTGGTGGCTTCGGTGAGCAAAGAGGCGGAGCAACTGGACGATCTGATGAGCGACTTGATCGAGGTGGCGGAGCTGGATACCGGCAAGCGCGAGCTGAAACTGGAGAGAATTCTTCCTCTGCAGGCACTGAACGAGGCGCGCGACCGCTGCTGCGACGAAGCGGCGAAAAAGCACATCCGGCTGGAGGTGCACGCCTATGCTGACCTTTCTGCCGTGCTGGCCGACCGCCGCGCCTTGCGATCGATTCTAGACAACCTGCTGTCGAACGCGCTCAAGTACACACCGGAACATGGCGAGGTCCTTCTCGCGGCAGAGGAGATCAAGAACTTTGTGCAGTTCAGCATACGCGACACGGGCCGCGGCATCGAGGCGGAACGGTTGAGCTCGATCTTCGACCGTTTCAATCCATTTTCCGAGCAGGGTACAGGGCTGGGCTTGGCGCTCGTCCGGCGGCTGGTGGAGTCGCTGGGCGGGCAGATCGCCGTCGAAAGCCGGCTGGGACATGGAGCAACGTTTCGTTTCATGATTCCCGTAGCTGTTGCGCGCGAAGTACAGCATTCTGTCGAGGTGGGCTGAGCGATGCCCGAGATCAAACTCGAAAAGGTCCAGGAACCCGCGAAGCTGCGCATTTACATCGGCGCGGCGCCTGGCGTCGGCAAGACCTACGTCATGCTCAACGATGCCTACCTGATGAAGCATCAGCAGGGCGTGGACATAGTGATCGGCCTGGTGGAGCCGCACGGACGAAAGGAGACCGAGGCCCGCATTCGCGACCTGGAGATCGTGCCGCTGAAAGTGATTCCCTATCGCGGCGTGAATCTGAAAGAGATGGACGTGGACGCGATTCTGGCCCGCCATCCGCAAACGGCGATTGTGGATGAGCTCGCCCACACCAACGTCCCGGGCAGCAAGAATCGCAAGCGGTATGAGGATGTGCTGGAGTTGCTCGATGCCGGAATCAACGTAATGACAGCCGTCAACATCCAGCATCTGGAAACGCTCAACGACGCCGTCAACCGTTCCGCGAACACCACCATCCGCGAGACCGTCCCCGACAGCTTCTTCAAGCGCGCCGACGAGGTGGTCAACGTTGACCTCACTGTGGAGGAGCTGCGGAACCGTCTGCGGCAGGGGAAGATCTACGCGCCGGAGAAGGTCGAGCAGTCGCTGGCCAACTTCTTCCGCAAGGGCAATCTGAATATGTTGCGCGAACTATCGCTGCGCACCACGGCGGAACAAGTTGGCAACCGCGCCGCCGAGTACCGCCGCACACAAGGACTGGAACAGGCTCCCATCCCGGAAAAGGTGATGGTTTGCCTAAGCACAAGACCGGGCACGGAGAGGCTGTTGCGCGTGGGCGCGCGCATAGCCGGCCGTTTGGCGAGCAACTGGTATGCCGTTTACGTCGCCCGCCCCGACGATAAAGGCCACAGCGACCCAGAGGCCTTCCACCGGATCGAGGAGTATCAGCGCATGGCCCGCGATTTGGGCGCTCAGGTGGTCACGCTCACCGAACGCAACGTTTCCGACGCGCTCATCCACTTTGCCCAGCAGGAGAACATCTCGCACGTGGTCTTTGGGCAGTCGGCGCGGTCCCGTTGGGACATTTTGTGGCACGGATCGGTGCTGAACCGGTTCCTCTCGGAAGTGCGCGACGTGACGGTGCAGGTGGTGCCGATGCAGAAGCCGCTGCGGCGCATGTAAAGGCGATTCCACGAAACTACTCGCAATAGACGCGCACCTTCGTGGCGTTCCCTTCCTTGCTGTCGACATCGACGGTGAGATCTTCGAGGTGGTCGATCAATTCTTCGAGGTTCTCCGGCTTGATTTGCGACAGGGTGAGAGGAACGCCGTGGCGGCTCAGCGCTTCATCCAACTGCTGGTGCGCCTGCGCGGGAATGAGACTGGCCAGACGGACGCCGGCGCGCAGCAACTGCATAGGCACGCGGACATTGACGGTCGTCGGCCCCTTCATGCCGGTCATGGTTTCGTCGGCCTCGACCAGGACGCGCAGGTACCTGGCGTGGGTCTTCACGGTTGCGTCTTTCCCATCGTTTGAGCCGGCGATCCGGCCGCTAAACTCGCCGACGGTTGCGGCAGGCTCCGGCTCAAGCGCGGAGATCAGGCGCTCGGCCTCGTCCGCGGTGATCTTGCCCGCGGCGAGCATTTCCAGGATTTGACGGCGATTTTCGTTCATTGAAGTTCTCCTGAATCAGATGACTTCGTTCGGCTTGCGTTGAAAGGCGGCGCAGCTTCTCGGACGGTGGTCATAAGATGCGAACCAGAACCTGGCTGTTCTCGGTGCTGACGCGGACGTGCGTTCCGGGCAGGCTACAGAGGATGGACCAGAAAACGGCGATGGCGCGCCAGGGACTGACGCGGCCGGCCAGGCAAAGGCCAAAGATGACGAGAAAGAGGAACGGTGAAAGCAGGATGGCCGGAATCCAGAGCAGAAAAATCGGCAGCCAGAGCCGGGGCATGTGGAAATGCGGACCTTCGATCTGGAGGACTGCGATATTCGGAGTCATTTCAGGGCCTCCAGTTCGCGTATGGCGTCGGCGGCGGAGATGTCGCCGGTGTTCAGGCGATCAAGCACCTCGGCAGGAGTTGGAGACGGGTTGATTTCGACAAACTCAAGCAGGCTGGAGATGCGGTTCAGGCGCGCTTTGATGGTCGGGTAACTTACGCCGAAGGTCTGCTCCATCTCCTTGATGGTGCCGTGGGAGCGGATAAAGGCAACGACGAAGACCTGGTCCTCGAGGCTGAGCCGGGCCAACTCGGGCACGGTGAACTGGCCTTCGATGGCGATCTGCTTCTCGGGAATGCGGACGCGCTCGATGACAAGCGGCGAACCTTGCGCCATGCGGAGCAGGTCTTGCCAGTCGGAAGCGGGTTTTGGATCTGCGGCCATGGAAAGAATCACTTTATTAATTACAATGTTCACTGTAATAAATATTATTAATCATGTCAATGGTAATAGTACATATTATTAATGTTCCCGCATTATGTCCTGACGGCGCACCGAGCCGGGCTTTTCTGACAAAACCGAACATTTCGCGACGTTTCGCGACGTTTGGCGACGAAAATCGCCGCGGTTTTTAGTGTTTTTGGACGAGCATTTGTTGATTCTGAAGGACTTATTCCTTTAAATGAGCCGTTTTTATACCCCCACCGGGTATAGGGGGGGTAGGGGTATGACAGTGGTCAGTGGTCAGTGGTCAGAAAGTCAGTAAGACGCGGCTTGTAGCGATTCTGGCTGCGGGTTTCATCATGGGTACATTGTGCGCCCGAAGGAATAAATGATCTGCAAAGTTGGAGAAGGATTTTCGCGGAGTGTTTTCAGGGGGTTGCGCGTGGAACGGACGAAATGGCGCTTGACGGCGCGACGTCATCTGCGGCGGTAGGCTTTGCCTTGGGCTGTTTCTTCGGCACCGTAACCTTCGGAGCCCGAAAAACAGCCCGCGCGCCTCGCTCAAAGTTCTTCCAAGCCTGCGGCCCTTCGTGGTATTCGTGTTTCATAGCCGAAAGTGTACTCCGCATGACCTTAGATTCCGAGCCGACTCCTAAGGATGAGCCACCCCAAGATGCTCAAGCCGATGCCCAGAGGCAAACCGATGCCCCCAATCAGCAAATCTCTTTTGCTACTACAAAACTTGATGTGCCACCACCCGAATCCCAATGCAGCCGTTCCAAGCATAAGCAAAAACACTGGATAGACTATCTGACGGCATTTCTTGAGCTTGTTGGCCTCGCGGTTCTCTGTGTCTATGCTGCTTACACGATCAAGATTTACTGTGCCAACAAAGAGGCCGCCGATGCTGCCACGCTGGCGGCTAACACCGCAGCAGAGAGCCTTAGACCATGGGTCAAAATAGACGACGTTGAATTGAGGAAAGATGCCGGTCCAATTCAAACTCTGATGTTTCACTTCCCACCCAATCCGCAAAGGGTTGTTCCTCCGACACTCCAGATTCGGATATCTACGAGGAATATCGGACATTCTGTTGCGAGCAACGTAGAAGCTTTTTCGGAACTCTTCTTGGCTAAATTCGAGAACACTACGTGGCACGATCTGGTTGCAAACGAAGAGAAGCGATTTTGCCAAGCTTCAGCCGAACAAGACACTCATTCTCCCCGCATGATCTTTCCTGATGATCCCGCCACTTTCTACATGGGAACCTCTGGGGGGTTGCCGTCCAACGTCGAAGGAGGCACTCATACTGCTGCGTCCCTCATCGTTTGCGTGAAATATAGGGGAGTATCTAAAAGTGAGTTTGCAACGTGGGCTCAGTACGGACTGTACGAAGACGGCTTTATTTATATTCCCATTGGGAAAGACGCTTCCTTTGAAGAGTTGAAACTGGAGCACGAAGAAACAGGCGATCAGGCATATTAGACCGATCTTCTTGTGCGTCAACCGTCTTATTGCCGTTGGCGCAAGTAAGGTGCGCCACCCGTCTGATTCCAAGGAACTTACCCGCAGATGTTTCTCCGCAAAGGAGTTAACGACAGAGATCAGAGATCAGAGACCAGGAAACAGCCTGTAGCCGGTGTCCGGCGAGGGAGACCTGGCTGAGCACTCATGAAATGAGTATGCGCGGAGAGCGGGAAATAATCGGCAAAGTTGGCGAAGGATTTTCGCGGAGTGTTTTCAGGGGGTTGGATGCGGAGCGGCGGGCACGGGGCTTGACATGAAGTGGGGTGCACCCCTCGGGTGAGACAGTTTGTCATTTGACAGTTCGCGGTTTGCTGTAAAACGCTGTTCATTTTGTTGGTTCTCCGGCAGACTCCTCGGTGGTTGGTGAAGCGGAGACAGGCTCTGCTCCA
>JBEKXX010000102.1:0-12160 GCA_049511595.1 Occallatibacter sp. | reverse complement strand
GGTACATGACCTTTGCCACGGAGGCGAGGCACGTTGAGAACCATGCAGAACTCCGCTCATTTCCACTCGCAGCCTTCCGCCTCCGGCCTTGCGCTTGTGGAGTTGGATTCCTCCACTGCCTCCATTCAGGTTGTCGGCGTCAGCGCCGCATGGCGCAAGTTGCTCATGCAGGCCGAGATGGCCGCGCCCCACCTGCAAGTCGCCGCCATCGAGGGTGAGCATGGTACCGGCAAGCACACTCTTGCCCGCTATCTCTTCAGCCGCTCGCCCCTCGTCTCTTCCACGTTTCAGCGCCGCGACGCCCGCGAGTGGCTCGCCACCGACGCCGATCCTTCCACCCTCGCCGGCTTCACCTATCTCGATCGCGTTGACCTCCTCGCCACTCCCGGACAGGGCCTGCTGCTCGGCATTCTCAAGACCCTTCAGGACCGTCCGCCAGGCCGCGCAGCTATCCTCGCCTCCTCGCAAACCCCTCTTCGCCAGATGGCCGGCCAAGGACTTCTGCTTCCCGACCTCGCCTTTCGCCTCACCCCCATCCGCTTCGCTATCCCACCGCTGCGCCAGCGCCGCGAAGACATCGCCCCGCTCACCCAGTTTCTCCTCGAGCGCATTTGCAGCCGCTACCAGCAGCGCCCTGTCGTTCTCGGGCCCGGCGTCCTCGCCCGTCTCCTCCGGCACTCCTGGCCGGGCAACGTGCGCGAGCTCTTGAGCGTCCTCGAAAACGCTCTGCTCGCAGCCGACAGCGGCGTCATCCAACCTGCCGACCTCGCCTTGCCCGATGACCCTCCGCCGTCCTTTGACTCGCAGTTCGCCGCCAATCCTTGGGCCAATCCCGCGCCGAACCTCGCCGTGAGCTTCAGCCCGCAATCGGCCGTCCATGCCTCCAGCCTCTCTCTCGATGCTGTCATCCGCCGCCACGTCCAGTACGTCCTCGACCTCAATCGCGGCAACAAGCTCCGCACCGCCCGTCAGCTCGCCATCAGCCGCTCCACGCTCTACCGCATCCTCGCCAACGAAAACTTCCTCGCCCGCTGAACACGGCGATCGCTGCGCCAGGGCGCACCGGTCCCACAAGGCACTCCCCAAAACGCGAGGTTCCGCCTGCGCTCATCCGCGTAAAAAGTTGTCTATGTGTTGAGGATTATTGCTGCCGTTTGGGCGGATGCTCCAAATGGTCCCGCCTCAGGCCGCGCTTCTTACTGCTGCAGCACCACCTGGTCGCCTTCCTTCAGGCCGCTCGTGATTTCTGTGACGGATCCATTCGAAAGACCAACCGTCACGGGAACCTTGCGCCAGCCGTTCTTTTGATTCTTGTCAGGCGCCTGCACCGACGCATTCTTCTGATTGTCGTAGATCACCGCGTCTTCCGGCACCGTCAGCACGCCCTTGTGCTCATCCAGCAGAATCTCCGCGTTGGCCGTCATGTTGGCCTTCAGCTCGCCGCCGGGATTGTTGATCGAGACGCGGACCTCGAAGGTTGTCACGTTGTCCTTCTCCACTCCCATGGGCGCAATCTTCGTCACCTTGCCCTGAAACAGGCGGTCGCGGAAGCTCTCCACCTTGATGCGCGCGGGCTGCCCCATGTACACATGCGCGATGTCCGCCTCGTCCACCTTGCCTTGCACGTAAACCTCGCTCGTGTCGCCCTCGGTCATCACCAGCGTGGCCGTCGAGCCCAGCACCAGGATCGAGCTCACCGCGTCGCCGATCTCCACGTCCCGCGACAGGATCACTCCATCCATCGGGGCCACGATGGTTGTGTACGAAAGCTCTTCCTCGAGCTGTTTCAGGCTGGCCTGACTTTGCATCACCTGCGCGCGCGCCTGCTTCAGCTTGGCCGCGTCCACGCCAATCTGCGCCTGCGCCGAATCGCGTTTTGTCAGCGCCGCCAGGTAGTCGCGATTGGCGTCATCCAGCGTCTGCCGGCTTACGATCCCGTCGTTGTTCATCTGGATGTTGCGGTCGAGCGTCGCCTTATACATCGGCAGGTCGGGCGCCGCGGCATTCACTTTGTCCTGCTCGATGTTCGCCTGGTACGTCGTCACATTGGCTTCGGCGCTCGCCAGTTGCGCGCGCGCCGCGTCCACTTGCGCTTCGATCTCCTGCCGATCGAGCTGCGCCAGTTCCTGGCCCTTGTGCACTCTGTCGTTGATGTCCACGTAGAGCTTTTCGACGATCCCCGACGCCTTGCTCTTCACCTCGACCTTGGTGATGGGCTGGATCTGGCCCGTCGCCACCACGGATTTCGCCACATCGCCGCGAGTCACCTTGGCTAGTTTGTTGGGATCGATCGGATCTCCCTTGGCGAGACGCACAAGTCCGATGCCCACCACAACCAGTACAAGGGCAGCCAACGTGCCCACAATGATCCAGAGCTTCTTATTTTTGCGCGGCGCTGCCACAGTTTCCCCCAAAATCGCAAGGAGAGCGCAGCTCTCCATGCCGACCCTGCCGGAACAGGAAATGATCTACAGGTTCAGACGGTGACTAAGCACCGTTGTAATGCACTGTCCGGTACTACGCAAAGCGGCGCATGCTGGTTCCACGGTGTTGTGAGGCATATCACTCCCGCAGTGGGCCCCACCGAATCGTTCGCAGGCCCAGCCGCGCCGCTTGCGGGATGGCCCGGCATTCCGTCCCCGCGGCCTCTCCCGTCCGCGGGAACCGCACCGCCGCAGCGCGCGTATTCTTCAATCAAAGGAACAAGCAAAGACGGCCCGTTGCCGTCTTATTCTCATGCGCAGCTTTTCTGACACGCTCGGGCAGGTCTTCCGCGCCATCATGGCCAACAAGCTGCGCAGCTTTCTCACCATGTTCGGGATTGCCTGGGGCGTGGGGTCGCTGCTGGTGCTGGTGGGGCTGGGCGAAGGCTTCCGCAGCGGCCAGCACAAGCAGTTGGCCACGTTCGGCAACGACCTGGTGATGATGTTCAACGGAACCATTCCCGCGTTGCCCAACCAGCACATCGGCATGCGGCCCTATCAACTCACCATGGGCGATGAAGCCGCCATGCGCCAGTTGGCTGAGTTGCGCGCCGTCACCGGCTACCTGAACCGCAACGATCTCTACCAGGTCAGTGCCTATTCGAACACGTCGGGGCAGGTGCTGGGCGTGGAGCCGAATTATTCCCAGGTGCGGTTTTTACCCGTCGCTGAAGGGCGCTTCGTTGACGCGAGCGATCTCGCCGAGCGGCGGCGCGTTGTCTTCCTCGGGTCGAAGAATGCTTCGCTGTTGTTTCCCGGCCACCCGTTGCTAGGCGAGACCATCACCATCAACGACATCGCCTTTACGGTGGTGGGGCGGGCAGCGCCCGTGAGCCACGGCAACAACGACAGCGAGAATCAGAAGATCTACGTTCCGCTGACTACGATGATGGAACTGTTCGCCATGAAGGGCGACAACGTGGCGCGCGATGCGCTCAGCTCCATCCAGTATCAGCCGGCCACCAGAGGCGATGTGACGGCCGCTGTGGCGGCGGCGCATCGCGTGATTGCAGAGCGCCACGGCTTCGATCCCTCGCTCAACGATGCATTCGAAGAGTGGAACACCATTCATGCCGAGCAGATGATTGCCGCCATTTTCGACGCCATGGATGTTTTTCTCGGCAGCGTGGGCCTCGTGACGCTGGGCCTGGGCGCAGTGGGAATCATCAACATCATGCTGGTCTCGGTCACGGAGAGAACGCATGAGATCGGCGTGATGAAGGCGGTGGGAGCCACGCGGAGCAGCATCCTGGCGCAGTTTTTCTGGGAAGGACTGTTGCTCACCGGCATCAGCGGCCTCATCGGCGTGGCCTTGTCTGAGGCATTGATGTTTCCGCTGCAGGTTCTGTTGACGGGCAAGATGCCTGGCTGGGATCCCCCGCGCCTGGTGCCGTGGTCCGCCGCGCTGGCCGTCGGGTCGCTGGCCATCTGCGGCATCGTAGCGGGGCTCTATCCGGCCAGCAAAGCCGCGGCCCTCGATCCGATTGAGGCACTGCGCAAGGAGTGATGCGATGCTGAAAGACATACTCGCGCAAGCCTGGGAAGCAATGCTCCATAACATCCGCCGCACCGCCATCACCATGGTGGGCATGGCCTGGGGCATCGCCACCGTGGTGGTACTTCTGGGCTATGGCGCCGGATTCAGCAGAGCTATCGAGGCCATCTTTGCGCAGTGGGGCACTGAAACCATCGGTTTCTTTCCCGGCCGCACCAGCCAGCAGGCAGGCGGCGACAAGGCCGGCGCACAGGTGCGCTTCACCCTCGACGATGTGGACCGCGTCACCGCGGCCCTCCCCGAGATCATCCACATCTCGCCCGCCGAGTATCAGGATGTAACGGTGCAGAACGACCTGCACACCTACACCTGGGAGGTCGACGGCGTGCGCCCTGCGTTTCAGGACATCTTCAAGCTCGACACCGATGCCGGCCGCTTTTTCAGCGGCGAAGAGGAAGAGCAGCGCGGGCACGTCTGCGTCATCGGCTCCGAGGCCAAGACGAGGCTCTTCTCCGGCGAGTGGGCGGTGGGTGAAAGCATTCGCCTGAATGGCGTGATCTTCACCGTGGTTGGCGTGCTCAGCCCCAAGATGCAGGAGGGCGGCGACGACAACCGCAATCGCATCATCTATATCCCATTCAGCACGATGAGCGACTTCAAAGACACGCATTATCTCGACGGCGTCTGGTTCAGCTATCGCGGCGACCACCAGCAGATCGAGAAGTCGTTGCGCGCAACCATGGCCGCCGCGCATCACTTCAGGCCCACCGACCACGATGCCATGTTTGTGGCCAACCTGATGACGCAGTTGTCGCAGTTCCGCATTTTGTCGATCGTGTTGCAGGCGTTTCTCTCCATCGTGGGCGCGCTCACCCTGGGCATCGCCGGTATCGGCCTGATGAATATTATGCTCGTCAGCGTGCAGCAGCGCACGCGCGAAATCGGTATTGAAAAAGCTCTGGGCGCGCGGCGCGGCCAGATCCTGGTGCAATTCCTGGCGGAAGCGCTCACCATTACCGGCATCGGCGGAGTGTGCGGTATCGCGATCGCCTTCCTGATCTCTTTTACGGTCGGCCGCATCCCGTTTTACAGCGTGATCGCCCAGAACGCTTCGGACGCCGACATCCGCCTCATCATTACGCCCGCCTCGCTCATCGTCGCTACCGCGATTCTGATTGTCACGGGGCTGGTGAGCGGGATGATCCCAGCCATCCGTGCCGCCAACCTCGATCCCATCGAGGCCCTGCGCTACGAATAGGCAAAGCAAACCCTGCGGGCGTAAAGGCCGCCGCAAGGTTCGAGGGCACAGCAAGATTGTTCAGGCGTCCGTCCGGATGCATCTGCCTCGCGGCTTCGTCACTGCGCTGGCGTCACGGCCACAATCCCGCAATTCACTTTGGACAGGCCCTGCACGGCCTGTCCTATATCGAAGTCGTTGAATTCTTCCATATATCCGGGTTGAAGCGCCGGATCGGTTTCGTCTTTCAGGTCGATGGACTTCTGCGCCAGAACGGAGCCGTTCTGGTCAATCTGGTCGCACTCGGCGCTCGCCGATTTTATGGCCACGTTCGACCGGTTATCCCATTTCTGGTTGTAGATCTGGACATCTCCGCTCGTCACGCGCCACTGCGAAGTGAAGATCTGCTGCCGCAGCAGCGCGGCATTCGGCCCGCCCGGCTGTGTACCCGCCGGCTGCGGCGCCGTTCCAGGCTGCGTCTGGTTCTGATCGTTCTTGCCGATGTAGTAGAGCCCGGCCAGAATCCCGACGACGATGATCGCGCCCCAGAGCCAGCCATGGCTCTTGGGCACCGGCTGCGGCATGGTCACGATCGGGATCTGTCCCGGCACCGGATAGAACTGCGGGGGAGGCGCCACGAACGGCGCTGCCGGATAGGGTGCAAACGGAGCTGCCACAGGAGCCGCCGCGGCTCCTGCATCGCTTAAATCGTGCCCGCATTGCCTGCAAAAGCGCTCATTGCCTTCCAACTGTGCGCCGCACTTGCCGCAGAACGCCATACTTACCTCTTCTCTTCGCCAGACTCGTGCATGTTGCTCCGCCTGCCAGCCCAGTTCCCGCCACGTGTGACGCCGGCACGGAATCGGCCTGCCGCCGACTGCCCCGGGGCGGCCGGGTATCCCGTTGGCGCCGTTCCCGGCGGGGGGGTGCGAGCGGCCTCGCTATTGCGCCGGGGTCACGCCCACAATGCCGCAGTCCACCTTGGCCAGGCCCGGCTGGATTGCTCCCATCGTGAACGGCTTGAAGCTATCTGCCCCGCCGGACTGAAGCGGCCCGTTCAGCGTGATCTGCGCGTGCGTGATCATCGTCCCATTGGCGGCGAACTGCGCACACTCCAGCGTCGCCGACTGGATGGTGGCATTCGAGTTGTTCCGCCAAAGCGCGTTCGATATCTGGACGATCCCGCTTATGTTGTCCCATCGCCCGGTGAATTTCTGCAGTTGGACCAGCTCCGAATTGCCGCCCTGCTCCTGCTGCTGGCCCTGATAGGGCTGCTGGCCAACCCCCGGCTGCTGGCCCTGGTTAGGTTGCTGGTCCTGACCCGGTTGCTGGTCCGGTGCCCCGGGCTGCCCTTGAACCGGCTGCTGGCCGGGGGCTGTTCCCGGCTGCTGTGTGGGATTCTGCCCCTGCTGCTGGTTCTGCTGATTGTGCTCGCCGATGTAATAGAGCCCGGCCAGTATCCCGACGACGATGATCACGCCCCAGATCCAGCCATGGCTCTTGGGCACCGGCTGCGGCATGGTCACGATGGGGATCGGCCCTTGCCCGGGAAAGCCCTGCTGAACGGGCGCGAATGGCGGCGCCGCCAGAGGTGGTGCAAACGCAGGCGGAGCCGCCGGAGGAGGTACAACCGGAGGCGCCGCCGCCGGAGCTGCCGCAGCAGCAGTAACTGGCGTGAACGCCGGCGCGTCCGCCGCGCTCAAATCGTTTCCGCACTTCACGCAGAAGCGCTCATTGCCTTCCAACTGTGCGCCACACTTGCCGCAGAATGCCATACGCTTTCCTTCTCCTCGCCATGCTTCCGCATGCTGCTCTTGCTGCCAGCCCAATCTCCGCTGCCCGGCGCGCCTGCCTGTTTCCGGCCTGCACGGCCTGCTGCAGCGCTTCAACCCGCCTCAGCGCATTCCAGCCCTCGCGGTCCGCTGCGTCTAGGCCACCGGCGCCGTACTTTGAGGCTGCCTTATTGTCCCCTGCACCAGCGTCGCTTCCACGTTGGCCAGTGCACTCTGCAGATGCATAACCTGCTCTTGCTTCACCTGCTGAAGTCCCTGCTGGACCAGAGTGAACAGCACGTACCACCCAATCACGCCCGCGACAATCTCGTTGCCAAGGAACGGCAACTGAATCGGCGCGTCCCATATGGCGTGCAACACCACTGGAACGGCAAACAGTTTCAAGAAGCGCTTATCCAGAAGCATCCCGGCGCTGAACGGCCGGTCCTGCTTGACCCGCCAGAAGGCGCCCGCCGAAATCGCCGTCCACACCATGTGCCCCAGCGGCGCGGCAGTGAACATGCGCAGGAACAATTCGCCCATCATCGCCGCAGTGGCTGCGCTCAACGCTTGATTCTGTCCCGCTTGCGATGTTCCGGCTTGCTGGAGCCCCTGAATGAAGGCCGGGAGGAAACTCTGGAGCCCGTACCCCATGGTCTCAAAGGCTGAAAAACCGGCCCCCACCGTGGCGCCAAACAGGATTCCGTTCAGTTGGTATTTGAAGCGCACCCTGCGAACCACAACGATCACGGCGAACAGCTTGGCGCATTCCTCCACGATGCCCGCTTCCATGGTCAGCAGATCGAAGACCGGCAACATATAGAGCACAAGCGCCGCGCACAACGAAACCACCGCGCCGGTTATGAACAGCCTTCCCACCAGGTACATCGAAACGTTCCGCGGCGAGTTCAATTCGAAGAAAAGCGTCAGCGTGGCCAGCGGCGTCGCGAACGATCCCAGGAGCAAAAGCCCCGGCACGAGGTTTTGGTTGGTGGTGAAGTGGAACATGACGGCCAGGATCACATAGGCGATCACCAGGGTCGCAAGGACGCGGAAGAACATCCACGGCTTGGGCCAGCCAGTCTCGACAAGGTCAAGGGAAGGCGTGGTATTCTTCGCGCCCACCATGAAGTAATCTTCCAACTCGTCGGCGCCCCGGCGCTGGAACACCTCGCTGAACATCTGCCCCAGGCTAAAGCCCTCGAGCTTGTCCGTCGAGGCCAGACTGCGGATGCGCGATGTCAGGCCTGCCATCATCGACTGATGGGTCTGCGGATGCACCTGCGACGCCGGCATGTAATAGAGCTGTTGCGGACCGCCGGGGTACGCCTGATACACCACCGCTACCATCCCCGGCGGCGGTTGCTGCGGCGCCGCACCGTACTGCGCCGTTGGGGCCGCGGCGACGGCCGGAACGCTTTGCGCGTTCCCCACCGTTCCGACCGCCGTCCCGCAGTTCTTGCAAAACTTGTGCTCCGGAAGCAACTCCATCCCGCATCGGCGGCAAAACATGGCGATTCTCCTATCCTGGGGGCCTGGAATGCTTAGGAAAGTAGCATCTCTCCCGCCGCAAAGTAAAGAAGCAAAAATGTGAAAGGAATAGCTGGTCCTTTCACGGGAATCGTCCCGTTTTTGAAGCAGCGATATGCTTTGGGAATGCCCGCGCTGCCGGGCAATCCGGTTGTAGCCTAAATATTCCATACGTTACTGATAATAAATATCTTATTTTCTTCTCGGGGCATAGCCTGGTAAAAATTTCGCATTGAGCGTCAACTTACAGCGCAGCGGCGAGCGTTTCGAGCTTTCGGAGGGACTTGAGCATCTCGGCGAGCGCCGTTTTGCCGATCTCGCTCTCGAATTCCTTTTGCATGCGGTCGAGGGCGGCGATGACACGCAGAGCGCTACGCTTGCCCTGAGGCTTGAGCATGAGCAGGTATGCGCGCGCGTCGCCGGGATCGATCTTGCGCTGCAGCAGCCCCTTGGCTTCGAGAGACGAAAGGCAGTGGCTCAGGTTGCCGCGTGTGGTGGCAAAGGTTTGCGCCAGTTGCGACGGCTTGACCTGCCGCGGCGCCTCGAAGAACAGCGCAGCCAGCACGAGAGCTTCAAGAAAGCCGAGGCCATCGGCGGCGAGCAAGCGCGCCGTGAACGATTCAAAACGCCTCGCCGACCGGTTGACGGCGAACATGGGGCTTTCGCGGAGAAAGGCGTCGATGCGCATACGGAAACCAAGGTAGTTTAGCACTTCAACTATTCAAGATCATACAAAATCGTTGTTGAACAGCGGCTCTTTGCCGGTCATGCTTGTTCTGGGCAGGCCGATGCGTCGATTGCAGCTTAGACAAATGATCCGAGGTTTGGGGCTTTTCCTGCTGGTGGCAGCGCTGTGCGCGGCCGCACAGGATGCCCCGGCTCCGCCAACAGCAACTGTGAAGGGCAAGACGGAGACCATGGTGGTGCTGGGGACGGCGACGCCGGTGCCGCTGGCCGAGTCGCAACGGTCGGTGGAGATTCTGCCGGTGAAGGGAGAATCGCTGGCCGCCGAGTCGCCGCAGGATTTTTTGCGCCAGGACTCCTCGGTATTTCTTGAGGAGCGCGGCACGGGCGGAGGGCAGGCGGACCTGGTGCTGCGCGGCGGCAGCTTTGAACAGACGC
The DNA here is from genome assembly GCA_049511595.1 of Occallatibacter sp. GTDB lineage: Bacteria > Acidobacteriota > Terriglobia > Terriglobales > Acidobacteriaceae > Telmatobacter. Next base: position 2,521 of record JBEKXX010000102.1, on the reverse strand, counting down.
TGGTGCTGCTCGACGGATTTCGCATCAACGACGCGCAGACATCGCACCACAATCTCGATCTGCCGGTCCCGCTGGAGGCGATGGACTCGATCCAGGTGCTGGAAGGGGCGGGTTCGACGCTGCACGGCGTGGATGCGATGAGCGGGGTGGTGGACTTTCTGACGGCGGCGCCGGATCGCGATTCGATTTTTCTGCGCGGCGGCGAGGGCAGCTTCGAATCGAACGAGGAGACGCTGCTGGCGGGGGCTACACGCGGGCGATGGAGCGGGCGCGTAACCGCGGAGCGCAATTTCTCCACGGGATTCATGGCCGACCGCGATTACCGCAATGAAGATTCATCTGCAGAGAGCTGGGTGGGAACGCGGCTGGGCGTGACGGACCTGATGTTTGCCGGGAGTGACCGATCGTTTGGGGCGAACCAGTTCTATGGCGACTACCCCTCGTGGGAACGAACGAAGGGCTGGTTCGGCTCGGCGCGGCAGGAACTGGGTAGCCAGACACAGGCGGCGTTCGCGTACCGGCGGCACACGGATGAGTTCGTGCTCTTCCGCGACGATCCGGCGATTTACGAGAACAATCATATGGATGGGTCGTGGCAGGGATCTCTGCGGCGCACGGAGAACCTGCCCGCGGGAACGCTGCTGCTGATGGGGCTGGAGGCGGACGGCGACAGCATCCATAGCAACAATCTTGGCCTTCATGCGCGGAATCGGGGCGCGGGCTACGTGGACGTGGACCTGCGGCCTGCGAAGAAACGCTGGAGTTTGTCGGCGGGCGCGCGCGAGGAGATTTTTTCGGGAGGAGCGACGGCGGTATTGTCTCCGGAACTGGCGGGGAGTTATCGCGTGGCGAACAGCCTGAAACTGCGCGCGACCGGAGGGTATGGATTCAGGATTCCGACGTACACGGATCTTTATTACTCCGACCCATCGACGCTGGGAAACGCGAATCTAAAACCGGAGTCGGCGTGGACCGGGGATGGAGGCGCGGATTGGACGCCGTCGGCGAAGATCGAGTTCTCGGCGACGGGATTCTATTCGCAGCAGCACGGCACCATCGACTATGTGAAGAGCGCGACAGTGCCGAATGCGTATCTTCCCGCGGGTTGCCCGGCGAACATCTGGTGCGCGGACAACCTGAATGGGCTGCACTTTGCCGGAGTCGAGACGAGCTTCACGTGGATTCCGAAGAAATCGCAGACGGTGCGGATCGAGTGGACGGCTTTGCACGGAGCGCAGACCGCGCTGCACGGACTCGAGTCGGAGTATGTATTCAATTATCCGGTCGAAAATATTCATGCATCGTGGACCTGGGCGATGGCGCACAACGTCGTACTGACAAATGCGGTGCAGCTTGCCGAGCGCTATCAACAGACGGTGTACCCGGTGTGGAACGCGGCGCTGACGCACGATGCGGGTAGAGTGCGGCCGTATCTGCGGCTCATGAATGCGAGCAATACGGGATACCAGGAGATCAGCGGCGTGAACATGCCGCCGCGCACGATCATGGGCGGGGTGGCGGTGCAAATCGGGCGGTGAGGGATCGCGCGAACCTGCCGCGCGCTTATACCGCAGCGGGCGCGCGGGATTCGAGCTCCGCGAGGCGCCTGGCGAGGAGCGTTTCCAGTTTGACGAGCGCGGCTGAGAAGCCTTCGATGCCTTCCTTGAGCTTGTCGGTGGCCATGCGATCGGCGGCGTGCATGCGGTCGAATGCGGCCTTGTCGACGGCGATCCGCTCGATTTGCATGGTCGTGGCCTTCGCAGGATCGAGCTTGCGCGGCAGATTGCCTTCTGTGCTTTCGAGCTCGGCGAGCAGTTGCGGCGAGATGGTGAGCAGATCGCAGCCGGCCAGTTCGCAGATTTCGCCGATGTTGCGGAAGCTGGCGCCCATGACGACGGTCTTATAGCCGAATTTCTTGAAGTAGTTGTAGATACGCGTGACCGACTGCACGCCGGGATCGTCGGCGCCGTGGAAGTCCTTGCCGGTGTCCTTCTTGTACCAGTCGAGGATGCGGCCGACGAAGGGCGAGATGAGCGTCGCGCCTGCCTCAGCCGCGGCAATGGCCTGATGCAAACCGAAGAGCAGCGTCAGATTGCAGTGGATATCCTCCTTCTCGAGGACTTCGGCGGCGCGAATGCCTTCCCACGTAGAGGCGATCTTGATGAGCACGTGATTGCGGCCTACGCCCGCCGCGTCGTACTGCGCAATGATGCTGCGCGCCTGCGCGATGGTGGCCTCGGTGTCATAGGAAAGTCGCGCATCGACCTCCGTGGAGACGCGGCCGGGAACGATCTGGAGGATTTTCTTGCCGAAGGCGATGGCCAGCCGCTGGAAGGCGAGGTTGGCGATGGCCTGATCGCTCGCGCCTTCGCCTAGCTCGTTGCGCGCGTCCAGGAGCACGCTATCGACGATTGGCTGATAGCGAGGCATCTGCGCGGCGGCGGTGATCAGCGAGGGGTTGGTGGTCGCGTCCTGAGGATGAAACTGCTCCATGGCCTGCATATCGCCGGTGTCGGCTACG
>JBEKXX010000101.1:0-12239 GCA_049511595.1 Occallatibacter sp. | reverse complement strand
GGGCGGGACAGGCGCTTTCCATGTTCCGATGGGGCGGTGATAGAGCGGCGCATCGTCAGTGAGCGATTGATTGGGAATGTCGGCGACGAGTTCGCCGTGATGGCGGATGCGGAGGCGCGGCTCGGGCTGGACTGTGCCGACAATGACCGCGTCGAGCCCCCACTTCGAGAAGACCTTCAGCACCTCGTTTTCGCGGCCTTTTTCGGCCACCAGCAACATGCGCTCCTGGCTCTCGGAGAGCATGATTTCATAGGCGCTCATGCTGGTTTCGCGCTGAGGGACGAGGTCGAGTTCCACGTCGAGGCCGACGCCGCCGCGCGCGCCCATCTCGCAGGTGGAGCAGGTGAGGCCGGCGGCGCCCATGTCCTGAATGCCGACGATGGCGCCGGTCTTCATGGCTTCCAGGCAGGCCTCGAGCAACAGCTTTTCCATGAACGGGTCGCCGACCTGGACGTTCGGCCGTTTCTGTTCCGACCCTTCCTTGAACTCCTCCGAGGCCATGGTGGCGCCGTGGATGCCGTCGCGGCCGGTCTTGGCGCCGACATAAATGACGGGGTTGCCCGCGCCGCTCGCCTTGGCGTAGAAGATCTCGTCCTTGCGGACGAGGCCGAGGGCGAAGGCGTTCACGAGCGGATTGCCGCTGTAGCAGGCCTCGAATTTGGTTTCGCCGCCGAGGTTGGGCACGCCGAAGCAGTTCCCGTATCCTGCGATGCCGCTGACAATGCCTTCGAGGATGGAGTGGTTCTTGCGGACCAGATCGGGTTCCGTTCCTTCCCCTTCGCGGATCTGCCCGAAGCGAAGCGAATCCATGACGGCGAGCGGCCGTGCGCCCATGGTGAAGATGTCGCGCAGGATGCCGCCGACGCCCGTGGCCGCGCCCTGGTAGGGCTCGATGTAGCTGGGGTGGTTGTGCGATTCGATCTTGAAGGCGCAGGCCCAGCCGTCTCCCACGTCGATGATGCCCGCGTTTTCGCCGGGCCCCTGGACGACGCGATCGCTCTTGGTGGGCAGGCGTTTGAGGTGCGCCCGGCTGGACTTGTAGGAGCAATGCTCGCTCCACATCACGCTGTAAATGCCCAGCTCAGTGAGCGACGGCGTACGGCCCAGTGCCGCGAGAATGCGGTCGTACTCCTCCGCCGTAATGCCGTGCTGGGCGAGCAACTGCGGGGTAACGGTGGTGGGCTCAGGGGCGACGGCAGAGGAGGCGCTGGTCATCGTTGTTGCCTCCATTCTCGCACAGGGGTTGAGGGCGTGTGCCGGCGGGCGGATGTGGAAAGCCTCATACGCCGAAGCTGGTAAGGCTCTGTAAGCACAGCCGGGGGCCGCGTTGTGGCGGATAAGCCAAAGCCTATGCGATACTTTGGGAGCAGGTCCCACCCAAGCCGGGATGGCGGAATTGGCAGACGCAGCAGACTCAAAATCTGCCGGCCCTTGCGGTCATGGGGGTTCGACCCCCCCTCCCGGCACTCTTCCACTATTTTATAATCGATAGTTCAGAGAGTTTTATGCCCTCGAGTTCTTGTATAGCGGATGGGACGTTGCCCGGTTGTGGTGCATTTGCACTCTGGCAAGCCCTCCCATACGGGTCCATTCCAATCCCGGCTCATGGCATCTGTTCGCCGAATCGGCGAAACCTGTCCGAACCATCGGGACCATCTCAAAGGACGAGGAAAAATCAAGATGAAAACATTAGCACTCACGAATCATCTGGGCAAAGGGATCAAAGCCTTGCTCATGGCGCTCACGTTGCTGGGAACGCTTGCCGGGACGGCGCACGTGAAGGCCGCATCGCACAAGGCTGCCGGCGCGAGTATTCCCTCCTATCCAGTCAGGGTAAGCGCCAACGGGCGCTATCTGGTCGACCGGAATAATGTCCCATTCCTGATTGCCGGCGATAATCCACATGCCTTAGTTACGATGATCACCGTGAAAGAAGCCGCGCACTATTTCGCCGACCGCGAGGCTCACGGATTCAATGCAGCGTGGATGGACGTGCTAGTAGCTGGCCCGTACCGGCCGTACAGCCCGGCGAACGGAGCCACCTATGACGGCATTCTCCCCTTTACCGGCTACGTTGCCGGCGGCAAAGATACGGCGCATTACGATCTTACCAAGCCTAACGAGGCATACTTTACCCGCGTCGACCAGATGCTCACGCTGGCGGCGGCTCATCGCATCCTGGTTTTCCTGGATCCTATCGAGACCGGACAGTGGGTTCCGACGCTGCGCAACAATGGCCTGTCCAACGCTGCAACCTACGGCCGGTATCTGGGTAATCGCTATAAGCACTTTCATAACATACTCTGGTTGAGCGGCAACGATTTTGAAACCTGGGAAAATCCTAACGACGATGCCTTGGTTCAGGCAGTGGCAAAAGGCATCAAAGCTACCGATCCCGACGCCCTGCAAACGGTCGAGTTGAACTACCAGAATAGTTCTTCTTTCGACGATCCGACCTGGGTGCCGCTTATTCAAATCAACGGCACCTATGCATACGCAGCAACCTACATTCAGATGTTGCATAGCTATAATCAGACGCCCATTGCGCCGACCTACCTACTTGAGGCTCATTATGAATTGGAGAAAGTCGGCGAGCCGTGGGATTACGGCAATCCCCCGGTACTTCGGCGCCAGGAGTATTGGGCGATGCTGACCGGGGGGACTGGTCAACTGTACGGCAACGCCTTTATTTGGACTTTCATGCCCGGATGGCAATACTATCTCGACACTGAAGGAGTGACGCAACTTATAATTTGGAAGAATTTCTTTGAGTCGATGCCTTGGCAGGATCTGGTTCCGGATCAGACGCATACAGTGATCACGGCCGGGTACGGCACGTTCGGAGACATGCAAACTCGTGTCTACACAAGCGATTATTGCACTGCCTCTAAAACACCTGACGGCTCATATGTGCTCGCCTACATGCCGACCGTGCGGACGATCGCGGTGAACATGGCGAACCTGAAGGCGCGGGCAATCGCCAAGTGGTTCGACCCCTCGAACGGAGCCTATGCAACCATCTCCGGGGGACCCTTTGCAAACAGTGGCACGCGTGAGTTTACGCCCCCAGGAAAGAATCACGACGGCAATGGCGACTGGGTGCTATTACTGGAAGCTTCGGGGAGTACTCACTAGGAAGTCTCTGAGCAAGCGGCAGTTTTGATTGCGTATTGGGTTGGCCCGTTCCGGTTTCGCAATCCAGGCGCGTAGCGGAGGGTTGTAGTTGGGTGTTTTAGGCCGGAGAGCGCAGGGTTGGCGCTCTCCAGCCGTACTGCGCCCCAAGCAGGGCCAGGTATACCCGAAACGGTCGCGTGCAACTCAGAAAACATCAAGCGCGACGGGAGGACAAATCCTCATGCAAAGAGCATCTGGTCGGATGTACCTGTGCTTAACAGTCAGCGCAATGCTGGTGGCGCTTGTTCTGCTGGGACCAGTTTCGGCGTGGGCGCAGCTAATCGCACCACCAGCTAATCTCTCCACTGCAAGTTCTCCCGTCTATCCGCTCAAAGTCAGCTCCAACAGGCGCTATCTGGTCGACCAACGTAACATCCCTTTCCTGATTGTCGGTGACGTCCCCCAGCCGATAGTTACCATGGCCTCAACGGAGGATGCAGCGAAGTACTTCGAAGACCGCCAGGCTCACGGATTCAACGCCATGTGGATCGACGTGCTTGTTGCCGGCCCCTATTACTATTACAGTCTGGATGACGGCAGCACCTATGACGGTATTCGCCCCTTCACCGGCTACGTTCCAGGCGGTACAGATACAGCTCATTACGATCTTACTAAGCCCAACGAAGCATACTTTGCCCGTGTCGACAAGATGCTCATGCTAGCGGCAAATCATCGCATGGCGGTTTTCCTGGATCCTATCGAGACGGGGCAGTGGCTTCAGACGATGCGCAGCAACGGTCCAGTTGCCGCCTACGCTTATGGCCAGTATCTGGGCAGCCGCTACAAGCATTTCGACAACATCATTTGGTTGAACGGCAATGACTTTAATACATGGAAAACCCCAGGCGACGACAAGGTAGTCAGGGCAGTTGCAATGGGTATCCAGTCCGTCGATCCACGGCATCTTCAGACCATCGAGTTGAATGTCGAAACAAGTTCATCGCTCGACGATCCAACATGGGCGCCGATCGTGTCCGTCAACAGCACTTACACATACTCTCCCACATTTCTTCAAATGTGGCATAGCTACAATCAGACGCCTATCGCGCCGACCTACTTGGTTGAGGCTCATTATGAATTAGCAGGGATGGACCTCGGCCATCCGATGGACTTCGGAACGCCCTTGGTACTTAGACGTCAGGAGTATTGGGCTATGTTGAGCGGGGGTAAAGGGCAACTCTACGGCAACGCCTTTACCTGCTATATGGCGCCCGGATGGAAGTACTATATCGATACGGCCGGAGTGACGCAGCTAATGATTTGGCGCCGATTCTTTTCTTCCCTGCCGTGGCAGGATCTCGTTCCGGACCAAGACCACACGGTCGTCACTGCCGGATTTGGAAGTCCCGGGGATATGCAAACCCGCGTCAGCGAAAGCGATTTCTCCACTGCCTCTAAAACGCCTGACGGCTCATTCTTGGTCGCCTACATGCCGACCGAGCGGACGATCACAGTGAACATGGCGAGCCTGAAGGCGCCGGCAATTGCCAAGTGGTTTGACCCCTCGGACGGGAAATACACAACCATCCCTGGAGGTCCTCTCACAAATACGGGAACGCGGCAATTTACGCCCCCCGGAAAGAATCACGACGGCGATGCCGACTGGGTGCTGCTGCTTGCAGCCATCAAGGAGAAATGAACGGGGCAGAAGGGTTTGCCGTCGCCCGCCGGGCCAAAACTGCTACCGCTCTGCCGCAGATGACCTTCGTTCAACACTGTTCTCCCCAAAAAATTCCGAATTGCACGCAAGAATCGGAGTGCGCAGGAAGCGTATAAGGGCGACGATAGATTCCATGAGCACCAGTTCGCAAATCGCAACAGCCAACGCAGTGACTCATGCAAAGATTCCGCAGACTGCTTCGGCATCGAGTCTCGATTCCGAAACCGCGTGGAAACAACTCGTCGCCCACGATCCGCGGGCGCGCTTCTTCTACGGAGTGGCGACCACAGGCGTCTTTTGCCGCTCCGGCTGCGCGAGCCGCCGCCCTTTGCGCGCCAACGTGCGCTTTTTCCGCACCGCGGCCGAAGCGCAGGCCGCCGGCTTTCGCCCCTGCAAACGGTGCCGGCCTGGCGCTGCGAGCGGCGCCCATTTGGACAAGATTCGCGCGCACATTGAAGCGCACGCCGACCGGCCGGTGCGCCTGGCAGAGTTGGCCCGGCTCGTGAGGCTCAGCCCGTTCACTGTGCAGAGGCTCTTCAAGCGCGAGATGGGCGTGAGCCCGCTCGAATACAGGCGCGCGCTGCAGGCCAGCCGCCTGCGTGGCGCGCTGAAGCAGGGTGATACCGTGACCGGCGCCATCTACAAAGCGGGATTCGGCTCGTCGAGCCGCGCCTACGAAGGCAACCAGCTCGGCATGACGCCCGCGCGGTTTGCCCAGGGCGGCAAAGGCGAGCAGATCGCATATGTAACGGCGCGCTCGCCCTTCGGTTGGGTCGTCGTCGGGGCCACGCTTCGCGGCCTTTGCTGGCTTTCGCTCGCGGCCACCAAGGCCAAGGCCGAGAGCAGCCTGCGCGCGGAGTTTCCCGCGGCCGAACTGCGCCTCGATCCGGTGCTCTCGCGCTGGATCGAGGCGGCTGTAGAGATCGTTCGCAGCGGCACGAATCTTTTCCAAAATCAGACCACAATGGAGTTGGATCTGCGTGGAACCGTTTTTCAATTGCGCGTGTGGCAAGCGCTGCGGCAGATTCCGCGCGGCGAAACGCGCAGTTACAGCCAGTTGGCGCGCGAGCTGGGCGATGCCAAGGCGACGCGCGCCGTGGCTCGCGCCTGCGCGACAAACCGGGTTGCATTACTGGTGCCGTGCCATCGCGTGGTGGGAGCCGGCGGCTCGCTCACCGGCTACCGCTGGGGCGTAGAGCGCAAGCGTCATCTGCTTGAGGCGGAGAGCAAAATGCGCTCAGAGCGGCGCATCCCTCGCGGAGAGGAAAATTGGTCTCGCGTTGGCGGCGATCGTGCGGGGACGGGAAAAATTCGTTCATGAAGCGCAGGATGAAGGGGGCGGGTTTGGAGGCCCGCCCTCTTCAGCAATGCCGCCTGCTTCGGCCGATTGCAAAGGACTCGCGGAAAGCGTTAACGGCAGCCGCCGACCAGCTTTCCTTCCGCCGCCGGTTGAGTGCTCTTGAGCAAGTCTGGGATTTTGCTGGTGAGCGTGGGAGGCTCATAGTTAAAAAAGACACCTGAGCACGCCACATTCCCATTCAGGCGGAACAGCGCATAGGTTCCCACGGCCCCGCCACTGTAGCTGGTCTTTGTGCCCGTTATGGCGTTTCCGGATTTCAACAGAGTCCCGCCCGATTCCAGCGCCTTGAGCGAGAGCACATACCAGATGCCGTTCGCGCCGGATCGTGCATTGGGCGAAGCCGCGTCGAGTTCCTGCGCCAGACCGTCGGCCCTGAGAACGGCGTTCAGATGAGAAATGACCGGCGTTTGCGGAGCAGGAGGCGCGCCTGGCGGTGGCTTGGGCACGTCAAAAACATCGGGCTCGGTGAGCGACTTCAGGAAGGCGTCGATGGCCTGCGCAATGGCCTTCTTGTCAGCCTCCGCCTGTGTCTCCGCGGCCCTATCTCCAGACGGGGCTGGCTCTGCGCCCGTTTCCGCCCCCTCCTGATTCCCCGGCGCAGGTGGAGCAACGCATGCGCGTACATTGATGAGCTCAACATACTTGGTCAGAAACGGGGAGCGATTCGCGTCGATCGCAGTGAGCGAATACGGCATGTAATGATCGGGGATCACGACATCCAGGCCGAGCGCCCTCAAGTGCCCCGCCACATCGTTTACAAGGGTCTGGTCAAGGATGTTGCCTTCGAGAGGAGAAGCTTCCGCGGTGGAGCTAAGCAGTGACATCGCGAACGACGCCGCCTGGCTCTCAGGAAACATCGATGTTAACGTGCCCAGAAGCGTCGGAGACGACGCTCCTCTTCCTTCCGGACCTCGCGGGCAGTAATGTCTGGCGCGCAGGTTGAGCATGTCCATCGTGGAAATGTCCGTACGCCAGAGCTGAAATTCATTCAGCGCGCTGGAATCCCCGGAGACGACGACAACGCCTACCGGCGGGCCCGTGATTGGCTGCGGTGCGCAATTGGCATCCGCGGCGCCCACGTTGCGCCCGATTCCGCAGGCAAGAGCCGTGCCTTCGGAGTCCATGGCCGTGTAGGTCAGCATCTCCGACTCGATGGCGAAACCTTCTGGATTTGCGGCACTGGCGTTGCCTTGCGGCGGTGTGGTAGAGCCCGCCCCCGCCCCCGATCCCTTCGAGGACTGTGCAGAACCCTTCTTGGACACGCCAAGGGCCGCCGCACTTAACGTCAACACTGCGCACAGGACAACGACTGGGCTCCGCATGGGCCCCAAAAACTTGAGTAGCGTACTCATGACCTACCTCCGATTTGATTGGGGGAGCCTGGATCTTTGGACGGAGCCTGAACGACGTAACACTCGTCTCTATGCCGTTGTCCCGGGTATTCCGCCGATCGAACCCGATCATACCATTTTTCCCGGGATAGATAGAGAAGAATCTGACGTGCGGCACAATCCCCATTTGCAGGTGACGTTGAATGCCCCGACGGAGTTTCAATCTGCCGCTCCTGACGGCCGCTTCGGCGGTCGCTACAGCGATCTGCCCACGGATGGGGTGCCCAGGATCGCTTTGGGGGTCTGGTTATGCTTGTTGCCCACAGCCAACAGCGTTTGAAACTGCGGCGTCTCCGGCTCTTTGTCCACAACCGAGGTTTCAACATTGGTGAAACCTGCCTTCGCGAGCAGCGCTTCGAGTTCGGCTTCGCCAAAGCCCAGCCACTCGTCGGCGTACATCTCGCGCGCCTCCTCGAAGCGATGCCTGACGAGGTCGAGGACGACGATGCGGCCGCCGGGGACAAGAATCCGCGCCGCTTCGGCCAGCGCGCGCTCGGGGTGCAGCGCGTGGTGCAGGGATTGCGAGAAGAAGACCAAATCGACCTCGCCGCCGCCGATGGGAACCTCTTCCATGTCGCCGAGACGGTAATCGATGTTTTTCACGCCGTGCCGTTGTGCCTGCTCTCGGCCCACCTCAATCATCTTCGCCGACGAGTCGACGGCAATCACTTTCTTCGCCCGCTGCGCGAGCAGCAGCGCAAAGGCGCCCTCGCCCGCGCCCAGATCGGCCACGACGAGCGGCGGCATCAGGCGCAGCAGCGCCTCTGCCAGGCTCTTCCACGACTTGCCGGGAACGTAGTCCTTGCCCAGGCGTCCGGCCACGCTGTCGAAGAAAGCGCGCATTTTGTCCTGACGCTTGCGCAGCACGCGGCGCATGGCGGCCTGATCGGCGCTGGCTTCTGCGATCTCCTGCCCGGCCCGTACCAGCAGCTCGTCCAAAAGGCCGCCGCCCTCAGGAGCGGCAGCAGTGGAGAAGCGGTAGAGATTGCTCTTGCCGGTGCGGCGATCCTCCACCAATCCTGCCTGCTTGAGCTGCGAAAGGTGCGTGGAGATGGTGCTTTGGCCCATGGCCAGAATCTCCTGCAGTTCCGCAACGGAAAGTTCCTCGCCCTTTAGAAGCAACAAGATGCGCAGCCGATTGGGGTCGGCCACCACACGCAGCGTTTTGACAATTGACGGCATCGGGAAATTCTGCTACACATCAATATATCACGATACGTCGATAAGAGGAGACTTACATGGCAACCGCAACCGTTGAAAAGGTCGAGACCGAATACAAAGTGGCTGACCTGGGTCTGGCCGACTGGGGCCGCAAGGAGATCGTCATCGCCGAGCAGGAAATGCCGGGACTGATGGCGATCCGGCACAAGTACGCGGCGGAAAAGCCGCTGGCTGGCGTGCGCGTGACCGGCTCGCTGCATATGACCATTCAGACGGCTGTGCTGATTGAGACCCTCGTCAGCCTGGGCGCCGAAGTGCGCTGGGCGAGCTGCAACATTTTTTCCACGCAGGACCATGCGGCCGCGGCGATTGCGGCGGCAGGCGTTCCGGTCTTCGCATGGAAGGGCGAAACGCTGGAGGACTACTGGGAGTGCACCAGGCGCGCGCTTTTGCACAAGGGTGGCAAGGGGCCGCAGCTCATCGTCGACGATGGCGGCGACGCCACGCTGCTGATCCACAAGGGCTATGAGCTGGAAGCGGGCGACAAGTGGGTCGATAGCCCCTCGGGTAGCCACGAGGAGCAGGTCATCAAGGACCTGCTGAAGAAAATTTATGCCGAGGATAAGCAGCACTGGCACAACGTAGTGAAGGAGTGGCGCGGCGTGTCGGAAGAGACGACCACGGGCGTACACCGGCTCTACAAGATGATGGAGCAGGGCAAGCTGCTGGTTCCGGCCATCAACGTGAATGATTCGGTGACAAAGAGCAAGTTCGACAACCTCTACGGCTGCCGCGAGTCGCTGGCCGACGGCATCAAGCGCGCCACGGACGTGATGGTGGCGGGCAAGGTCGCAGTCATCTGCGGCTACGGCGACGTAGGCAAAGGCTGTGCGCACTCGCTGCGCGGCATGGGCGCGCGCGTCGTGGTCACCGAGGTCGACCCCATCAATGCGCTGCAGGCGGCGATGGAGGGGTTCGAGGTGACGACCGTCGAGGACACGCTGGGCCGCGGCGACATCTACGTTACCTGCACCGGCAACACCGACATCATTACGCTCGAGCACATGCAGAAGATGAAGGACCAGGCGATCGTCTGCAATATCGGCCATTTCGACAATGAGATACAGATGGACCGTCTGAACGCGGCGCCGGGACTGACCAAGCTCAACATCAAGCCGCAAGTGGATTTTTATACCTTCCCCGGCGGCCACGGTATCTTCATCCTGGCCGAGGGGCGGCTGGTGAATCTGGGTTGCGCAACGGGCCACCCGAGCTTCGTGATGTCGAACAGCTTCGCCAACCAGACGCTGGCGCAGATCGATCTCTGGAAGAACCGTGACACCTACAAGGTGAATGTGTACACGCTGCCCAAGAAACTGGACGAAGAAGTGGCGCGGCTGCATCTGGAGAAGATCGGCGTGAAGCTGACCAAGCTCACCCAGAAGCAGGCCGACTACATTGGCGTTACGGTGGATGGGCCGTACAAGGCAGAGCACTACAGATACTAGAAGCTGTTTCATAACCTGGTTTTGAAAGGGCACGGCTTTAGCCGTGCCGCAGACAGAGCAAAAAATGGGGCTTTAGCCCCCGAGGGAAAGCTCGAAAACGATCAGAATTCGGTTATGAAACAGCTTCTAGGGAACAGCGATCGGTGATCGGAACTGTTCCGAGTATTCGATTCGGATGGTTCGCGTATGCATGCGAAGCTTAGCTTTTCCTTCGAGCTGTTCCCGCCGCGCACGCCGGAAGGCGCAGCGAAGCTGCCGGCCACGATCGCCCAACTGGCGGCGTTGAAGCCGAACTATTTTTCGGTGACGCATGGGGCGGGCGGTTCGAATCAGGAAGGAACGTACGAGACGCTGTTGACGGTGGTGGAACACACCGGCGTCGAAGCAGCGCCGCATCTGACCTGTGTTGGCTCCACGCGCGCCCATGTGGCGGAGCAGCTTGAGCGCTACCGTGACGCGGGCGTCAAGCGTATTGTGGCCCTGCGCGGCGATCTGCCCGCCACAGCGCTGAGCGCCGCGGCGCCGGGCGAGTTCCACTACGCCAACGAACTCGTCGGCTATATCCGCGAGAAGCACGGCGATGCGTTCACGATCGAAGTCGCAGCTTATCCCGAGATGCATCCACAGGCGACGAGGCCAGGCGAAGATTTCGAACGCTTCCGGCGCAAGGTTGAGGCCGGAGCCGACGCAGCCCTAACCCAACTCTTTTACAACGCAGACGCGTACTTCGATTTCGTGGAGAGGTGCGACAAGGCCGCAATCCAAATTCCCATTGTGCCCGGTATCATGCCCATCACGAGCTACGCCAACACCATGCGCTTCTGCAATGGTTGCGGCGCCGACCTGCCGCGCTGGGTGCGCCTGCGCCTGGAAGAGCTACAAGATGACAAGCCCGCCCTGCTCGACTTCGGCTTGAGCGTGGTGGCGCGCCTGTGCGAGACGCTGCTGCGCAACGGGGCGCCGGGATTGCACTTCTACACCATCAATCAGGCCGGGCCTACCCTGCGGTTGTGGAAGAACCTGGGGCTGGCGGTTCCTGCCTGAGGTGAGCCTCGCTTGATACGGGCCTGCCCCGAAAAAATGCAGTCGCAAAAACAAAATCGACGGTATGATCGGGGCTGCAAGGGGCTGCGATCGCAGCACATGAAACGGTCCCCATCCGGTGACTTTTTCAGTGAGAGGCCGGACACGAGGAGAACAAGAGCGCGGATTCTGGAAATGTCCGGGACTGAATGAGTACCGGGGAACCGGCGCTCCAGGTTGTCGCGTTTGGGGGCTGAGTTGGAGGTGTGGCAACTCCGATGGACACGAATACGAATTTGGAACGCCACCCGGAGCCGAAGCCGTCCCTGCCTGGAATTGGGAAAGCGATCTTCGTGATCGTTTTCTTTGTCCTGGTCCTGCTGCTTGGGCTCAGCATGGTGCATCACCGCTTTTTTCAAGGTGAAAGAATTCATCGCAACGGGTCGGTTGGGCAATAGCATGGGTTGGCGCTCACTGCGCGCGGGTGATTGCCAGGGCGCCGGAGTGCTCCGAATACCCGTGAATGGCGCCACCTGTCCGGTTTACCCTTTGCATGGAGGCGAAAGACCGGATGACCCATCATTGGATAGCAATCGTTGCGCAGTACAGCAGTGTAGTCGGCTTCATGATCGGGCTGCCCATCATGGCGGGCACCTACTATGAGTCGGTGAAGGCACGACGCGAGTTGAGGCGCGTGCGTGAGGGAACGCTGCATAGTCTCAACTGCCTGGAATTTGTGGCCGGTGACGGAACCTGCATCAACCTTGTGCCGCTGGAGACGCTGCACTCGCTTCCTCGCGAGGGCGACGTGCTGCTGCTGCCGGGCGATGGCGTGAGCGCCGCGTCGGTCTTCCTGCCCGGAGCCTACCTGGTCGAGTCGATCGAACATTTCTACGCGCCGGCTGAGACGAAGGGCGCGCGGCCGCACGAGGCGAGGCTGACAAAGGCCGTGGCGCGCGTGA
>JBEKXX010000100.1:0-12271 GCA_049511595.1 Occallatibacter sp. | reverse complement strand
AATGAGATAGATGGCGCACAATACTTGCGCTATCTCCATGATTCCACGCGAGTTATTTTCAGAGACGGGAAGGGGTACCCCCCGTTACCGATGAGTAACATCTCCGGCCCTCGCAATGGGGGGCTCGGAAATGGGTATGCAAGGTACGGGCAAGGGTATGCGACAGGTATGGGCTCGCCGCTAAGTCCTTCGCCATCAAATATGGAGGTATGGCATCCCCGGGGGGGAGGGGGGATATATCGAGGGGTACGGACCGGGGACATGGCTGACATTTTGAACCGGGGACATATCTGACACTGCGACGAGGCCACGGATAGGAAAAATTCTTCGATTAGACTGCTCTGGACTCACAGTCCCAGCTCACCAGCCCGCTTCATCATCGCCTCGATGCAGAACGCGATGTGGGCGTCGAGATCGACGCCCAGCTCCGCCGCGCCCTGCACGATGTCTTCGCGGTGGACGCCACGGGCGAAGGCCTTGTCCTTCATCTTCTTCCGGACGCTGGGCGCTTCCACATCGGCGATGGATTTGCTGGGCTTGACCAGGGCGCAGGCGGTGAGGAAACCGGCCAGCTCGTCGCAGGCAAAGAGGGCCTTGGCGAGGTGGGATGAGCGCGGCACACCAGAGTAGCCGGCGTGGCCCAGGATGGCGGTGCGAAGTTCCTCGGGCCAACCCAGCCGCTCCAGCTCTCGAACGCCCACGAAAGGGTGCTCCTCGGCGGTGGGATGGCGCTCGTAGTCGAAGTCGTGGAGCAGGGCGGTGGCGGAATACAGCTCCAGAAGAGCCGTCCGCGCATCGTCCTTGAGCCCGAGCCGGTCTGCCTCCTGCTCGCCGCAGGCCACTACACAGGCTTCCACGGCGAGCGCATGTTTGCGCAGGCTTTCGCTCTGGGTCCATTCGGCGAGCAATTGCCAGGCTTGTTCGCGTCCATAGCGCAGGTTTGTGGCGGCCATTCTTCTCTCCTGTTGATCGAACTGGTTCGTGTTTTATCGGGTTTCCAGGGATCAAATTGGGCTTTCTCCGGTTTGTCCCTAAATTTCTACTTGACAATTATGGTTCCCTTCCTTGAAAGTAGCACCCATCGAGGTGCAAATAAGCGCCCCGGAGTCCAATGCTCTGGCACTCCGCGCATCCAGGATGGCTACTTCCTTAGTAAGCGTGGAAACACGTGAAGTGGTGCGGTGCGAGTACTGCAGGCTCATGCAGTATAGAACCAGCAATTCCCTTTGCAGAAGGTGCCACAGGCCTCTTGATATCGAGGAGCCGGTGTATTTGGCGCCACGGCTGGTGACCAGCCCGCCCCTGCCGGATTGCAACGAGGCAGGGCTGCAGGTGGCCACGCAGGTACGCGAGATGCGCAGGGCGCGCCACCTGAGCCAGCGGCAGCTGGCGGGGCGTATGCAGGTGCCGCGCACCTACATTTCCAAAATCGAGAACGGCAAAGCGGTTCCGACGCTGGGCTCGCTGGAGCGGCTGGCCACGGCCCTTGGAGTGGAAGTGCGCCAACTGGTTCGCGATGCACGCAGCCGCCGGGATGAAGAGGTGGCCGCGATCCTGAGCGACCCATTTCTGGCCGAAGTGGCCGCGCTGTTGCCGCATCTGGATTCGCTGCACCGGACGCTCTTGTTCGGCGCAGTGCGGGACGCGGCGGTGGGCCGCCGCCGCACTGCCTAGAGCTTCCGGGCAAGAGAGCGCTCTGCACAAACGCTGGCGGCTCGCTACCAGGCCGTGTCGCCGCGCGTATGTCATTCCGGGACGGCGCCGGGACTTCGCATTGCGGAATTCGGGAAAATGCTTTACGGTCGATGGTGTAACTGCCCGGGTCCG
This sequence comes from Occallatibacter sp., assembly GCA_049511595.1. Classification (GTDB taxonomy): domain Bacteria; phylum Acidobacteriota; class Terriglobia; order Terriglobales; family Acidobacteriaceae; genus Telmatobacter. The sequence goes on along the minus strand of JBEKXX010000100.1, from coordinate 10,444 downwards.
GCCGCTGGTTCCTTTATTCAGGCCGGAGATTGGTTCACGCAGGACGCGACTTTTCCTGGTGCGTGAACTCCGTCGGCGCCACTACGCGACGCCCCACAGGCGCCCGCGTGGAAAAGCGGAAATGCGATCTATAGGCGAGTTCTTGTCTTCTTCTCCCCCATTGCGCATCGATGATCTGAGTGCGGAGGAGCGCGCTGTTTATGCGACGCTGAAGCCCGAGTGCCTTCCCCAGCATGTGGCCATCATCATGGATGGCAACGGCCGGTGGGCGTGCCGACGCTCGCTCAAGCGGTTTGTGGGCCATCAGCAGGGGGCCCAGGCGGTGCAGCAGGTGACGGAAACGGCAGCCCGCATCGGATTGCCCTGGCTGACGTTGTACGCGTTCTCGCTGGAGAACAATCTGCGCCGTCCGCGCGCCGAGGTCAGCTTTCTGATGCGCCTGCTGAAGGCCTACCTGGACAACAACCTGGAGCGCATGAGGAACAACAATATTCGCTTCCGGTACATCGGGAGGACGCACGATCTGCCGGCCGAGGTTCAGGACAAGATGCGCCGGGTGGAAGAGGACACGGCGCGCAACAGCGGCACCACGCTGACGCTGGCCCTGAACTACGGCGGACGGTCGGAGCTGGTGGACGCATTTCGCGCGCTTGCTGCCGAAATGAAGCACAAGCAACTTAGCCCCGACCGCATCACCGAAGAAGACATTCACCGCCATCTCTACACGGCTCACATGCCCGATCCCGATCTGCTCATCCGCACGTCGGGCGAGCAGCGCATCTCCAATTTCCTGCTGTGGCAAATCGCCTACACCGAGATCTTCGTCACGGAGCGCTACTGGCCGGATTTCCGGGGCGTTCACCTGCTGGAGGCCATTGCAGACTTTCAGGGCCGGGAACGCCGCTATGGCGGGATCGGCGAAGACGGCGGCGAGGTGGAAGATGATCCGGACCGGATCCGGATTGCGGTGAACTAAAAAGGCGGCAAAGGTTCAGAAAGATATAACCGTGTCGTTCGTCGGGAACGGCCGCGCCTCGTTTCTCCCATCGGCCGGCTTGCCCGCCAGGCGCAGTCCGTTCCAGGTGACGTCGATTCCGTCTTAGGGCTGGCGGTTGAAGATGAAGAGGATCTTCACGCATGTTCTCCGGACCTGAGCCCGCGAATTCATGCGGGTGGGTTGGCGCGCCGCAGGGTGACGTACTCGGCCGTGAACCAAGCCAGGGCGAGCAACACGATCAGTGCGATGATGACCTGGGAAATGACGCAATAGAGACACCAGGCGCCCAGGGCAAACTCTTCAATGAAGGTTAGCCGGAGGGCGAAGCCGAGACCGATCAGGGCGGTAAGGAACAACAGGAACCGCCGGCGGGCGAAGGCCAGGCCGGCAAGCGCCAGATAGCCCGCGAAGCCGATGGCGGCCACGGGAACATGTTCGATGACCGCAAAGGAGCTGTGATTGACGATGCCGCAGTCCCACCTGTCGTTGATGGAACAGGGCTCGGTGCCGGTGGAGTAATGCACGCGCAGCGCCAGCACGGAAACCACTGCGCCGGCCAGGGTCAGCAGAACAATCAGGTATCGCATGGTTTTCACAGCCATCTTCCTTTCAGGACGTGTTGGACGCCGCGCCGTTATCAACCGCAGCAGCGAGTGGACGGCACACCGGCATCATGGCGGCCGCAGCAACAGCCATGGCCCTCGCCGCGGCTTGACGCAGCGGAAACCGGAGGCACGGGAGCCAGCTTTCCCTCCGCGAACATCCGGAGCGCTTCACGCCCAGTGACAGGTCCGGGCACTACCCAAGCGTACATTGTTACCGCCTGCAAATGTCTCAAGGCCCGTCGCCGATATCGACGAGAATCAGATCCGTGCAACCCTGTCCAACGAGGAGATTGACAGTGCTTCTGCCATTGAGCCCCACGTTTCTGATGAATTCGGGCGTTGTGCTTTCATCGCCCGAAATCATAATCCACTCGGACTTGCCGAAATGCGATGACATCGGCGCATCGGCCCGGCCGACCGGCATCATGATCGCAACTCTGCCCATACGATCTCCATGTACCTGCGCAATGGGGAATGTTTCTCGTTTTATCGAGCCGGTTGTGTTGCGGATTCTCAAAGAGAAGCGGCGATCGTACGGGTACGAAATTGCCGAGTGCCTTCCAAAATACGCGCTCACCGATGCCACGATCGAAGGCGCGGCTCTGTACCGCACGCTGAGAACCCTGGAGGCAAACGGCTACGTTTCTTCAAGTTGGGATGCCGGCGGCGGCCCCGCGCGGCGCAATTACTCTTTGACCCGATCCGGTGAAGCGCACTTGGACGAGTGGACTCATCTTCTGGAAACACTTGGACAGGCGATGATCGAGTTTGCCCGCGAGAGCCGGGCGCAGACGGCGCAATGACGTTTGCAATCGCAGTCCGAGAGTGGGTTCCGGCCGCCCCGGCAGTGTATGCTCAACCGTGAATGAAACGCATTGTTACCGCTGCTGTTCTGATTCCTATTGCCCTCGTTCTGGTGTTTCTGGGGCCGAAGTGGCAGTGGCTCTTCACGCTGGCCGTGGCCGTGGTTGCGGCGCTGGCAGGATGGGAGTATCTGGGCCTGAGCCGGCGCTGCGGGGCGAATCCGCCGCGAATTGCGACTATTCTGGCGGTCGTTGGTCTGTTCGCCGCCTACATTGCCTGGCCGGATTCCGATCACCTTCTGCCCATCTTCGGCATTCTTGGCTTGTGCCTGCTGGTGTATTGCACCTTTTTCAAGCCGGTTGAGGAGACGATCGCGAGCACCTCGGCCTCGATTTTCTGTCTGCTCTACCCGGGGTTTACGCTGCTCGCTTTGCCCATGTTGCACGAACAAGCCAATGGACCCTCGCTGGTGGCATTTTTGCTGTGCGTGGTGTGGGTGGGAGACACATCTGCCTACTACGTTGGCCGCGCCTGGGGCCGGCACAAGATGGCGCCTTCGCTGAGCCCGGGCAAAAGCTGGGAAGGGGCGGTGGCTTCTCTGGCCGGGAGCATACTGGTTGCGCTGGCGCTCGTGGGACTGGCCGCTCTGCTGCAGGAGCCGTGGAACTCGGCTGTCCTAACGTGGCTGGAGCGGGTGTGTCCCTCTGTGGTCCTTTCGTATCCGGATGAGATCTGGTATTGGCTGGAGATGGCCGTGATCGTGAACGTGGCCGGACAGGTGGGCGATCTGGCCGAGTCGGCCCTGAAGCGATCGGCGGGGGTGAAAGATTCGGGCGACCTGTTGCCCGGTCACGGAGGGGTGCTGGACCGCATCGACGCACTGCTGCTCGCCAGCCCGGTGCTATGGTACGCACAGGTGATTCACCAGCGGTTTTAAGATAACTATTAGCTGCTAGCCTCTAGCTCGATCGAGGCGCCGCGGATAATTGCGATTGCAGTCTTTCTTGGCGATTTGAGCGGTTCCGCGACTCAAGCGTGCAAGAAATGCAACCGCTACGGGTTCAACGGCAGGGAAGCTAGAAGCGAAAAGCCAGGAGCTGGAAGCTATTTTGAAGAGACTCGCCATACTCGGTTCCACGGGTTCCATCGGAAAGAGCGCCCTCTCCATCGTCGAGCAGTTTCCCGAGCGGTACGCAGTGGCCGCGCTGGCCGCAGGCCGCAATGTGGATGAGGCCTTTGCGCAGGCCGTGCGCTGGCGGCCGAAGGTGATTTCACTGGCCACGGAAGAGTTGGCCGGCGAGCTGGCTTTACGCCTGCACCAGGCGGGCGTGGCGGGAATCGAGATAGTGCATGGGACCGAGGGCACGATTGCCTGTTCGACTCTGCCCGAAGCCGACTTTGTGGTTTCTGCCATCGTGGGCGTAGCCGGGCTGGAGGCGACGCACGCGGCCATCCTGGCCGGAAAGCCGGTGGGGCTCGCGAACAAAGAATGCATGGTGGCTGCCGGCGAGATTCTGACCCGCGCGGCGCGGGAGCACAAGACGCCAATCCTGCCCATCGACAGCGAGCATAACGCCGTGCACCAGTGCCTGCGCGTCGGCGCGCACAACGAAGTGAAGTTCATCTGGCTGACTGCCTCGGGCGGGCCGTTCCGCCAGCTTCCGCTGGACCAATTCGAAAGCATCACGCCGGAACAGGCTCTGAAGCACCCCACCTGGGTGATGGGCCGACGCATTACCATCGACTCGGCGACGATGCTGAACAAAGGGCTGGAGGTCATCGAGGCCTGCCGGCTGTTCGACGTGACGCCCCAGCAGGTGAGGGTGACCATCCATCCCCAGTCGACGGTGCACTCGCTGGTGGAGTACGTGGACGGATCGATTCTGGCGCAGATTTCGGTCACCGATATGCGGCTGCCCATTCTCTACGCGTTGGCCTGGCCGGAGCGGCCTAATTCCACGCTGACCTTCGACCTGGCGGCGTTGCGGCGCCTCGACTTCGAGCAACCCGATTTCGAGCGCTTCCCTTGCCTTCGGCTGGCCTTCGAGGCGGCCGCAAAGGGGGGAGCGCACTGCATTGCACTGAATGCGGCCGACGAGGTGGCCGTGGGGGCCTTCCTCGAAGGTCGTATTTGCTTCACGGGCATCCCGCGTACAATTGAAAAGGTGCTCGCGGCGACCACAGAGGCGCACCCAGCAACCATTGCGGAGGTGCTTGTGGCCGACCGGGAGGCGCGGGAGAGGGCTCAGGCGTTTATCGGGCAGAACTGAGGTTGTGTAGCTGGTCCTTTCCCGGGCCGCGAATCGAGATCTGATACACCCCAGGGGCTTTGCTGAAGGAAAAACCATACAACGATGCATGAATTTCTGGTTTCTGCCGCTGCATTTATCGTTCTTGTCGGCGTGATGGTGATCGTGCACGAGCTGGGGCACTTCACTGTGGCCAAGCTCTGCGGGGTGCGCGTGGAGGCGTTTTCGTTCGGTTTCGGGCCGCGCCTGTTCGGTTTTAAGTACGGCGAGACGGATTACAAGGTCTGCCTGTTGCCGCTGGGCGGGTTCGTCAAAATGACCGGCGAGAGCCCGGAGCAAAACCTCGAGGCGCCCGGCACACAAGTCGAAAACCCGGCTGACGACCCCGGAGCCTTTACATCTCACCCCCGCTGGCAGCGCATGTTGATCGGCCTTGCCGGCCCGGGGTTTAATTTCCTGCTTGCGCTGGCGCTGATGCTCTTCTACTACGGATTTATCAACGAGGTGCCGTCGGCCACGGTGAAGACGACGACTGTGGAGTGGATTACCCCAGGCTCGACCGCCGCGGCGGCGGGGCTCGAGACGGGCGATGTGATCCTGAGTTTCGACAAGGTCAAGAATCCCGATTGGGAGGCCGTGTATGAGCACGCGCGGCTGAATGCAAACCAGATGGTGCCGGTCACGGTGGAGCGCGGAGGAAAGACGCTCCAAATGAGCCTGCGCGTGCCAGCCAGCGCCAAGAACGACAGCTTCGACCTGAGCGACGCGGGAATTTTGCCGCAATATCTACCCGGGCCAGTCGCAGTGGCGCAGGTGCAGCCGGGCTACCCCGCGGAGCAGGCGGGGTTGCTGGCGGGCGATGCCATCGAAGCTGTCGATGGCCACGCTTTCCACAGCGTCAGCACGCTGCTGGCCTATATGCAATGGGAAAAAGGCAAGCCGTTGACGCTCGATGTGCTGCGCAACAGCGCCACGCTGCAGATTGTGGCGACGCCGGCGAAAATCGACACCCAATGGAAGCTGGGCTTTGCTACGAAGCCGACTCCCATCCGCGATGAGCCCTTGTCTCTTTTGTCAGCGTGGAATAAGTCGCTGGGCTTCTTCAAGGCCAACTCGCTGGTTGTGGTTGAAGTGCTGGACCGGCTCTTTACGCACCGGATTTCGGTGACGCAACTCATGGGCCCGGTGGGGATTGCGCAGGCGGCGGGCGAAGCAGCGGAGACCAACGGCTGGTATCCCAAATTTGGCCTGGCCGGGATGATCAGCCTGCAACTGGGCATGCTCAATCTGCTTCCCTTCCCGATCCTCGATGGCGGCATGATTCTGCTTCTGCTGATTGAGAGCGCGCTGCGCCACGACATCAGCCTGGCGATCAAGGAGAGAATCTACCAGGCGGCGTTCGTGGTGCTGATGGCCTTCATGGCCTTCACCATCTTTAACGACGTGAGCAAGCTGCCGCTGTTCATGCACATCAAGCCGTAACAGCAGAGATCAGGTGTCAGGGATCAGGGATCAGCGAAGACGGCAGAACTGCGGTCTTTTCCTGACTCCTGAACTCTGATCCCTGCCCCCTGGAGAAAGAATGCCAGTTACCACACAAGTCCGTGTCCGATATGCCGAGACCGACCAGATGGGTATTGTCTACTATGCCAACTACCTGGTGTGGTTTGAGCTGGGGCGCGTGGAGTTGCTGCGCTCGCTCGGGCTTGCCTACAGCCGGCTGGAGACCGACCACGGCTGTATTCTTCCGGTGATCGAGGCGCGGTGCCGCTATCGCTCGCCGGCGCGCTACGACGATGAGATTCTGATCGAGACGCGACCCGCCATGCTGCGCGGATCGGTGCTGAAGTTCGCCTACCGCATCCTGCGCAAGGAGCGCGAGGGCGAGGAGGATACGCTGCTGGCCGAAGGCGAGACGGTGCACGTGGTCTGCGACGACAAATTGAATAAGAAGCCTCTGCCCGAGCGGTATGCGGCGGCGCTGCGCGAACTGATGGCGGAAGAATAGGGCTGGCGGCCCCGTCGTCGCACAGATTTCGAAGAAGCTATCGAATCCGGTCAGCTCTCGGCGAGCGTGCTCCTCAACACCCGCTTATTCCTTATCGCGTTGCAATCCAGGCAGGCTGTGACGAGATTGTCGATGCTGTTGTCGCCGCCTTCAGCGACCGGCTTTACATGGTCGAGCGTAGCAGTGAAGCGGGTGAGCTGCTTCTGGCAGTAACGGCAGACGTAGCCGTCGCGCTCGTAGACCTTGATGCGGTTCTCCTGCAGGTTGTCGTCATCGGCGCCCGAGCGCGGAAACTTGAGTTCCGGTTCCGACGCCACACGTCCCGCACGGTATTTCTGGCAGGCTTCGATCTCTTCCGGGATCAGCACCCGGTACAATGTGCCATCGCGGTTGGGCTCGCCATCTTTTCGGATAGCGCCGATGCTCTCGAGAGCGCGCAATGTCTCCTGCACCTTGCCCAGCGAGACCGGGTTTTCATCGAGCTGCGAGTAAGAGGATTTGACGACGGCGGTGCGAAGGTGGCGCGTGCTGACGCGAAGATGAGGATCGCCGTCTTTGGCGATGGAGTGGCGGAAGAGGAACCAGTAAAACGCCGCATCGTAAGGGGAGAGCTGCGGCTGCAGATCGTCGACGATCTGCTGAATAATGAGCGGCAATTCCAGCGCGGAGAAATCGCGATCTCTTGCCGAGGCGCCCGACCGCATTTCGACTTCCAGTTCGCCGACGAGCTTTCGTATCTGCTCAAGACGCTCGTTCATCTTGCAGAGCATTCTACGCCGAAATACCCGGTGCAGGCACAAAATCGCGCGCTCAGCGCAGGACGACGGCGAGGGCGAAACCGTCGAGGCCCTTGACACCCACTGTTTGCAGGGCGACGGCGCTCAGGCTCGGCTCTGCGGCCATCATTTCAAGACAGCGGCGCGTGCCGACGATTTCAGGCCCGGAGCTTTTTGCCTCAACGACGTTTCCGTGCCGCGCGACGTTATCCACCAGGATCACGGTCCCGGGCCGCGAAAGCTTGAGCGCCCACTGGAGATAGTGCGGGTTATTCTCCTTGTCGGCGTCGATAAAAATCAAATCGAAAGGTTCCGCGCCCTCAGCCGCAAGTTTAGGCAGGGTTGATAGAGCCGGACCGATGCGGATGTCAACGAGCTTATCCACGCCTGCATTGCTCAAATTCGCATGAGCCACCTCGGCGTGCCTGGGGCTGAATTCGAGCGAGACGATGCGCCCGCCCCTGGGCAATGCGCGCGCCATCCAGATGGTGGAATAGCCGCCGAGGGTACCGATCTCCAGCACACGTTTGGCCCGCGTCATTTGGATAAGGACCTGGAGAAACTTGCCCTGGAGCGGGGAGACATCGATGGTGGGAAGGCGAGCCTTGCGATTGGCCTTGACGGCGGCTTCGAGTTTTTCGTCGGATGGGGCGAGTAGATCGCCAAAATAGCGGTCGACGGAGGCCCACAACGGCTTTCCGGAGAGCTTCCGCGACATTTACTTCTCCCGCGCGACGACAAAATCTGGCACCCAGAGCAGGGCGCGCTTGAACTCGCTTTCGGCGAGCGGGGCAAGAGCCTGACGCGACTGCTCGGCGTAGCGGTCGGCGGCGGCCATGGCGTATTCGACTGAGCCGTTGCGTACCAGGATCTCGCGAATCTGCTGTCGGCTGACGTTCTCGAAACTGCGGTCGTCGAGAACTCGGCGAATGGCCTTGCGGTCGGATGCGGTGCCGTGATCGGCGGCGTGAACCACTGCCAGCGTGGCCTTGCCTTCGCGCAGGTCGCTGGCTACGGGCTTGCCCAGAACCTCTTCGGTGGCCGTCAGATCGAGCACGTCGTCGACAATCTGGAAGGCCAGGCCCACGGCACGGCCGAATGTGGCCAGGCTAGTTTCCTCGGCCTCGGTGGCGCCGGCCAGGACCGCTCCGAGGCGCATGGAGACCGAGAAAAGGCAGGCGGTCTTGCGGAAGATCAGGTCGTAGTATTCTGCCTCGGAGACCATCTTGCCGAGCTTTTGAATCTGGAGGAGCTCGCCCTCGACCATTTGCTGTGTGAGGCTGATGAGCAGGTCGAGCACGCGCAGGTTGCGCTCCTCGAGCGCCACCTTGAAGGCCTGCATGTAAAGCCAGTCGCCGGCCAGGACGCATTTCTCGTTACCCCAATTTGTATTTGCGGAGGGGCGGCCGCGGCGCACGTCGGCGCCGTCGATGATGTCGTCGTGGACCAGCGTAGCGGTGTGCAGCATCTCGACGACCGCACCCAGACGAATGGCTCCCTGGCCCGCGTAGCCTAACTGGTGAGCGGAGAGCAGCAGGAGCGTGGGCCGGATGCGCTTGCCGCCGCCTTCGCGCAGGTATTCGGCGATCTCAGTAATGGTGCTGACGCTGGACGCGGCGTCGCGGCCCAGTTCCTGTTCTACCGCGACAAGATCCTCCCGCAGCAGCTCAAAGACCTCTCTGGCCGTAGCTATGGTGAGTGTGCTCAAAGTGCTCCGATTTTATAGCATTCGCAGGGGGAAAGGCGATGCGTTGTGCTGGGCGCCTGGGTCTTGCCGCGCCACGGCGGATTTCTGTGGCCGAGGTGAGAGTATCACTCCCGTCAATTGGTGCGGTAGTTCGTAAACTGCAATTCCAGACCGAGATCCCTGCTCCGCAACATGGCGATAATCGCCTGCAGCTCGTCGCGGTCCTTACTTGAGATTCTGACGGTGTCGCCCTGGATACTGGCTTGCGCCTTCTTTTTTGAGTCTTTGACGAGGCGCACAATTTCCTTGGCTTTTTCCACGGGGATGCCCTGCTGCAGGCTGATCTTCTGGCGAACGCTTTTGCCGGCGGCAGGTTCCATCGTGCCGTAGGTCAGGTTTTTGAGCGAGACGCCGCGTTTGACCAGCTTCTGGCAGAGAATGTCTTTCACCGCCTCAAGCTTGTATTCGCTGGCCGAGGCGAGTTGGATGCTGTCATTGCCCTCCAGATCGACCTGGGAGTGGGTATCCTTCAGGTCGAAACGCTGGCGAATCTCTTTCATCGCCTGATCGATGGCGTTGCGGACCTCCTGGATGTCCACCTTGCTCACGATGTCGAAAGAATTGTCCTGAGCCATAATTTTCCGATCCTCAGACGGCCGGTGGCCTGCCGGCGCGCCGGCTATCTCTCAGTTTCGCACTTCTTGCTCCGCGGGAAACAGCCGGAAGAAGTTTTTGGTGGTGGCGGCGGCAATTTCGTTGGGTGCGACCTGGAGGAGGCCGGCCAAAACTTGCGCCGTCTGCACCACCCAGGCGGGCTCGTTGCGCTGGCCGCGATTGGGAGCGGGCGCCAGCCAGGGCGCGTCGGTTTCGACCAGAATCCGGTCGATGGGGATGCGGGCGGCCACATCGCGGAGAGGCTGCGCCTTGGGATAGGTGAGATTGCCGGCAAACGAGACCAGGAACCCGAGGTCGAGCGAGCGCCTGGCCTGCTCCCATCCGCCGCCAAAGCAGTGCATGACGCCGCCGAGGCCGGTTCCCCGCCAGCGTTCCTCCAAGACCAGAAACAGGTCGTTCCAGGCGTCGGCGGACTCGTTTGTGCCGCGGCAATGGATGAGGACGGGCCGCTTACGCGCGGCGGCGATCTCCAGCTGGCGGATCAGCCCGGCACTCTGCACGTCGCGCGGCGCGCCTTCATGGTAGTAATCGAGGCCGATTTCTCCGCAGGCGATGACCTCGGGCTCGGCCAGAAGGGCGTCGAGTTTGGCCAGGGCGTTGTCATCGGCTTCAGTGGTGTTGTGGGGATAGATTCCTGCGCTTG
>JBEKXX010000099.1:0-12415 GCA_049511595.1 Occallatibacter sp. | reverse complement strand
CGCTCTCGAATCCCATGCTTCCATTCTACGAGGCGCGGACAAATCCGGTCTGGAGCGCGGGATTTTCGCCTTCCGGCGGCGCCACGCGATACATTGATGGGGTGACCGACAATCTTATCTGGATCACGCTGCTGGTCAAGCTGGGCGTGGTTGCCTCAGTAGCCAGCGTGCTGGCGCGCGTAACCACCTTCCGGCGCCTGTTTTTTGCCGAGAAACGCAGTCCCCGGCAAACTCTGGCGTTGCTGGCTTTTTTCCTTGTACCGCTCACTCTCGGGGTTTGGTTTCGGTTTCGGGTACCCAACTTTCTCGCCGCCGATATCTCCTTTGAGACCATCGTTCTTCTCGGCCTGCTTATCGGTCCCGGCTGGGCCATGCTCAGCGGCGGCGTGTTATCTGTCCCAGCCGTTCTGCACCACGAGTTTCTCGCGCTGCCGTTTAACGTTGCGCTCGGTTTTGCTGCCGGCATGATCGGCCGCTATGTCGAAAAGGAAGAAATCTGGTCGTTCACTCCATTCATCGACCTGAGCCTCTATCGGTGGGTGCGCCGCAACCTGATTAAACCGCGCATCGACCGCCAGATTCTGCTCCTGGTCCTGATCGCTGTCATGGAGATGATTCGCGACTGGATCGCCCACACCTTCCCGCATCGTTTGTTCGCGCTGGTTTCTGACCGAATCTGGCTGCAGGGGCTGGTATGGCTCTGCGCGCCGATCAACGTGGGCATTGCCCTGAAAGTGTGGAACGCCCTCCGCGTCGAAATGTCGCTCGAAGAGCAGAAGCGGCTGGTGCTCGAAGCCCGCCTCGACGCCTTGCAGCGCCAGATCAATCCGCACTTCCTTTTCAACACCCTCAACTCCGTTGCATCGCTGGTGCGCAGCCAGCCAGAGCTGGCCCGCCAGATGACCGTCAAGCTGGCCGGCATCCTCCGCGCCCTGCTCAAGGACCACGATGCCTACGTTCCCTTTCGCGAGGAGCTGAAGTTTACCGACGACTATCTCGACATCGAGGTGGTCCGCTTCGGCGCCGACAAGCTGCGCGTCGAAAAAGAAATCGATCCGCGCACGCTCGAAGTCTTGGTCCCCAGCATTCTGCTGCAGCCGCTCATCGAGAACAGCATCAAGCACGGCCTGGAGCCGCGTATCCAAGGCGGCACTATTACCGTGCGCAGCCGCCTCGAAGGCGACCGAATCTCCATTGAAGTCTCCGATGACGGTGTGGGCATGACCGGCAGCCCGGACTCAGCGATTCGCCGAACCGGCGCAGGCATCGGCATGAAGAATGTGCAGGAGAGGCTGGAAGTTCTCTACGGCAACCAGGCCCGCTTCAATGTGGTCAGCAACCCCGGCCGCGGCACGGTCGTCTCCATTGAGATTCCGGCGTCGATGGCCGGATCATCCTGAGCAACCCGGCAGCGCAGACGTCGCCAACAACCTCATCAAGGAATGTTATTGGTTGGCAGTGGAGCGGTCTTCCCGCAAGGCGCCTGTAGCCGATTCTGTTCCATCCATGAGTCCACTTCCTGCCATCCGAGATCGTCGGTAAATCCGATCCACCGCGGCGGCAGCGCGAACACATACTGGCCGTTGCCGCCCAGTTCCTCAGGACCGATCGGCGCCGCGCTTACCGACATGGTCACTGCCGCTACCTGCTTCCACTCGACCGGCGTGAAGACCATGATGGGAATGTCCTGGTAGGGTTTTTCCTGCGTCCAGCCCGGATGGCGGATGAGCAGTTGCGGGCCGTGAACGGCTTGGCCGGAACTGAGGATGACGCCGTTCCATCGCTCAGAGACGATCGTGTATCCCTTCCAGCTCGAAGGCAGAACAAAACAAAAACCATATTGGGCATTGCGGTAGACGATGGCGGCTTGCGGGGCGGCTGGTTGGGGCGCCTGGGCCGGAACAGCCTGCGCACTCGCACGCGCCGGCTGCATCGCGGCGCAAGCAAGCAGGATGGGAATAACGGAGAGAAATTTCATGGCCACTCCCTTCGCTTCACATCTCCGCCTTAGGAGAAACTCGCCAAGTGGCCAGTCAGGGCCGCACGGTCAGGCGGTTTTTGTGCTCGGCCCGTGCAGTTGATTGTATGCTCAATCCATGGTGCGCTTCACGGTGCTGGCCTCGGGATCGAAGGGCAACAGCACGGTTGTCTCCGGTGGCCGCACCCGCATCCTCGTCGACGCCGGTCTGAGCTGTCGCGAACTCTTCCGGCGTATGAGGCTCGTCGGCGAAGCCCCCGAAACCCTCGACGCGATCGTCATTACGCACGAGCACCAGGACCACGTGAACGGCCTTGCGGTCACCGCCCGCAAGCTCGGCATTCCGGTTTACTTTACCGAGGGCACGCATCGCGCCTGGATGCGCTGGCTGACCCCGCGCCGCCAGATGACTTACGCCCAATGGCTCGAGATCTGCCGCAAGCAGGCTGCCGAGCGCGAGGCCGAGCCGGAAACCTCAGCCGCTGAAGGCCCGGTTGAGGAGAGCGATCCCGAAGAAGCAGAGGCGGATAGCCAGCCCGAGGCCGACAGACACGTCCAGCCTAAGAACGCGCAGCCCGGCCCGGCTCCGGCTTCGACGGAACCACCTTCACTGAAAGAAGACCCCACCTGGTTGCCGGCGGTCGAGTACTTCCGGGCCAGCCAGCCCTTTGCGATCGGAGACATCGGCCTAAGTCCCTTCACCATTCCCCACGATGCCGCTGACCCGGTGGGCTTTGTCTTTAGCGCCGAGGGCATCCGGATGGGCTTCGCCACCGACCTCGGCTACATCCCGCCCAACGTCAGGGAACAGCTCCAGAACCTCGACTTGCTCTTGCTCGAATCCAACCACGACCTGGAGATGCTCCGCGACGGCCCCTACCCCTGGGCGGTCAAACAGAGGGTACTTTCGCGCGTTGGCCACCTCTCCAACGACGCCACGGCAGAGTTCCTCTCCGCGGCCTACGACGGCCAGGCTGCCTACGTGATTCTAGCGCATCTCTCTGAAAACAATAATCTTCCTGGGTTGGCAAGGGTCTCGGCCGAGCGCGCACTCGTGGGCCGAGCCAGCCTCCTCGCCAACCACCTGTTGCTCGCCGAGCAACATCAGCCGCTTTCTACTATCAGCCTTTAGCCGGAAAGAGTTACAATCGTAGATACGTAACGGCCACAAATTCAACATGTGAGATGGGCCGGAGCCAGGCGCCAGGCAAGGTGCCGTGACGGCGTGTATTAGCGGGGCGCTATGCATCCGCAGCAGTGGATGGGGCGTCCAATTGGGTAGCTTCCGAATCCGGTCACCAGCGGAAGCTCCGGTTTGAACTGAATTTTTTGCAAGGTGAGTTTTTATGTCAACGGCAAGCAGCCGATGCACCGATCGCGTCGTAGGCGCAATTCTGGCAAGCTGGCGTTATGACATCTCGGGGATCTCTCCGGAGATGCGCCGGGACTACGAGCTTCATTTTGCCGAATGCGCCCACTGCAGCGCGCGTCAAAGGTTCCATCGGAGCCTAGACGTTACGCTCGCGGTCTTGACCTCAACCGCTGCTCTTTTCTTCCTCTTCGCCCTCGCTGTTCTCAAGCATATCCGGCCTCTGGAGCACGTCGCCTTCAAGGTTTTGGGCCTGGATATCTACGACATGTACCACATGCTGGTTTCGGCGGGCATTGCAGGGCTTTGCTTCTCGCTCATCTTCCTGGCGCTGGTGCTCATGACCACTTCTGCCCCGTCGTATCTTGGCGGAATCGCCGCCGATCGCGCCAAGATTATTGAGCAGCGCGTGGCGGCCATCCGTTCGCTGCGTCCGCGCTGACGCCAAATCTCCCTTCCCATGCATAGGCCTCCCCGTGCGGGAGGCCTTTGTGCATTCGTGCTGCATCGTGGCTTAATTCGTGGTCGACGCCCGCATGTCCCCGCCTGTCCCCGCCTGTCATCTCTTTCGCCTCGCCGATCTTGAGAATGCCGGGATTCCGTATAATTGAAGCGAATCATCAACGAAAAAAGAGATTTCAGCTTAGGAAAGAGAGTATCGAGATGTACAAAGTCGTTTTGCTGCGCCATGGAGAGAGCATCTGGAATAAGGAAAACCTGTTTACCGGCTGGACAGACGTTGACCTGTCGGAGAAGGGCATAGAAGAGGCCACGCGGGCCGGCCGGACGTTGAAGGAACAGGGATATGGCTTCGACATCGCCTTCACCTCGGTGCTGAAGCGCGCGATACGCACTCTGTGGATCACGCTGGACCAGATGGACCTGATGTGGATCCCCGTGGAGCGTGACTGGCGGCTGAACGAACGGCATTATGGGGCGCTGCAAGGCCTGAATAAAGCTGAGACGGCGGCGAAGTACGGGGAGGATCAGGTAAAAATCTGGCGCCGCAGTTACGACATTCGCCCGCCGGAGTTGGAAGAAGCCGATCCACGCTATCCGGGGAAGGACCCGCGCTATCACAACCTTACCAAGCAGCAACTTCCCCTCAGTGAATGCCTTAAAGACACCGTCGACCGCTTTCTGCCTTGCTGGCACGAAGCGATCGCTCCCAGCATCCGGTCAGGGAAGCAAGTGTTGATCGCGGCCCATGGCAACAGCCTGCGGGCGCTGGTGAAGTATCTTGAAGACTTTCCGGACGAGCAGATTGTCGATCTCAACATTCCGACAGGCGTGCCGATGGTGCAGGAACTCGACGAAAACCTGAAATCGATTCGTCATTATTATCTGGGAGACGCCGCACAAATCGAGCAGGCAGTAAATAAGGCTGCGAGCACGGGCGGCACGAGTCGTTAATAGGCCAAAAGCGAGCGCAATTCGCCGGTTATTGGGCGTCGTCGAAGTGCTGCATCTGCGACAGGATTTTGTTGTACCGTTGTTCGATGCCGCCGCGCGTGCATCGCAGCACAAAGCTGTTCATGATGTTTACCGGAAGCCGCTGCGATGGGACGGGGCCCAGCGCCAAGAACACAAAGGCGTTGGATAACGCGGTCACCACGAGCAATCTTCCGGTCCATTTGCCTGGAACCGGCACAACGAGCAGAAGAATTGCGGCAGTCAGGTAATTGAGATATGGCGCATCCGAAATCAGGCTGAAGATAAAGAAGAGCGATCCCGGCGCGATCCAGATGAGCAGCGACTTGATGCGCCAGTCGCTCCCATTGCGAAAAGCGTTTCTGAAGACCAGGCCCAATACCGGCCAGAAACCGGCGACCAGAGGCAGGACGTAGCGAACAGGATTCGCCAGCGTATACATTCGCACGCCGGTCAGGATCGATTGCTTTTTTGAAACGTACGTAACGTAAGCGGCGAACGCCTTCAGGCCATCGTCGTAACGCTCAAATGCGACCCAGGTGGGGATGAGCCAGCCTATACAGAGCAGCACGATCAGTGACAGGAAGACAACTGCTTCCTTGCGCGGCATGTGGAAGATGGCGAAGTAAAGCACCAGAGGAATCAGGAACATCCCGTCGGTCGGCCGTAACCCGGCGCCTATGGCAAACAACAGTGCCGCCAGCCACAGCAACCACTTTGCCCGGTCGCGCTCATAACAGAGAAGCGCAAAGTAAGTAGCTACGGGAAAGAGAATCTGCGAGGCGTAGGTGCTGTGTATCTCGCCGGAAAACCAGATATAGAAAATCGTCGAGTAAGCCAGCGCCGCCAGGAAAGCATTCACCCGGCCTGTGAAGAAACAGGCTGTGTAATAGAAAACGACGACCCCCGCCACCGAGAACAGAATGTTCATCACCGTAATGGCCAGCACCGGATCGGAGAATAAGCCGGCAATCCGGTTGAACAGCCAGTACCCCGGGGCCTGGATGATGTAGGTTTTCGCTTCAATGCAGGCGATGTGATTAGGGCCGTCTCCGAAATACAGCGGGCCGCGGCACAGAATGCGCGAAACCAGGACGAAGACCGCGAGAATCGCCGGAAACGTGAAGCCCCGAGCAATCCCGGCAAATCCGGCTGAAGGAACAGGCTCAGGCCTTGTGCCCATGCAGCCCCCGGGAGCGGATGAAAAGCGCGTGCCCAGATTCACATTCGCCGCGCCTCCCAGTGGCGCTTCCTCACGGGAAGCGGCCGCTCGGAAGCGCGGCGCTGAGCAGACAGCGAATCCGGAGAACGCCAGACTATTCTTCGTCGTAATTCAGGCCCTCGAGCCCCAGGTAGACCGCGCCCGAGCCCAGTTCCTCTTCAATGCGCAGCAACTGGTTGTACTTGGCGATGCGGTCGGTGCGGCTCACCGAGCCGGTTTTGATCTGGCCCACGCCGGTCGCAACCGCAAGGTCGGCGATGAACGTGTCCTCGGTTTCGCCCGAACGATGCGAAATCACTGAGGTGTAGCCGTAACGGCGGCCCAGTTCGATCGCTTCCAGCGTCTCGGTGATGGTGCCGATCTGGTTGAGCTTGATGAGGATGGAGTTGGCTACGCCCTCTTCAATGCCGCGCTGCAACAGCTTGATATTGGTGCAGAAGATGTCGTCGCCCACGAGCTGAATGCGGCCGCCGAGCTTGTCGGTCAGGATGCGCCAACCCTCCCAGTCGTCCTCGGCAAGGCCGTCTTCGAGCGAAACGATCGGGTACTGGCGGATCCAGTTGTCGTAGAACCGGACCATGTCTTCGCTCGACAGTTCGCTCTTGTCGCCTTTCTTGAATACGTACTTTTTCTTCTCCGCGTCGTAAAACTCGCTCGACGCCGGATCGAGCGCGATGGCGATCTGCTCGCCGGGCTTGTAGCCGGCCTGCTCGATGGCCTCGAGGATCAGTTCGATGGCCTCGGCATTCGACTTGAGCGAAGGCGCAAATCCGCCCTCGTCGCCCACCGCCGTGTTATAGCCCTTCTTCTTCAGCACGCTCTTTAGTGTATGGAAGGTCTCGGCCGCCCAGCGAAGCGCCTCGCTGAAGCGCTCCGCGCCAACGGGCATGATCATGAACTCCTGAAAGTCCACGTTCGAGTCGGCGTGCGCGCCGCCATTCAGCACGTTCAGCATCGGAGTCGGCAGGATGCTGGCGTTGATCCCGCCCAGATAGCGATACAGCGGAATCTCCAACGTCTGCGCCACGGCGCGCGCCGCGGCCATCGAGACGGCCAGAATCGCATTCGCGCCCAGCTTGCCTTTGTTTGGCGTTCCGTCCAGCGCAATCATCGACTGGTCGAGCAGCCGCTGGTTGGCCGCGTCCATGCCTTCCAGCTCCGGCGCAATCACCGTCTCCACGTTGGCCACGGCCTGCAGCACGCCCTTGCCAAGGTAGTGGCTCTTGTCGCCGTCGCGCAGCTCCACGGCCTCATGCTCGCCGGTTGAAGCGCCAGAAGGCACAATGGCGCGGCCCATCGCGCCGCTCTCCAGGATCACATCCGCCTCGACGGTCGGATTGCCGCGCGAATCCAGAACTTCACGGGCACCTATGGCAACAATCTCAGTCATATCGCTCCTCACAATGCGGTGCTGCAGCCGGTCATTCAGTTGGGGACGGCGAACCACGGCAAGAGCCTCTCCGGCGGCGCTTTGAATACTACTCAAAAGCCCCTGCGCGCGCACAAAATCACCTCTCCGTCCAGCTAGAAAAATGCATCCGGAAAAATTGCCTACATCCGTTTGGATTCTAGCAAACCGGGCGTGCGCGATCCGTGTGGCGACGGTCACACCCTGACTGACCACCGCGACATGCCCCTGGGGGTAACGGTGTTGATTCTTGGCGCCCAGGGCACGCGGTCCTGTCGCCTGCTGGCACCAACCTCCTCCACGCGCGCTACGCTTATATTGGGTGGGTTTACGCCCAGACCGGCGCCAGGCCGGATGCGGAACTATTCCGTTCCAGCCGGGTTCGAACCAAGCAAGGATATCTTTGCTCGCGAAAAGATCAGGGTCCCCAATGGCCGGGCCCCCAGGAAGCGGTCGTTGCTCCTTGGTGTGGTAAGGGCAGTTCTTCGCCGTTGGTGTGAAAGGAGATCGGGATGACGCGGACCATTCTTGCATACGCCTTGTTCGCTGTAACTGCGGTTGCACTGGTAGCGCAGCAGTCGAGCCAGTCGAATCCTTACGAGGGCACTTCGAATCCTCCTCCTGACAGCAACATCACCACGCCGGAGCCTCAGCCTGCGCCAGCGGCCAAGCCGTCACCCAGTCAACCCATGTACACGCAGCCTGCCGCGCAGCCGCAGCCGGTGCCCGCCGCGCAACCGGCGTCCCGCTCTCTGGATGGGTCGCTTTACACCATTCCTTCCGGACAAGCCGACGGAACGGACGATGGCATTGTGCAGGTCGCGCCGGACACGTCCTCTCAACCGGCCCTCAATGAACGCTCCGCCACGAGCGATCCCGATGGAGACATCGTTCATCCGGCTCCGCTGGCGCCGGGTGAGCTTGGCGAAGGAGCGGTTATCCGTGTCCGTCTTCTGGACCGCCTCTCCACGGCCGAGAACCAGCAGGGCGATCGCTTCCGCACCCGCGTTGCCTCTGACGTGATCCAGGATGGCCAGGTCCTCATTCCTGCTGGCGCTGAGATCGACGGTCAAGTGGTCTCGGTATCGAGCGGCCACCTCGGCGGCCATGGATCGATGCGCCTGCAGCCTCAGACCGTGATCCTCCCCGACGGCTCTCGTTTCCATCTCTATGCCCAAACCACCGGCGCGCCCGGCTCCAAGGACCGCGTCGACAACGAGGGCGCAATCGCGCCCGGCTCGCGCCTGAAGAAAGATGGCATTGAATACGGCGCCGCGGCAGGCGCCGGAGTGGTCACCGGCGCCATTCTCGGCGGGCCAGGCGGCGCGCTCGCCGGAGGCATCATTGGCGCCGGAGTGATCACGGTGCACTTGCTGATAAACCATCCGCAGGCCACGCTCGAAGACGGCACAGTTCTTCTCTTCACGTTGAGCGAACCACTCAACCTGGTCCCGGTTACCGCCCAGGCAACTCCTCTCGCTCCAATCAGCCCGACTGCGGCTCCCAGTCCGACAGAGAATTAGGGCAAGAAACCTGGCGCGCCGCAAGCCGAACCGTCCCTGCGCGCCTCTCCACATTTACACTGGAGAACGAATACCCGTTTCTCTGTTCGAGCGCTGAGTTCTTTCCCGAATGAGCCGGGCATCCGGGCGCTCGTGCGGAAGAGGAAAAAGCTGGAGGCTGAAGCCTGAGGGCTGATGGCCAAAAGGCAAAAGCTGCTGGCAGTTGGTACCTGGAAGCTGGAGTTATGGATAAGTTCGTCATTCGCGGCGGCAACCCCCTTGCCGGTACGATTCGCATTTCCGGCGCGAAGAACTCGGCGTTGCCCTGCATGGCCGCGGCTCTGCTCACCGAGGATGAAGTTACGCTAGAAAACATCCCTCGGGTGCGCGACATCGAGACCGAACGGCGGCTGCTCGCTTCCATGGGCGCTGAGGTCGAGTTGCATGGGGGCGAGACGAAAGACCGCACCACCATTGGTTGCCGCAGACTCTCCGATCCCGTTGCCCGATACGAAATCGTCAAGACCATGCGCGCCAGTTCGCTGGTCCTCGGTCCGCTTCTTGCCCGCACCGGCATGGCCCGAGTGGCCATCCCCGGAGGATGCGCCATCGGCGGCAGGCCCATCGACCTGCACATCAAAGGCCTGGAAAAGATGGGCGCGGCCATCGCGCAGGAGCACGGTTATATTGAGGCCCGAGCAGGCCGCCTGCGCGGCGCGCATCTGGTCTTCGACAAAATCACCGTCACCGGGACGGAAGATCTGCTCATGGCGGCCGTACTCGCCGACGGCGGCACGCTGATGGAGAACTGCGCTCGTGAGCCCGAGGTCGTCGATCTTGCCGCGCTGCTCATTGCCATGGGCGCGCAAATCGAAGGCGCGGGCACATCCACCATTCGTGTCCGCGGCGTTTCCAGCCTTCGCGGCGCACATTACCGCATCAACCCGGACCGCATCGAGGCGGGAACCTTCCTTGTTGCCGGCGCCATCACCGGCGGCGACCTCACGGTCGCCAACTGCAACAGCGCTCACCTCGGAGCCGTGATCGCCAAGCTTCAGGAGGCTGGCGCGCGCATTGACGTGCTCGGTCCCGATGCAGTCCGCGTCCGCGCCGCCGCCAAGCTGCGCGCCGCCGACATCTCCACCGAAGAGTATCCCGGCTTTCCCACCGATATGCAGGCGCAATACATGGCCCTGGCCACGCAGGCGGAGGGCGTCAGCATGGTCCGCGAGAACATCTTCGAGAATCGCTTCATGCACGTGCAGGAGCTTGTCCGCATGGGCGCAAACATCAAAGTGGACGGGAGCTCTGCCACGGTACGCGGCCCGGCGCGGCTTTCCGCAGCCGCCGTCATGTGCTCCGACCTGCGCGCCTCAGCCTCACTCGTGCTGGCGGCGTTGGCCGCCGAGGGAGAGTCCATCGTAGACCGCGTCTATCACATGGATCGCGGCTACGAGCGCTTTGAAGAAAAGCTGCGCGGCGTAGGAGCCCAGATCCAGCGCATGGGCAACGTCTTCACGCCCAGGGAAGCCGCCGCTGTCGCCGATTGACCATCTAAGCTGGCCGCGCATCCCGGGCGAAATCCATCGGCCCTTTTTTCAACAGCGCAACGAATCCCCAGCTGTTGGGTTGATATGATTAGCCGCCAGGAAGAGGCTCCCCGATTCCTGCACATCCATATCCGTGGAGGTTGAGATTTCCGTGAAAAAGATTGCATTGGCAGTGCTTCTCGCTTTGTGTCTCACTCCTGCGATTGCGATGGCGCAGATCGTCGTCCGCATTGCGCCGCCCGCTCCCGTCGTCGAGCACTATGGCCGACCCCCGCACCCTGGATGGGTGTGGATCGACGGCTATCAGAGCTGGAATGGGCATCGCTACGTCTGGGTCAGAGGACATTGGGCCCACCCGCCGCGCCCCGACGCCGTTTGGGTCGCCCATCGCTGGGAACGGCGAGGCGACGGCTGGGTCATGATCGAAGGCCATTGGCGGTAGGCTGAGCCAAAGCAAAGAAAGCGGGACACACGCCCCGCTTTTCTTGCGAGCAAGTCAGCCTTACACCGTGAATATTTCTTGTGCCTCGCCTAATTGCATATACAATATAAGTGCATGGCGATCTCGTATGACCCCGCCAAGAATCTATGGCAAAGCGCAAATCATTAACTGATGTGGACGGAGAAGTGCGAGAGCTGACAGCCGCGGACGCCGCCGAGGCTAAACCCTTTTCCGCGTTGCCCGCCGCCGAACAAACGGTGCTTCTCTCGCTCCGCAAACGAGGTCCACAGAAGACGCCAAGGAAGGTTCCGATCTCCATCCGCCTGTCGCCCGACGTCGCAAGAGGGCTTCGCGCTACTGGAACCGGCTGGCAGCGCCGGGCGGACGATGCGCTGCGGTCCTGGCTGCGTCGCAGCAAGGCCGCGGGCGCGCGGTAGTAGAACTCACTGGATCTCGATTACGTCCGACGCCGCTGCCGCCGCCTTCTCGGCCTGCTCCATCAATTTTTCAGCCATGGCGTAGAACGCCGCTGCCTGCGGGCTCTTGGGTCCGGCCAGCGCCACCGGCAGCCCGCGGTCTCCGCCTTCGCGAATCGCCGGTATCAACTCGATCGATCCAAGGAACGGCACATTGAACTGCTTGGCTGTGCGCTCCGCGCCGCCGCGCGAGAAGATGTCGATCTCGTGGTGGCAATGCGGGCAGGTAAAGTGGCTCATGTTCTCCACAATCCCCAGTACCTCGACGTTCACCTGCGCAAACATCTCCAGAGCCTTGCGCGCGTCCTCCAGGCTCACGTCGCTGGGCGTCGATACCACCACCGCGCCGGTCAGCGGTACGGTCTGCACCAGCGAAATCGCCACGTCGCCCGTTCCCGGAGGCAGGTCCACGATCAGGTAATCCAGTTCGCCCCAATTCACCTGTTGCAGGAACTGCCGGATAATCTGATGCAGCATCGGCCCGCGCATCACCATCGGCTTGTCGCCTGGCGAAATGTACCCGATCGAGATCGTCTTGACGCCGTGCGTCAGGTTGGGCTCGATCACGCTGCCTGCGCCCACCTTTGGCGGCTGCGAGTTGCCCATCATCAGCGGTACGTTGGGCCCGTAGACATCGGCATCCATCAGCCCTACGCGCTGCCCGAGTTTTGCCAGCGCGATAGCCAGGTTGACGGCTACCGTGGTCTTGCCCACGCCACCCTTGCCGGAACCGATTGCAACAATTTTCTGAACGCCGGGCAGAGCCGCCGGCGAAGGCATGGAATGGGAATGGGCCATCGTCTTTTGTTTCTCCTTGTCGGATTTCTATGGTTCGAACGTCTTGCTTACCGGTGTTTCTCTTGTTCGCCGTCCAGCGCGGCGATCGTCAGTTTTGCCTCTTTGCGCCGCGCGTTCTCCCGTTCGCGATGCTCGCGCCGGCGCAGCGCGTCTTCATAGCGGCGCATCTCGTCCGGAGTCTCCGGCTTCAGTTGCGGAACCTTCTGCACGCGCCCGTGCTCGTCGACGGCCACATACAC
>JBEKXX010000098.1:0-12606 GCA_049511595.1 Occallatibacter sp. | reverse complement strand
TTCGATGCCTACTCGCCCCCGTCCCTCGCGCCCGGATGCGGTGAGCGCCTTCCGTAGCTCCTTCAAGCGCGCATTCTGCCTGCTTTCGACCACGCGGACCGGCATCGCTCGGCAACCTCTGAGTGCTGTGCCGATTGTAAGATCAGCTTCTGGCTTCTAGCTACTAGCCTCTGGTCTTTCGTGCCGATCGGGCTATCGTTGATCGTGGCCGCGCTTTGCGGCAAGAAGCGGCCAAATCCTTAGAGGTCGAAGCTGGAAGCTGGCGGCTCAACTTGCACCACGGCTGGTGCTGTGATAGCTTCCGAGTTTGTAGCCTCTTCTTTTATTCGGGAACCGAGGTAGGCCTCCTTGTCCGCGGAGATATTGCGCGTCCATCCCGATGAACCCCAACCGGACCGGATCGATTACATCGTCTCCTGCCTGCGCAAAGGCGGTGTCGTTGCCCTGCCCACCGATACCTTCTACGGCTTGGCCGTGGACCCGGTGAACCTCTACGCCGTCGAGCAGATTTACCAGATCAAGACCCGCCAGAAGCACAAGCCTCTCTCGCTGCTCATCTCCAGCCTGGCCCAGGCCTACGAGTTGGCGCGCGACACTGATGCGCTTCTCGATAAGCTGGCCGATCGCTTCTGGCCCGGTCCGCTGACGATCATCGTCCGCGCCGGAACGAAATTGCCGCTGCGCTCCACGGCCAACACGGGCAATATGGCCCTGCGCGTGCCCGATTCCGCCATTCCGCGCGCGGTGGTCGAGCGCTTCGGGTTGCCCATCACGGCCACATCGGCCAATCTGCAGGGCGCGCCGGAGTGCACCAACGCCGCCAGTGTCCGCGATCAGATTGGCGACCGCATTCCGCTCATCATCGACGGCGGACCCACCGGCCGCGCGCTGCCCACCACCATTGTCGATCTCTCCCTTGGCTCCGGGCGTTGGGAAATTCTGCGCGAAGGCGCCATCCCAACACACGAAATTGTCATGACGTTACAACGGTAAGATGGTGCGCATGAGGCACGATCTCAAGGCGAAGCGCCGCAACTGGGTCCTGCGCGCTGTTCTCGTGCTGGTCTTCGTGCTTTTGGCCGGCATTTTGGGCTGGTGCAGTTGGGTTTACGCCCAGATCGAGAGCTACGCCCGCCAGGATCAGGCTGCGCCCGCCGATGCCATCGGCGTTCTGGGCGCAGCGGAGTACGACGGACGGCCCTCCCCGGTCTACCGCGCCCGCCTGGACCATGCCCTCGAGCTCTATCGTCGCGGCATCGCTCCGTTGATCATCACCCTGGGAGGATCGGGCGGGGATCAGTACAGCGAGGGATCAGTGGGCGCCGGGTACCTCATAAGCAAGGGCGTCCCCGAAGAGGACATCATCGCCGAGACGGAGAGCCGCAACACCGAGGAATCGGCCCGCCGCATTGCCGTGATTGCCCGCGTCAATGGACTGCGCCGCCTGGTGGTGGTCAGCGACGACACCCACATGTTCCGCATTCATGCCATCTGCGCCGCCGAAGGTCTTGACGTGCTCACTTCGCCGCGGCCTCGCCCCCCTGCAGAGGATAAGACGCTCGAGGCCGAGCGCATCGTCCACGAGGTACTCAGCTACACCTTCTGGCGGCTGCACCTGCATTGATGGCGAGCCGGCAGGTCGGCAAGCCGGCCTGAGCTCCGTTGCCGCAGCCGTCTACAGAAGCACCGCCCTTATGGCCAACGCAAACCCGGCTGCGCTGGCTGTCGACAGAAAGTTCACCGCGTCGTTGTTGAGCCAGCCGTGCTCCTCCAGCGTGGCGCCTAGCAGGCTGTCGAAGAACAGCCCGAAGATAGCGCCCGCGCAGCTCAGCGCGAAGAGGTTCCAGTCGCCCCGCAGCGCCCAGCTCCCGGCGCCTGCGACGATTGCCGCCGCAACCGCTCCGGCCAGCGTCCCGGCCATGCTCACTGCGCCATCCCTGCCCGGCTTGACCGTCCGCAGCGTAGTAATCATGCGCGGCCGGCTGCCCAGAACCTGCCCGATCTCTGACGAAACCGTGTCTGCCGCCGCTTCAGCCAGCGCCGCCAGCGCCAGCACAAACCCCAGCCTTGGCGTGCGGGTTGCGCGCGCATACCACCCGCTATCCATCAGCCAGAGCTGCACTGGCCCACTGGCAACCAGCGCTGCCATGCCTAGATTCGCCGCTACCTGCGAGGCCGACCGTCCCCGCCGCGCCTCTGCTGTGCCCAACCGCTCTTTTTGTCTGCGGCCCACGCGCGTGGCGGCAAAGGCCAGCAAGGAAACCGCCAGCGTGGGAACCATGGCTGTATGCCACGGTTGGTAGGGGAATATAACCGTGGAAAACATGAGACTGGCAGCGATCAGGGCGCCCGCTGCCGCCCCTGCCCGCGTGGCCGCCCGCAGTTTCCACGTCACCAGTCCCAGTAACCCGCTCAACCCTGCGGTCCAGATCGCCACGGCCGCCGATCGGGCCGCCCACCCGTAACAGGCAAGCAGCACGTCCGTGCCCGCGAATGGCAGCACCGCAAGCAACACCAGCTTCGATTGCCAGGCCAGCTTCTCTTGAGCCACGCTTCATCGTAGCCGCTGCCTGCGCCGGGAGAAAGTGCGGCCGGCGTCGGCCCGCCATGACAAATCCTTGTCCCCTGCATCGCACACTGCTGGAGTCTTGGGCGCGGCTTCTCCCCGCCCGCGTGATTTACAATCACCAAGGAAGCAGGACAAATTCGCAATGAAGCTTTTTCCCATGAATTCGGGGCAGGCGCGCGTGCTCATCGCGCAGGCGGGCGCGGCCCTTGCAGTAGCTGTCCTGATGAGCGGTTGCGGCGATAACTACAGGCCGGTGGTTTTGCCAATCGCCACCAATGGCCCGGCCCCGCAGCCCACCTCGTATGCGGTTGTAGTTTCGTCCACGGGTCCCACCACACCCGGAGTCGTCACCATCATCGATTACTCGGGCGACTCGGTGATGACCGAGGCGCCGATTGGTCCGGGGCCCAGAGATTTCACATTGAACTCGATTGGCGTCCTCGGTTATACCGTCAACAGTGACGGCACCATATCCAACTTCGGCATCACCACCTCCCTGCAGGCCAAAAACGTCTCCTACTCCACGCTGCCGTCCACTGCGAAACCTGTCAACCTTATGGCGCCATCTGTTGGCCTCTGGGCTGCGGACCGGTACGGCGACTTCGTCGATCTCTTTTCCGGATCGCCTGAAGCATTCAATCTCGCCATTCCCGTGTCCACGTCGGGCAGTCCGGCAACGATGCCCGTCTTTATCGCAGGGGCTCGAACCCTGCCCTCCCAGCGGGAATACGTTCTTAGCCAGAACGTCCCCGACGATGCGCCCATGACCTGCAACCTTTCGCCCACCACGGCGCCCGCCGGTGTCGCTGTCCCCATTGAGATCCGCAACAGCACGGCCGATTCTGCTATTGCGGTCGGCAAGTGTCCCGTCTACGCCGTACAGACCACCGACCTGCAGCGCTTGTTCGTGTTGAACCGGGGAGACGATACCGTCACGGTCATCAATACCAACAAGAACACGCTCGACCAGTGCCCTGTGCCGCTGGTGACAGTGCCGCCCTCGAACGTGCCAACCTGCCCGCCGCCGTACAACACAAACCAGAACGGCCAACCGATCACCTACCATCCGGTCTTGCCGCTTTCCACGGCCGCGCTCACGGCCGCCAACGCGCCGCCAAACTGCAATATGACCACGAACCCAAGCTGCGGCATGGGCGCGATCGCCGGTCCGGTTTATGCCGAGTACAACGCGGCCACGCAACAGCTCGTCGTGGCCAACTACGACGGCGGCGCCATCAGCGTGATTGATGTCAGCCTGGATGAATACGGCAACGATAGCGCCAACTTTGGGACCACCTACACAATTCCGGTAGGCAATACCGCGACTCCTAACCCGGCTAGCGTGACGGTTCTCTTTGACGGCAGCAAGGCTTATACGGCCAATCAGAACGATGACGGCGGCACAGGGAACGGCACCGTGACGGTGGTGAACCTCTCAACCCATGCGGTGGAAAAGACGCTAACCGTCGTTGGCCATCCCCGCCAGGTCGCCTCGACGCAGAACTCTGGGTTTAGCAAGGTCTACGTGGCCTCGCCCGACAGCCCCTATATCACCATCATCGAGTCGACGCCGACCGAAACGGACGTGATTGACACCACGGTTCTGGTGGAGGGCACCGTCGTGGATGTGCGCACCACCTCGCAGGACGGTTACTCCCGCATCACGAATAACTACAGCAGCCGTGCTCCTGGCTACGGCCAGCCCTGCAGCCTGTCGCCGTCGTCCATGGTCTCCACCTACGGTGCAAATTACACGCTCGACGAGTGCCAGGCTGTTCCCTAGCGAGTAGCGCAACACAACAGCCAAAAGGGCCATTTCCTGCTGCGGGATGGCCCTTTTGGCTGCCGGGCGTCACTTTGCCGCCGTTTGCCCTTTGGAGCTACCCTTCGGCCAATCGGCGCATGATGGCGCATCCCGTGGAGTCATGGAGCAGTTTCGCCTCCTCGGGTGTAGAGTGGATGGCGGGGAATCTTGCCGATGCCAAAGAGGTGGAATGCCCCAAGCCTTTCGCGGCGGCAATTCGTAGCAGCTGGGGCCTTGGGAAGTGCGGCTGTCGCCGTCGGCTGCAAAAGCCGTGGGCACGGAGACTGGGAGTTCTTCACCGAAGAGCAAGCTAGAACTCTGACCGCGATCTGCGACCAGATCGTTCCCGCCGATGAGTTTCCCAGCGCCTCCGAGGCCGGCGTGCTCACATTCATCGATCGCCAGCTTGTGCGTCATTTTCGCCGCTATCGCAGCGCCTACCTCGAGGGCCTCGAGCGAGCGGATGCGCTGAGCAGGCGCCGTTTTGGCCGCGAGCTTGCAGTGCTCTCCTCATCGCAGCAACTTGAGGTCGTCAGCGCGATCGAGCAGCAGGATCGAACGTTCTTCGAGCTCGTACGCGGCCACACCCTCGATGGTTACTATGGTCCGCCGCGTCACGGGGGTAATCGCGATGCCGTCAGTTGGCGCATGTTAGGCCTGGCGGAGCCGCCGGTACTCGGCCGTGCCCAGGACAACCCGAGAAAGGGCTCGCCCTCATGAAGCCGGTGAACGCGGTCGTGGTGGGTGCTGGAGCCGCGGGCGGCATCGTGGCCAAGGAGTTGTCCACTGCCGGCCTGAGCGTTGTCCTTCTCGAACGCGGCCCTTGGTACACCGCCAGCGATTGCCGCAAGGATGATCTGCGCAACCAGCGCACCACCGTGCTGGGCAACGCCTTTGGGCCGGAAGATGAAGGCAATCCGCGTGTCGTGGTCGACCCGGCGGGCGGGGTGCATACGTTTTTGCCCAGTGAAAGCGGCTACCAGAACAACGCCGCTTGCGTGGGCGGCGGAACGGTCAGCTACGGAGCACAGGCTTGGCGCTATTTGCCGCAGGACTTTCGCATGCGCTCCACCTATGGCGTGCCGCCCGGCAGCTCGCTCGAGGACTGGCCCATCTCATACGACGATCTCGAGCCCTTCTACGACAAAGCCGAATACGAGATTGGTGTTTCAGGCGACTACTCGGGCACACCGTTTCATGGTCCACGCCGCCGCCCTCTGCCCATGCCGCCCCTGCCTCCCAATCGCGAGTTTGAAATCCTCTGGCCGGCAGCCAGGCGCCTCGGGCTGCACCCTTTCCACATTCCCATGGCTCGCAACAGTGTTCCCTATAACGGCCGCGGACCCTGCATGCGTTGCCGCTGGTGCGTCGGCTTCGCCTGCGAGGTGGATGCAAAAAACGGCTCTCAAAATACCGTGATCCCCATCGCGCTGGCGACCGGTAACTGCGAACTCCGCACCGAATGCATGGCCAGGGAAATCCTCACCGGCGATCGTGGCCGCGCGCGCGCTGTGACCTACTTCGACAGCCGCGGCCATCTCCAGGAGCAGCCCTGCGATTTCGTGGTGGTGTCTGCCTGCGCCATTGAGTCGGCGCGCCTGTTGCTGAATTCGAAGAGCCGGCTGTTTCCCAATGGGATTGGGAATCGTTACGACCAGGTCGGTCGGAACCTGCAGGGCCATCACTATACCGGGGCCGTAGGCTTCTTCGATGACGACTCCTACGATGACGTAGGCCCAGGAGCCAGCATCGCCATTACCGACTACAACCACGGCACTCCCGGCCTCTGCGGTGGGAGCCTGTTGGCCAACGAATTCATCCGCCTGCCCATCCAGATGATCGATCGCCTGCCTGCTGACACGCCGCGATGGGGGTTGGGGCATAAGAAGGCCATGCGTACCTTTTTCAAACGCAACGTCATGATTTTCGGGCCAACCCAGCAGATTCCCACGGCCGATGCCAGGGTCACTCTCGATCCATCGGTGAAAGATAAGTGGGGAATGCCCGTGGCCCGCATCTCCGGCAACGTGCATCCGCACACCTTTGAGATTGGCGAGGTGCAGGCCCACCGCGCCGAGGCCTGGCTCAAGGAGGCTGGAGCCGCAAGTACGCTCCGCATCGCCGGCAGGCCTGCTGTCGTCTCCTCCGGCCAGCATCAGGCCGGAACCTGCCGCATGGGCAACGATCCGAAGGCCTCGGTTGTGGACCGCGATTGCCGTATTCACGATGTGGACAACGTCTTCGTGATCGATTCGAGCGTGCACGTGACCAATGGAGGCTTCAATCCGGCGCTGACCATCATGGCCGTCGCGTACATGGCCTCGGCTGCCCTGGTCCGCAGTTGGAAAGGCACAGGGCTCCGCTCATGAAGCGATTCTTCATGCGGATCGCGATCGCCGCCGGAGCGCTGGTTCTGCTGGCGTTCGGCGGCGTCTTTGGCGCATCGGCCTACTACTCGTCGCAACGCGGCCAGGGCTGTGCAAGCTGCCATGAGATGAAGTCCTACGTGATCGAGGCGCACGATTCGCCGCACCGCGCGATGGGTTGCATGGAGTGCCATGACGCCGGCTTGCCCACCAAGCTGCGGCATACGTGGGTGCACCTCACGCATACCTGGCCTGAGAGTATCCGGCTCCGCGAGGTCGATGTTCTGGCCATGACGGCGGACTGCCGCACCTGCCACCAACAGGAGTACGCCGCATGGCACGCGGGTCCGCACAGCGCCACCTATACGCAGATCTTTACCCATCCCACGCAAAACTCGCCGCGCCCCTTGATGGAAGACTGCCTTCGCTGCCACGGCATGTACTTTGGCGGATCGATACGCGATCTGGTGCAGCCGCAGAACACAGTCGGCCCGTGGCGCCTGGTCCACGCGAAACTTGCCGATCAGCCCACGATGCCCTGCGAGACCTGCCACTGGATTCACCGCGAAGGCGCACCTGAGACAAGGCCGGCCGAGCGCATCTCGGTGGCAGGCGCCGCCGTCCCTGTTTCGCTTGCCTTCTACGACCGGCGCGAGAGATTGCACTTTGCTGCGGCCAGCCTCGCCATTCCGCAGCTCTACGACGGTCCTCGCGCGCTTCACGTGAGCCCGGATCCGCGGCAGGGAGTCTGCTACCAATGCCACGCGCCGCGAGCGCCCGATGCGGGGTCTGTCGCGGCGGCCAATTCCTGGGGACCGCAGGCGGGCTCGGGTGACGATCGCACGCCGATGGGCGTCCATGAGGGCTTGAGCTGCTTCTCCTGCCATAACGGCCACAACGAAAATGCGCGCGCCTCATGCAAGACCTGTCACCCGCAGATGTCCCATTGCGGTATCGACGTCGAGAAGATGGATACGACCTTCTTGAGCGCCGCGAGCAGGCACAACATTCACTGGGTCAAATGCACTGACTGCCATGAGCACGGCATTCCGAAGAAGAAGGCCGCTTCTCCGGCTCATGTGCACAGGCAGCCCGTCTCCGCAAGCAGCGGATAGCGCCGCCGCAACAGCACATGCTGCGGGTTTCCGCTCTGTCCCGCGCGGCGACAGCCATTCCTTGTACATTCAATGCCAGAGGTGCTTTCACGTGGCCGCGGCGAACGAAGATTCGAGCCAGAAAGAAACGCGCCCCGAAAAAACGCGCCCCGAAAAAACGCGGCCTGGGAAAACGCGGCCTGGGAAAACGCGACTCGACCTGTTGCTCGTCGCGCGGGGCCTTGCTCCCAGCCGCGAACGCGCTCGCGCGCTCATCCTTGCCGGGCGGGTTCTGGTGCGGGAACAGAAGATCGACAAGCCGGGAACGGCGGTTCCGGCCGATTCTGCTGTTCGCCTGCTGGGCGAGGACCAGCCATACGTCAGCCGCGGCGGATTGAAGCTGGCGGCGGCGCTGGAGCACTGGCAAATTCAGGTCGCAGGCCGCGCCTGCCTCGATGTAGGCGCCTCGACCGGCGGATTCACTGACTGCCTGCTGCAGCACGGCGCCGTGCACGTCATAGCCGTCGATACCGGCTTCGGGCAGATCGCCATGAAGCTGCGCAACGATCCGCGCGTGCGCCTGCTGGAACGCACCAACGCGCGTCTGCTCCAGCCGGGCTCGCTCGAGCAGCCGGATCAAGGCCAAGAAAGCACGCTGCTCGTCATGGACGTCTCGTTTATCTCGGCTACGCTCGTGCTCCCCGCCGTTCTGGCCGCGGCGCCCGCGCTGGCCGAGGCCGTCGTCCTGGTCAAGCCGCAATTCGAGGCTGGGCGTGTACATGTGGGCAAGGGCGGCATTGTGCGCGATCCTCAGGCGCACGAGCTGGCGATAGGCAGGGTCGCGCAGTGCGTGAGCTCGCTGGGTTGGCAGGTCGTGGGGACCATCCCATCGCCCATCACCGGCGCCGAGGGCAACCAGGAGTTCCTGCTCTACGCAAAGCGCTTTGGGATCGAGGCTATCTAATTTCAGCACGAAGCTATTGACGGCACCGTCGGAAATGACGATAATCTAACTGGGTGGTTGGGGCGCCGGAGGATCGTGTTAACCGGGCGAACCGCTCGATTTGCTTGACAGAGGGGCCGCAGCTAGCGGCCCCTCTGTTTTTCAGGCCTGATTTTGTCCCCCTTCGGCATCACCGAGAAGAGGTCCGGATATGGGCGATAGCGCGTGCATTCCAGAATCGCCTCATCGTTAACGAGATTTCCGAAGCGATCTTTCCGAGGAATTGGGTTCCTGATTGCGGTCATGTACTTGTTTGTAAACACTTGAGATTCTCCGGCCAGGGCGCTCTCGATTTGGTCAACGATATCCTCGATAACATAACCATCCTCGACAATGCGCCTCTTGTAGATATGCCGGCCAACGAATACAACCTCATCGATACTCAACGGTAGGTTCTCTGCCATCTGCTGCGCATTAATTGCCTCAATCTGCACCGTCGTAAGCCTGCCAATCACGACGCGGGGAACGCGCTGACCTGCTTGAATGGCTTCAAGATTCCGCCGAATCAGATCCTTGGCGTTCGGGTTGAGGGGCATTCACACATAATAAGCTTCCCCAAGGCTACGGATGCTCGGGTCCCCCAAGGCGCCGGCTTCAGTCGCATTTTCCTTTGTCCTCGTCCAATCCATTACACTGGGACGCATGGCCTGCGTTGCGATCGTTTGCAAACCGCACCGGGAGGAGCTCAAGCGGCTCGTGCCCGAGTTGGTCGCTTGGCTGCGCCGGCACGGTTACGATCCGGTGCTTGATCGCGAAGGCGGCGCCTATACTGATGCCGCGCCTTCTGTGGCTCGCGCGGATCTGCCTTCGCAATCGCCGGGGCTGGTCATCGTTCTGGGCGGCGATGGCACGTTGCTGGCCGCCGCGCGCATCTTTGCCACCGTCGGCACGCCCATCCTCAGCGTGAATCTCGGTTTCCTCGGCTTCCTCACCGAAGTCCGCCTCGCCGATCTCTACGCCACCCTGGAGAACTGGTGCACCGGCTGCCACAGCCTTGATGAGCGGTCCATGCTTCACGCTGCGCTGTGGCGGCAGGACGCGCAGGCCGCAAGCGCCGAAATCGCGAGCTTCGATGCGCTCAACGAAATTGTCGTTTCCAAAGGCGACATCGCCCGCATGGGGGAGTTTGCCGTGGAGCTGGATGGCAAGAGCGTCGCCCGCTTCCGCGCCGACGGCGTGATTGTGTCAACTCCCACGGGTTCGACCGCCTACACCCTCGCCGCCAACGGCCCCATCCTCACTCCCGATGTCGACGCCATGGTGGTCACGCCCATCTGTCCTCACCTGCTTACGCTTCGGCCCATCGTCGTGCGTGGCGACGCGTCACTAACCGTCCGCGTCGAGGGTGTACCCAATCTCGCGCTGCTGACCATCGACGGCCAGCAGGGTGTCGAGCTTCGCCGCGGCGACGAGGTGCGCTGCTGCCGCTCCAGCCGCACCGTCAAGCTCATCCGCCTCGGCGATACGGGCTTCTTTGATGCCTTACGCAGCAAGCTCAGTTGGGGTGAGTTGTAGGAGCAATGCGGCAGAGCGTGGCTCTATTTGCTCAGCCCGTCCAGCAGAACCTTGGCCTTGGCTGCCAGCGTCTGTGCTCCGTCCACGTCGCCTGAGGCGAGCGCCGCCCTGGCCTGCTTCAGGAATTCCCTTATATGGTCGGTGGTCTTCTGATCCGTATCGCTCAAAGTGTAGTTGATGCTGTTGAGCCCCCTCTCAATGGCGGCTATCGAGTCCTCCGTCTGGCGGCGAAGGCTGCCGGGGTCGCCCGAGGAAAGCTCGCCAATGGCGCTTACTACAGCGTTCGGACTTGCGGCCGCCTCTGTCGTACTGGGAGCTTCCTGCGGATTCGCCGGCCTCCTGTGCTTGGCCGACTGCTTGATCGACTCAGCGTGCTCCCTCATGTTGTAGATCGGTTTGCCGGGAATCAGGAGTTCGGAAGGCG
The DNA here is from genome assembly GCA_049511595.1 of Occallatibacter sp. GTDB lineage: Bacteria > Acidobacteriota > Terriglobia > Terriglobales > Acidobacteriaceae > Telmatobacter. The sequence continues at coordinate 1,831 of JBEKXX010000098.1, read as the reverse complement.
GCAACTTGACGGAAGCAACTTGAAGCGGCTGTGAAGGCTCGATCGGGGGCGCGACGGTCACAGGCGGCGGCGATTTCTTGTGAAAGGGCAGGTGAGAGCAGCCGGTGAGCACAAGCGTCAACAGCCACGCGGCGCACTTGGCAGGCGACCTCATTCCCCCATCCCCTTTTCGCGTTCAGCTACCGCCGGATGCAGGTTCCGGCGTCCCCGGTCCGCGGCGGCGAGCGGAATTCGCAGTCGGAATTCCGTGCCGCGGCCTTGCCTCGATTGTACTTCGACGCTCCCGTGGTGTAACTGTAAGATGCGATAGGTCATCGCCAGGCCGATGCCGCTGCCGCCAGCCTTTGTGGTGAAGTACAAATCGAAGATCTTCTCGCGCAGTTCATCGGGAATACCGGGTCCCTCATCGGCGACGCGCAACACAGCCGCGTGCGCAGCCGGATGCCCCCATCCGCCGCCGTCCGGCCGCGCCGCCGGGCGGTTTTCTTCGCCGCTCTGTTCTCCTTCGAGTGTCACTTCCAGCCGCCCGCCTTCCGGCATGGCCTGCGCGCCGTTCTGGATCACGTTGAGCGCCGCCTGCTTCAGCAAATCCGCATCGACGTTGGCGATCAGCGGCTCCTTCGGCATGCACGTGATCAACGTGACGCGGCGCATCGACAACTCGTCGGAGGCCAAAGCCAGCACGTCGCCGATCACCGGGCGAAGATCCTGCTCGCGCAGTTGCAGCTCCACCGGCCGGGAGAAGTCCACCAGCGTCTGCACCACGCGGTCCAGCCGGCGGATCTCCGCCTCGATCACCTCCAGGTGTCTGGACGCGGGACCTTCCGATGCGCCCAGCTTCGCTTTCAGCAGCTCCAGGTGCACTACGATCGCGTTGATGGGGTTCTTCACCTCGTGACCCACTCCCGAGGTTAGCCGGCCGATCGCCGCCATGCGCCGGGAAAGTTCCAGCTCCGATTCGATCTCCGCCGCCGACTCCAGATCGTGCAGAGTCACCAGCGCGCCCAGCCCCCGGTGCGTTTCGTCGTCGTAGATAAAATCTACCGAGGCCTCGATCCGCCGCCCGTTTTCCGTGCGAATCTCCTCTTTCACCATGTTCGCGCCGGCATCGATCGTTTCTCTCAGCGACCGGCCCAGCACCGTGGAGCTGTCGAAGATCTCGCTCGCGTGCCGCCCCAAAGTGCTGTCGCGATCCACCTGGAGAAACCTTCGCGCCGCCTCCGACACCAGCACCGCGCGCTTGTCTTCGGTGAACAGCAGGATTCCGTCCTGCAGGTTGCCCAGTATCTGGTCCAGATTCTCCCGCAACGCGGAGTACACCTCCTCCACATTGCGCATGCGCTGCCCGATCTTTTCAATCTTTGTTGAGACCTGTGCCGCCACGTCCTGATTCTTCGCCGCTGCCTCCTCAACCGGCCCTCCTCCGGCCGCGGACAGGCGGTCGAGCTGGCGGCTGATCTCAGTCATGGGCCGCAGCGCGAGGTTGCTCAGAAGAAAAGCCGTCAGCAGCGCCGCAATCAGCGCAAACCCCATGAGCCAGAACGCCTTTCTCAGCAGCGGCTCGTAGACGGCGCGCAGCAGCGATGTGTGAACCCCTACGTGGACCGAAGCGAAGAGCTTGCCATTGTTTTCAAGCGGCGCCACCACATCGAAAACCTTGGGCTTGCCGAAGACCTGCATCATCATCCCAACGGGGCCGGCTTTGAGCAGTTGCGTATAGTTGGGGCGCGAGAGCAGCGGCTTGCCCTCATTGTCGTGATTCGTGCTCAACAGCACGGAGCCCTGGCTGTCGGCGATGTTCACGTCGTACACGGTCGACGAATAGCGGATC
>JBEKXX010000097.1:0-31037 GCA_049511595.1 Occallatibacter sp. | reverse complement strand
AGAGTTGGAAGCCGGAAGCGAAGGCTGGCGGTTGTGGTGCAACTCCACGGCCCGGATGTTAGGATAGTCCCCGTCTCTTGAATACCTGCGATGATTTCTGTCCCTCAGATTGCGACCGTCAATGACCTTTTCTTTCGCGTTGCCGCGGCTGCCAATCCGCGCGCCGTCCTGTGGCAGGACGAGTTCAGCCAGTGGCGCCCAATCTCTTCCGACCAGATCTATCAGCGCGTCCGCGCGCTGGCCACGGCCTTTCTGCGGATTGGCGCGAAAAAGGGCGACCGCATTGCCCTTATCAGCGAGAACCGCTGGGAATGGGCGGTTACCGACTTTGCCGCGCTGGCCATCGGCGCGGCCGACGTGCCCATTTATCCCACGCTTACCGGCGAACAGATCGCGGAGCAGATCGGCGACGCCGGCTGCCGCATCGCCGTGGTTTCCACTCGTCAGCAGTTCGACAAGCTGCACTCCGTCCGCGCGCTAACCCAGTTGGAACACATCGTCATGATGGATTGCCCGGCGCCCGAAGGCGCCATCGCCATGAGCGAGCTGATCGGCGATGCCGACGCCCTGGGCGCTGAGCGCGACCCGGTCTTTGACGCTCTCGCCCATTCTGTCGAACCCCGCGATGTGGCCACGCTCATCTACACCTCAGGCACCACCGGCGTGCCCAAAGGCGTGATTCTCACCCACGGCAACATCGCCGCCAACCAGTGTCATACCCCGGTGGACTTCTCGTTCGATTCCACTGACGCCTGCATTTCGTTCCTGCCGCTCTCCCACGTCACCGCCCGCGCTCTCGACTACGTTATGTACAACTACGGCGCGCAGTTGGCCTACTGCTCGCAATTCGACAAGCTGCCGCAGGCCATGCGCGAGGTCCGGCCCACCGTGCTTGTCGGCGTGCCGCGGGTCTACGAGAAGATCCGCCAGGAGGTCGAACGCCGCGCCTGGCAATCGCCGGTCAAGAAACGCCTGCTTGCCTGGGCCATCCGTCTGGGCTCGCGCTTCGCCGATATCGTCTACGATGGCTGTCAGCCGAGCTCGCTTTTGTGGAAGCTAGCCGATAAGCTGGCCTACTCCAAGGTTCGCGAGGCCTTCGGCGGACGCGTAAGGGTCTTTGTTTCAGGCGGCGCGCCCCTCGGAATCGACACCGCGAAATGGTTTGCCGCAGTCGGCATTTCACTATGGGAGGGTTATGGCCTCACTGAAACCTCGCCGGTCATCGCGCTCAACACGCCTCTGCGCCATCGCATGGGCGCGGCCGGCATGCCTTTAGGCAATCTCGAACTCAAGCTCGCCGAGGACGGCGAACTGCTGGTTCGCGGCCCTTCGGTCTTCGCCGGTTACTGGCACAAGCCCGCCGCAACCGCCGAGTGTTTTGACAGCCAGGGATGGTTCCGCACAGGAGACATCGGCCATCTCGACGCGGATGGCTTCCTATTCATCACCGATCGCAAGAAGGAGCTGCTGAAGACCTCCGGCGGCAAGCTCGTAGCGCCGCAGCCCATCGAGAACAAGCTCAAAGACAGCGTGCTGGTGGCGCACGCGGCGCTGGTGGGGGATCGGCACAAGTTCATCTCTGCGCTGATTTCTCCCAACTTCGCCGCGCTTGAGGACTGGGCCCGCTATCATGGCATTCAGGCCCGGTCACGCGCCGAACTGGCGGCCGATGCCCGTGTCATTGCGCTCTATGCCGAACTCATCCGCGAGGTAAACGGCACGCTGGCCAACTTTGAAACTCTCAAGCGTTTCCGCATCGTTGCCGACGAGTGGAGCCAGGAGTCCGGAGAGCTCACGCCCTCCATGAAGCTCAAGCGCCGCGTTCTCATTGCGCGATATGCGTCGGTAATCGCCGAACTTTACGCCGACGAAGCAACCGCGCGCGGCGAATAGGGGAGGCGAGCGGGCCGATGCGTTTGCGTACGATGGTCTGCCTGCGCCACACTCGCTGTAGGGCTCGGAAAAACGGCGCGCCCCACGCGCCCACGCCCAGGATGGCGCCAAAGATGATCACCGCATCGATGCTGAGCCGGCCCTCCCGCGTCCAGTAGGCATCGGGCTCCAGGCTCAGCCACAACGCAAACTCGTCCAGAGTGAGCGCCGCGCCAACGCCGTAGCTTACTGCCATCAGCCGCCCGAGAAAGATCGACATCGGCGACTGCGACCAGCCCAGATCGAGGAGCCAGCCATAACCCACCAAAAGAAGAATCAGAATGCCCCACACCAGGTGGTGAATGTGCATGCCGCGCACCACCACCCATTGCAGATGTCCCTCGTGATTCGCGATCCGGTGAACCAGGAGGCGCACCCCGGCGAAGGTAATTAGGAAGGCGACCGATGCGATGAACATCCTCTGCCGCGGCCGGTCGGGGATCGTGGCGCGAACCAGGTAGCCCAGCCGGGTCAACTGCAGCAGCACCAGCAGTACAACGACGACCAGGCCGACGAATGCAAGCAGGAAGGATGCGCCACTTTCGGGCATACCTTATTGAACCACCCCGATACCTCCAATCCCAAGACAGATGTCTGTAAACGGCGCTCAGTGAGCCCGGTCACGATTTCCATTGACAGTGGCGCGATACACTGTATACGGCGTTAAGGCCGGTGATTCTCCCCATCTCCGGCGCCACTTTACGCACAAAATTCATTGCGGCTCGAAGGGCCGCGGAGAGACCTCGAGGAGATTCCACGATGCGAGTTGCTTTGTTGACCGGTGGCGGCGATTGCCCCGGATTGAATGCGGTCATTTATGCAGCAGTCAGAAAAGGCATCAACCACTATGGGGACGAGTTCATCGGCTTTTTGAACGGCTGGCGCGGCGTGCTGGATAACAACTTTATTCCGCTCACGCTGGAAAACACCGACGGCATTCAGTTAAAGGGCGGCACCATTCTGCATTCCTCGCGCACCAACGTGAAGAAGATTCCCGGCGGCATCGACAAAGTGCAGGAAGTTCTCAAGACGAACAAGATCGACGCCCTCATCGCCCTCGGCGGAGACGATACGCAATCGGTCACGCTCTTTCTCAGCGAGAACGGCATCCATGCCGTCGGCGTTCCCAAGACCATCGACAACGACATCAACGGCACCGACCAGACCTTCGGCTTCGACACCGCGGTCATGATCGCCACCGAGGCCGTCGACCGCATCCACACTACAGCCGACTCGCATAACCGCGTGGTCGTCATTGAAGTCATGGGCCGCGATGCGGGCTGGATTGCCTACGCGTCGGGCATAGCCGGCGGCGCTCACGTCGTCCTCGTCCCCGAAAAAGAAATCGACATCGACCACGTCTGCGCGCTGCTCAAATACAACTACGATCACGGCAAACACTATGGCGTCGTGGTGGTCGCCGAAGGCTGTCATCTGCCCGAGGTTGGCCAGGTCATCGGCTCTGAGCAGGTTGACTCCTTCGGTCATGTGCGCCTCTCCGGCATCGGCGAAGCGCTCGCCGATCTCATCGAGAAGAAGACCGGATTTGAAACGCGCTCCGTGAACCTGGGCCACACCCAGCGCGGCGGCGTTCCCACGGCCTTCGACCGCGTGCTCGGCCAGCGCTACGGCCTGCACGCCATCGACATGGTGCACCAGAAGAAGTGGGGCCGCATCGCCGTACTGCGCGGCACCGACATCACCGACATCCCCATCAAGGAAGCCATCGCCACCAACCGCCGCCTCGATCAGCGCTTCTTCGATGTGATCGCGGACCTCGAAGCCAAGGTGTAGTTCGTCGAATGACTATACTGAACCAAGCGGGCCGCCCACGGGCGGCCTGTGGCGTCTTGACACGTGGCCTGTGGACGATTCAAATGTGCCGCAAACCTTGGACGGCCATCTACAAACATTCACTCGGCACGGCAAAGCTGATCTCTGATCTCTGACCGCTGATCTCTGTTTATGCTCTACCGCCTCTACCACCCCGCCGACTTCGCCGCACTCTATGCGCTTGAGGAGATCTGCTTTCTGCCGCCGATCCGCTACAGCCGCGCGTGGATGCGCAAGCTGATCGCCAATCCCAACTCCGCCACCTGGGTCGCCGAAGAAAACGAAACGATGGCCGGATTCGCCATCGTCGAGTGGACCGCCGTTGCCAAAGGCACCGTCGCCTACATCCAGACGATTGAGGTGCACCCTGCGTTGCGCCGCCGCGGCATCGCCGGCAAGCTGCTCGGCCGCGCGGAGAACTCGGCATGTGCCGCGGGAGCGGTCGCCATCTGGCTCCATGTGGATCAAGAAAACTCCGCCGCCATCCGCCTCTACGAAGGCCGCGGCTATAAACGGAAGGGCAGGGAAGAGCACTACTACGCGCGCCACCGCCCCGCCTTCATCTATTCCAAGTCAATTTCAGCCGCGTCGGCGCAGCATCACGTCATGTAGCTCCGCGATCCGCCACTCTATTCCAAAATCCCTTGTCCGTGCCCTTCAATTTCCGCTATCCGCGCTCTTGATGAACGCCGCCACGCGGTCGTGAAGCTGCTTCACGCACTCGTCGCGCACGTAGACCATGTGCCCCGACTCGTACCACGCGTATTGAATGTTCTTGGCCAGCGACTGCGGAATGGGCAGGTGCTTGTCCTCGTACTGCGCGGCGAAGAACGGCGTAGCCAGGTCGTAGTAGCCGCCATTCACCAGGATATTCAACCGCGGATTGGTCTTCATCGCCTCCGCCAGGTCCGTGCTCACGTTCACGCCCATGGGGTCGCCGTGGTGGACCCAATTCCATTGATGTTCCACTGCCTCCAGCTCCGGCTGGTAGGTCTGCCCTTCGCCGTACTTCAGGCCCTGCCGCACATACTGGTTGAAGAGCGCGACGTATGCTGACGAAATTGCCGTCTCCTGCGGATCGTACTCGGCATTCTCGCTCAGCGGATCGAGGTTTGGCCCGGAGAATCGCGTATCCAGGCGCCCTGTCGTCAAGTCCTCCGCATCCTGCAGCGACTTTGCGAACTCCGGCCCGCTGACGCGCAGGTTGGCCTTGAGAAGGTATTCGACGGGCAAGCCGGTGTACTCGTGCAGTTTCTCCGCAGTCTGTTGCTTCTCTTGGGCGCTCACATCGGTTCCCTGCGCCAGTGCATGGGCGTAGCCGCCCATCGCAAAGTCCTCCACGTCTTTCAGCAGCGGTTCCAGTGCGGCCGGCTGCTTGGGCAGCTTCTTGTGGTACCACGCCGTGGCGGCAAACGTGGGCAGCGCCAGTTCGTAGGGCAGGTCCACGCCCGGATTGTGCAGCGGATCGTCGATGTCGGTGGTGAAGTTGAAGATCTGCGACAGCAAGACCACACCGTTCAAATCGATGTTCAGTTTGTTCTCCAGCAAATCGGCCAGAACCGCCGACCGCGTGGTTCCGTAGCTTTCGCCAAAAATGAACTTAGGCGAGTTCCAGCGGCCATACTTCGAAATGAACCGCGCGATGAAGCGCGCATACGCGTTCGCGTCGCCATCCACGCCCCAGAAGGCTTTCTCGGCATCCTTTCCCATCAGTTGTCCGAAGCCCGTGCCCGGCGCGTCCACGAACACCAGATCGCTTACGTCGAGCAGGCAATTGGGATTATCGACCATCGTGTACGGCGCTGCCGGAAGGTGCGTGTCGCCTGCCGTTATCACATGCTTCGGCCCCAGCGATCCCATGTGCAGCCACACCGTCGAGCTGCCCGGTCCGCCGTTATAAAAGAACGTAATCGGACGCTCCTCGGACTTCGCGTCCTTCTTGAAGTACGCAACGTAGAACATTCTTGCCACGGGAGTTGAATCCTTCGCATCCTTGGGCGCGTTGAGCGCAAGCTGGCTCCCCGGCTGCGGTTTTCCGTCCGCTCCAAGCTGCGCATCCTGCTCATCGGTTGAGCCCACCGTGATGGTCCCGGCGATGGCCGTGTACGCGATGTGCTGCCCGCCAACGTCAACGGAGCCTTGCGTCGTGGAATCGGCAGGCGGAGCCGGTTCGGCGGGCTTGGCGGCGGTCTCCGGGGCCGCAGGCTTTGCGGCCGTCTTATCGTCCTGGGCGCGGATCGAAAGAGCGATGACCAGAATGGCCGCAGCAAATAGCATGGCGAACCGCCGGCAAGATGAGTTCATTGGATGGTCTCCGGTAGGGTACTTTGCGCTAGCTCAGTATATGACGCGGGCCGGAATAACTGCGCAAAGCAGGGCGGACAATGCAATAGCGCGCATAGGCTTGCGATGAGTCGATGCCAATGCGCAATAACCGGGCTCCGGCGAAGGCCGCCGGTACGCACAGCCGGCAATTGCTATCCTGAATTTGGGAGCGCGTTCAAAACGGAGGCCGATTCACCAGGTATGTACTCACCCAAATTCAATCAAGTTCACGACCGTGGCATCCTTCTTGAAGCTATGCGGGCTTATTCGTTCGCAACGCTCTTCGGTCCGGCTGCGGGCGAGCCTTCGGGCGCGAGCGCCGCGGCAACCCACCTTCCGCTGGTCGTCAAAGATGAGGGCGAGCATGGCCTTCTTGTAGGCCATTTCGCCAAGGCAAATCCTCATTGGCAGGCGCTCGCCGGCCGTGAAACTCTCGTCGTCTTCGCGGGGCCGCACAGTTACGTTTCCCCGGCCCTTTACACGGAGCATCTCTCCGTGCCCACATGGAACTACATCGCCATTCACGCAACCGGCACGCTCTCGCTCATTGACGACGATCCCGGCAAAGAGGCCCTCCTCGCCGATCTCATCGCCATTCATGAACCTGCCTATCTGGAGCATTGGCGCGGACTGCCCGAGGGTTTTCGCCGCACCATGCTCGCGGGCATCATGGGCTTTCGCATTCCCATCACGCGCATCGAAGGCAAGTTCAAACTGAGCCAGAACCGCGCGCCCGAAGAGCGCCGCAATGTCCATGCCGCCCAGTCCGCCGGTTCGCCCGATCAGCAGGCCCTCGCGCGGTGGATGGAGCGTTTGTTGGGCTCGAAGCTCCAATCCTGACCGTCGTGCCGCATGGTCCATGGAACTTCAGCATTTGGTATACTTGCGGTTGTAGGAACCGTGCGGAAGTGGTGAAATTGGCAGACACACCATCTTGAGGGGGTGGCGCCCACAAGGCATGCGGGTTCAAGTCCCGCCTTCCGCACCAAACATCTTCTCGTGCGGGCCGATGGCGCTTTCGCGCCGCCTTCGGGATCCGCTTGGAAAGCAGTTGAAGAAATGCAGATTCTCTTCTATTTCGTGATTATCGTCCACGTGATCGTGTGCTTTTTCCTGATCGGCGTTGTGCTCATTCAGCAGGGCCGTTCGGCCGATCTAGCCGGCGCCTTCGGCGGCCAGGGTTCGCAGACCGCATTCGGTCCCCGCGCCGCGGCCAATGTGCTCACCCGGCTCACCACCTGGTCGGCAATTATCTTCATGTGCACGTCGATCAGTCTTGTGGTTCTCTTTGTGCGCTCCACGGGCTCGCACTCGGTTCTGGAAGGCTTCCACACGGCGCCGGTCAGCGCCCCCGCCAAGTCGGGCAAATAACGGCGTGGGTCTTGCCGCGGTTTTTCCGTAGTTCAACCCACCTGTCGAGAGAACGCGCGAGAACTCATTTCGCCGGTTCATTCGTCTTGGCGGCGGGTTGCTCCACAGGTTTGGAGAGATGCAGCTTGCTCATCTCCTTGGCTCCAACCGCGGGGTCCATCTCCGTGACTTTGATGCCCGTGGCCATCGTCGACGACGTCCATTTCAGATAGTAGGTTTTACCCGCTTCCGCCTCGAACCGAATCCTCTCGTTTTCCTTCCTTGTGGCGTCGTTGACCGCAGAGCCAGCTGCCGTGAAAATGTCGACTGTGTACATCTCCGGCAATCCGGTCACGACCACTGTGCCTGGATTCACCTCCATACCCGCGTATTCGCTGTTTTTCAGGTAGGCCAGATAAACGCCATTGACGTAGAGGTGGTCATGGGAGGCGGAACCGGTAATCCTCCCCACGCGGTAGATGTAGACGAGAGCCTTGCCTGCCGAGGGCGCGGTCGGCGGGGGCGCCGGCTTGGCATCCTGAGCCGCTGCCCGCGCCAAGCTGCCAAAGAGCAATAGCGCGAAGCAGGCGAGAAGGATTGTTGCGAAGATGTGGAATGCGCTTTTGGCGCGGCAAACCCGAACGACTCTACCAAGCGTAGCGTTACGCATCTGAACACTCCTTTACCGAATCAACCTGCAGGACAAAACAGGGCCCTGTTTGCGACAGCCGAAGAATAGTCCTGTGGGGGATCGTGTCAGTGCGCCGAATCACAACGAGCCGTGACAATCGCTGATGGGTTGCAGTTTGAGGCGAACGAGCGAGAGAATGCCGCGGGTTACTGGTATATGGCTACACCGGCGGCATGGCATCCACCACGGGCACGCCCGCCGGCGGGGTGAAATGGAAGGTGTCCGCTGGAATTTCCGCGTCGGGCTGCCCGCCCGTAAACGTGAACCGGGTGATGGCCCCGTCGGCCTCTTCAACTTCAATTGCCGTAATTGTCCCCGCGGCCGTTACGGTCAGCGTCAACCGCGTCACGCGCTTTTCCTGGCCCTTGGGCTGTCCGGTGAGCGTGAAAAGGCCGTTGTGAGCGTCTGCGAGCTTCAGCCCGGTCAGCTCCTTTTCCAGCTCGGTGTGGCCCAGCAGAAAGCGCAGCGGCGAGCGCAAATCGTCCAGCTCTTTTGCTGGAATGCGCTGCACCTGCGCGTCGCCCTTGGTGTAAAACCACGCGTATTTGCCGTCGAGCAGGAAGATTTTCCCGGGCGGCGAACTGTACTGCCACAGCATGTGGCCGGGCTTGCTCAAAAAGAGCGTACCGCTTTCGGTCCGTGTCATGCCGAGCCCCGAATAACTCTCGGCGAACCTGGCCTTCAGCGAATGCAGTTGATCGTAATGCCGGTCGACACGTATGGCGAGCTCGTGCGCCGTAGGCGGCGAGATCGCCTGCCCAAAGGCTAGTGGCGCGCAAGCGCCAGACCAAAGCAGAGCCAGGGCGGTGCCAGCCGTAACACCGCCCCAGACGCGCCTGCGAGTTTCCGATGTCATTGCAACAGCTGCGTGCAGTTGGTGCCGCCGGCAGCATCGTATTTGGGAGAGCCGCCGTTCTGGTCGCTGCAGAAGCCGCGATTCCCCGTCTTTCCAACAGCCTCCGGAACAGCGGTGACCTCAAATCCGGTAATGCGATCCGTTCCGTTGATGGTGACTTTGGAGCAGTTGGTGAGGCTGAAGATGTAGCCCGACTTGTAGCCGGAGGCAAGATCGGCCTGAATCAGCTCCGCGGAGGTCGGCGTCGGAGGACTACCGGAGCTGGGGTCGCCGCCAAGGGCGGATAGCGTGCAAGCGTAACCGTTGGCCGGATAGGAGGTCTCGTACTGAATCTCCGCCTTGATGATGGCCTGTACGGAGTTGATCGCCGATACCTCGTTGGCGTGGATCTTCATCACGCCGATGGTCGGGATGGCCATCAGCATCAGGATAAGAATGATGGCGATGACGATCAGCAATTCCATGAGAGTAAAGCCGTTGGGCAAGGCAGAACAGCGCGCGCGATTGCGGCAGGAGAGCGAATACCTTCGATTCATTGGGGTTCCCTAAGCCTCGTGAAGCAGGCCGGCGTCGACCGGCCCATCCGTCAAAATCCTACAACGGAAAGACGCGAAAGGGAAATCGAGCGCTCGTAAAGCAGGGAATAGCCAGTAGGGTGTAGGGAATAGACAGCTGTGATGTTCGCGTCGCAAAAGCATTTGCAACGTAAGTCTGAAGCTCAGCCGGTCCAGCGCCTATTTGCGCCGGCAAAAGGTTTGCGGCTACCTCAGCGGCAGCGTTTTTTTCTACTCCCTACTGGCTACTCCCTACTCCCTGCCTTCAGCACGCCAGCCTTGCCCGGCTCAGCTTGACGCCGTCCAGCCGCCCCAGCAGGGTCACGGCGATGCTCTCCGGCTCAAAGAGCCGCTGCGCCATCCTCTGCACCTGCGCGGCATCCACTGCGTCAATGCGGGCGACGACCTCATCGGCTGTAAAGAACTGGTGGAAGTACATTTCCTGCCGCGCCAGGTTGGCCATGCGCGAGTTCGAGCTCTCCAGGCCCAACAGGATGTTGCCCTTGAGTTGGTCTTTGGCGCGGGTCAATTCTTCGGCGCCGATGGGTGCCTCCTTCAGGTTGCGGAACTCGGCCAGAATCAGGTCCACCACCTGCAGCGATTTTCCCGCCGACGTGCCCGCGAAGACGCAGAGATTGCCCGTGTCGCGATAAGGGCTGAGGTCGGAGTAGACGGAGTAGGCCAGGCCGCGTTCCTCGCGAATGGTCTGAAACAGCCGGGAACTCATGCCGCCGCCCAGGATGGTGTTCAGAATCGACGTCGCGTAGCGATTCTCATCCGTGATCGGCGGCGCCGGCACGCCCAGACAAATCTGCACCTGCTCCAGTGCCTTCTTGTTGCGCAGAATAATGCGCGCGCTGGGCTCCGGGGCCGAAATCTCGCGCAGCGCCTCGCCGCCTTCGAGGGCGGAAAACTTCGCTGCCACCGCCTCCGTGAATCGGTCGTGATCCAGATTGCCGACCGCGGAGAACACGATGTTTCCGCCGTGAAACCGGTCGTTATGGTACGCAAAGAGATGTTGTTGGCTCAACCGGCCCACCGTCTCCGTTGTGCCCAGGATCGGCTTGCCCAGCGGATGCCCCTTCCAGAAGCTCTGCGTGAACAGTTCGTGCACCAGCACGTCCGGATTGTCCTCGTCGATCTTGATCTCCTCCAGAATCACGCCGCGCTCGCGCTCGATGTCGGGAAGCGCAAATATGGGGTTCAGCACCATGTCGGTCAGTACGTCCAGTGCGATGGGCACATGGTCCGACAGCGATTTCACGTTGAAGCAGATGGTTTCCTTGCTTGTGAACGCGTCCAGGTTCCCGCCGATGGAGTCCATTTCGCGGGCGATTCTTTGCGCGGACCGCGAACGCGTGCCCTTGAAGAGCATGTGCTCCACAAAGTGCGAGATGCCGTTCATCTCCGCCGCCTCGCAGCGCGAGCCCGATTTGATCCACACCCCCATGGCCACCGAACGCAAATAGTCCATGCGCTCGGTCAGGACGATCAGCCCATTCGGCAATACGGTGCGGCGAAGATTTCGCTCAGCATTCATAGCCATCCTGTCGAACTTCGATTGTAGGACAACCGCGGTTGATTGGCGTCGCTGCGTTCGCACCGCGTATCGGGAAGAATTCTTTACGTTGCTACGGCCTGAAGTGCATCAACAGCTAAGATACTCCTAAGCCGTGCATCGCCGTGACTGTGTCTTCCAACCAATTCGGAGTTTTAGACTCGCCCGGAGATCCGTGGGGAAGCCGGGAGCCTCTGTTTGGTTTAGATGCAGAGGCTCTATCAGCGATGCTACAGCAGGAGGGAGAACCGCCATGGCGCGGAAAGCAGTTCGCTGAAGCTATTTATCATCAACGGATTACAGAACTTTCTGAAATTACGACTTTGCCCAAGGCTCTGCGCGAAAAGCTGGCTGCCCAGGGCTGGCGGATCGGCCGTCCGGCGATTGCCCAGGCCTATCGATCCGTCGATGGCACCGAGCGCTATCTTGTGCAGTGCCGCCCCGGCGACCCCACCATGGTCGAGACTGTCTGGATGCCCGAGGGTGACGGCGGCGAGGTTGGCGACGGGAGCGAAGCCGATGAGAAAGCCTGGAACCGCGCCACCGTCTGCGTTTCAAGCCAGGTCGGCTGCGCCGTCAACTGCCAATTCTGCCTCACCGCCAAACTCGGACTGCCCGCCGCGGCGGGCAACCTGACTGCCGGCGAAATCACGGGCCAGGTGGTCGCGGTGCTCGATCGCCACGCGGTTCGCGTTGGACGCGATCGCGTGAACCTGGTCTTCATGGGCATGGGCGAGCCGTTCCTGAACTATGACAACTTCATGGCCGCAGCGCGCCTGCTCGTAAACGAAGTCGGTCTGAGCCCCCAGCGTATGACGGTTTCAACCTCCGGCATCGTTCCCGGCATCGAGCGCTTTGCCTCGGAGCCGCCCGGCGTTCGTCCCAAGCTGGCCATCAGCCTCAACGCACCCAACGACGCGCTCCGTACAGAAATCATGCCCATCGACCGCAAATGGCCCATCGCAGCGGTCATCGAAGCCGTCCGCCGCGTTCCTCTGCGCCCTCGCGAACGCATCACCTTCGAATATGTTCTGCTTGGCGGCGTCACCGACCGCCCCGAGCATGCTCGCGAGGTTGCCCGCCTCGTGCGCCGCGCCGGCCTGCCCGCAAAAGTGAACCTGATCGCCTGGAATCCCGGCCCCGGAATCGCATACAGCATGCCCGAGCCTGCCGCGGTCGCCGCCTTCCAGAGCACGCTGATCGCCGACGGCATTCCCGCCTACATCCGCCAGCCGCGCGGCCGCGACATCTTCGCCGCCTGCGGCCAGCTCAAGCGCACTGTGGAAGGATAAAGACGCTCCCGCTTGCCAAACTCTGAAAGAGTCTCACTGGCTCGCCGGCATCGGCGCTGGCTTCACGCTCCCGCAATCCGCGCTCTTGTACACGGAGGACCACTCGGTGATCCACTCAACCGGCGCGGAGTTCGGCCCCATCTGCATCGTGCCTGCGAAATGGACTTTGCCGGTGGAATGAGAGCTGTCGGCCCAGCTGGCGGTCACGGTCCCGGAGCCGTTCATCTGTCCGCTGCAAGTGAGGTTGGCGGCCGAATTTGTCGATCTGCTCCTGCGTCACGCAAACCTGCACACTATGCGTGCCCCCGCCCAAGGCCTGAGTCGCAGCCGGCGGTAAATTCATTTCCTGGAAAGGCGACTGCTGCCAGGTCATGGTCGACGTCGTTTCCCAAAGGCCGGCCTTCATGCCTTGGCTCCACGCGCAGCTGCCAAAGGCGAACATGCAAGATACCACAATCGCCCAAACTCGGGTCTTGTTCATACATCCTCCTCGTCGCGCAGGTGAGGGAAGCGCGCTCTTCGACTCTATCCCGAGCCGTCTACGTCTGAAAAGAGTTTTTTACCGAGGATTTTGTAACGATCGGGCGCGGGTCTGCGCCAACTCCAGTACGGTGTCGGCTACGCGGCTGGCCGTGTGGCGCACAACATTATCCTCGCTGGCAAAGTCTCCCGCGATGCAGCGCACGCCCAGGGCTTCGATGCGCTCGATATCGGGCACGATCGGCGCCGCGCCCTCCGCGGCATACCGCGCCAGCGTCTCGGCTGAAAACTGCCCCGTGTTTACGATCGCGTAGTCGAAGATGTGCGTCCGGGTGTGCTCGTAAATGCGCTGGATGTGTTCGGAGGCGGTGAGCCCGAGGCTCTCGTTCGCTTGTGTCATCAAATTGCATATGTAGACGCGCAAGCCGCGCGCTGCGCCCAGCGCGGAAGGGATGCCGGCGACCAGGAGGTTGGTGATCAGAGACGTGTACAGCGAGCCCGGTCCCACCGTGATCAGGTCCGCGCGTTCAATGGCCTCCAGCGTCTCCGGCAGCGGCGCCGGATAGGGCGGGTCCAAGGTCAGCTCCACGATGCGTCTTCGGCTCGCGGTGATGTTCGTCTCGCCGCGCACCACAGAGCCGTCGTCCATGTTGGCCACCAGCGTGGCGTTGGCCGTCGTGGCCGGATAAATGCGCCCGCGCGTAGCCAGAATCTTTGAAGCCAACTGCACGGCTTGCGCAAAATCCCCTGTGATCTCGGTGAGAGCGGCCACAAACAGGTTGCCGAAGTTGTGGCCTTTCAGCCCATTGCCGCCACGAAAACGATGCGTGAACAGGCGCGCCAGCAGATCTTCTTCTTCGCTGAGCGCAACCATGCAGTTGCGCAGATCGCCGGGCGGCAGCATGTTGAAGTCCTGCCTCAGCCGCCCCGACGAGCCGCCGTCGTCGGTAACCGTGACCACGGCGGCCAGGTCGGCAATGGTATTGGTTGCATCAGGGCTTTGGCCCGGCGCAGGGACATAGCGGCGTAACCCGCGCAGCAGTGTGGAGAGGCCCGTGCCGCCGCCGATGGCGACAACGCGCACCGGGCAGACTTGAGACGCGGCGGCGTGCTCGCGTTTGGGCGCGCCTTCGGCTTCGCCCTTTTCGATCGCAGAGTTCAAAGCAGGCCCTATGGAACCTCGGGATAAAGCAACTCGGTAAAGCGCGGGTCGTCCACCATGTTCTGGAAGTCGTTGTCGGCGCGCGCCTGCAGACGGTTCTTGGGATTCAGTTCGATGGCCCGCGCCAGGTTGTAAAGGCAGTCCTGGATGTTGCCGGTAATTGCACCCAGCACCGCCAGCCCATAAAACGCATAGTCGGCATCGGGATGGGCGTTCAAAATACCGTTGAATTGCTCGCGCGCTTCCTCGTAATAGCCGGTATTCAGCTGCGAGATCGCGTAGTCATAGTGTTCCTCGGGCGTCAGGAACGAGAGGCCGGCCTTCTCCAGTTGCCGGCGGCAGGCGCTTATGTACATCCGGCAGCGGTCCTGGATCTCAGCGGGAGCTTCGGGAAGCAACTTCTCCAGAATGCTCAGCGCCTTTTCATACTTGCCTTGCTGCAGCAGTTGTACGGCGCTTTGATAGTGCTGGAACACAGGTTCCGTGCCGGAACGGGCGGCGCTGCCGGATTTGACCGCTGTCAGCGAAGGTTTTTTGCGGCTGGACGCCGCGGTTCGAGCTTCTTGCGTCATGGTGTTACCGGAAGGGTACATTCCTTTCCCCCTTGCGCCGGATGCATGGCAGCGGGCAACTTTGCCGGGGAACTCTACTTAGGCCATGTTTATACGCAGAACCCCGCGTTCCGTCAATGGGGTGCTCGAAGCGGACGGTTACCGGGCGCTTGGAGCCGGGGATTTGCCGTAGATTGCCGGGTTCAACGCGGGATCGTTGTACATCTTCAACTGCCGGTACAGCTTGAAGCGCTTTGTTCCGTGCAGGGTCTCCTGCCATAGCCCGTCAAGACAGCGGGCGAGATCGCCGCGCTGCTCCTCCAGGATGGCAAGGCGCTCGCGATTACGTGCTGCGTGGTCTGGCGGCGCATCCGCCCGCTGCGCTTCTTCGCGAGTGTGGTAAATCTTCAATGCCAGGATTGAAAGACGGTCGATCATCATGCCCGGCGGCTCGGAGTGGAGCGGGGCTGCGGGATTGGGTAACCCGCGAGATTCCATCCAGCCCAGCAGTGTCCGATCCAATTCCTCGACCAGATCGTTGCGCAACTGATTGGTCTGGTCCACGCGGCGCTTCACCGCGGCCAGCTCCGCATCGGTCGCGCCTGGCGCGCGCGCCTCGTCCTCGATGTGCCACAGGTCGAAGTTGGCGCGGTGCTGGCGCGTCACTAACTTCAGCCATTCGTCCCCGGAGTCCTTTGCGCCGCCCGTCGCGCGCGGATGGCCGGGCATTGCAGCACTGTCTTGTGCGTCCGGCGTCATATGCCACGCGTGCGTCAGTCGATCCTGTAGAGCGGCGATTTCCGTTGCCGACACCATTCTCATCCGTCCTTTGCGCCGAGCGGCTTTTGGCCGCAGGTCCCATCGTAGAACGGCCGTCTTCCGGGATCCAAACCGGATTCTTGCGCTCCATGGGATGGGCCGGATCGCGCGCGTCATAGCCCCGGCCCTCCATCGCGTGCGCAAAACAAGAGCTGCAACCGCAGAGGCGTTCCACGGAAAACTACATGAGACAGGGATACAACGGCCAGGGGTGGTGAGCTCGCTGGGAATCGAACCCAGGACCCACGCCTTAAAAGGGCGTTGCTCTACCAACTGAGCTACGAGCTCGTTTAAGGCCGCTCCTTCAAAGCTACCACAGAGCGAGTGTCGATGTTTCAGCGTCAGTGAAATGCGAAACCGGAGAGTTCAACCACGATTCATGCTTCTTCAGGACGCCTCGATTCACGACAGTGACTCGAGCGCCGGACTACCGCCGCCATCTCTCCCGGCGCGGTAATTTGAACTGCTGGTACTATGGTACTCGTGGGCCGCAGGAAAACAGATTACTCATGGGGAATGGATGCCCGCATCACGCAGAAAATGAGGCATTTCACGCCTTTTAGATGACGGAAAAGTGTTAGCTCGGTGACCTTGCAAGTGTTATTGTTCAAGGCACTACTGCGCCACTACGATTACCGGGAAGGATAAGTGTCATCCGCCTCATGGGGCACGCGTTCCCGTGTTCTACATTGCAACAGCCGCGTCAGGGCTCCGAGATGCGGGAAATCGCGTGACGGCGGAAGTTGCTGGGATCGATCATGACGGAGCGGACAGGGCAGTTCGACCAGAACGATACTCCGGAAGATGTGGCGTCGTTATACTCCTGGGCGAATTTGCACGGCGCGAAGTACCGCGACTTTTCCGCATCGCGGGCGCAAACCCGAGAGAAGTCCCGGCAACGCGTTGAGCAAGCTATGGAAACGGAACGACAGCGGACGCAGCAGAGCGCCGAGTCAAAGAGCGGCAACGGCGACACGCGCAAAGCCGAGCTCCCGGCACAGCCGGCAGAGCAACCGCTCGCCGGCCAACCGCCGCGCCCTGCTCAATTTACCGCGGCGCCCGGTGCGCCGGGGGAACGGCCGCATCCGGAACATCCCGGCCGCGAAGACCTCGCCTCCGCTTTACGCAATTTAGCTGTGCCGCCGTCGTACCGGCCGGCGCCGGGTGCGGCGCCTCATGCGCCCCTGCGCGAAGAAGGCGCCGCGCCGCCCCGTCATCCCTGGTCCGATGCCAACGCCGGCGAGAGCGCAGGCCGTCCGGCATGGCTTATGCCGGAGCGCGGTGAAGCGGTTGGCCAGCCCGGTCTCCCGCCCGTGCCCGAAGATACGCTGCAGGGATCGCGCGAGCGCCTCGCCACGCGCTGGTTTGCGCTTCGCGGCGTCCTCGAGGGCAGCCTGCCGCCCGCACAGGCCGCGCCGGCTCCGGTCGCCGCGCGCCCCCCGGCGTTGGCGGTCTTTTCGCTCGCCGGCGGGGTGGGCAAGACCAGCCTCGTCGCTACGCTTGGCCGGGCCCTTTCCGCTCGCGGAGAGCGCGTTTTGCTGGTGGATACCGCGGCCTACGGGCTGTTGCCGTTTTATTTTGGCGCTAGCGATCAGCGCCCCGGGTTGTTACGCACCTTCAGTCCCCCGGCCGCCAGCGGCGATGCCCCCATCCAGATCATCACGCTCGATCCGGAAAGCTTTGGCCCGGAGACGGCTGCGCAGGAGGCGCTCACGGCAGAAATTTCCAAATATGCTCGCGGAGTGGGCCGCGTCATCATCGATCTGGCCACGGCCTCCGGCGCCACAACGCGGCGCATTATGCGCCTCTCGCCGCAAATCCTAGTTCCCTTGGTTCCCGATATGAACTCCGTGGTCAGCGTCAGCTCCATTGACGCTTTCTTCGACCACAACAGTAGTACGCTGGCCAAACCTTCGCTTCCCCATTACCTGCTCAACCAATTCGATTCCTCGCTCCCGCTGCATCTGGACGTGAGAGAGGTGCTGCGCGAGCAGTTGGGCGATCGTCTGCTTCCCTTTGTGCTGCGTCGCGCTCCGGCCGTCAGCGAGGCTCTGGCTGAAGGCATGACGGTGATGGATTATGCTCCCAACTCTCCCGTGGCCGAGGACTTTGCCAGTCTGGCGGGATGGGTGAAGAGCCTCTCCGCGGCCGCCACCACCAGTTTCCGCGGCGTGCGCTGGAGTGAGCGATGACGGCAACGGGTCTCTGGCAGAATATCGGGGCAGGGGAGAATCTCTTCACCAGAATTTTCCGCCTGTTCTTTTTGCTTGCGGCCGGAGCCATTCTCTGCTTTCTGGCCGTTGTGCCCCTCACCTGGCCGCAACAGGCGGTTCTGGGTCTGCTGAGCCTTTTGCTGGCTCTGTCTATGGCGCGCAGCTCCGATTCCTATCTGGTCACGCTCACCCTCATGATGCTGTCGATGTTCTGCACCTTGCGGTACGGATATTGGCGCGTCGCGCAGGTCGTTCGCTTCTTCCAGGATCCGGCCAATCACTGGGGAGCTTTGGACGCCTTCTTCATCCTGTGCCTGCTGCTTGCCGAGGCCTACGCGTTCGTCATTCTCTTCCTGGGCTACTTTCAAACCATCTGGCCCTTGCGCCGCGCTCCGGTGGCGCTGCCTGAGAATCCCGACGATTGGCCGGATATTGACGTCCTCATCCCCACCTACAACGAGCCGCTCGAAGTGGTGCGTTACACCGCTCTGGGCGCGCTCAATATGGATTGGCCTGCTGACAAACTGCACGTCTACATCCTCGACGACGGCCGGCGCAAGGAGTTCGAGCGGTTTGCTTTCGAAGCCGGCATCGGCTACAAGTCCCGGCCCGACAATAAATATGCCAAGGCCGGCAACATCAACGCCGCGCTCAAAAGCATGTCTTCTCCGTTGGTCGCCGTCTTTGATTGCGATCACGTTCCCACGCGCAGCTTCCTGCAGATGACCGTGGGCTGGTTCCTGCGCGATTCCAGGCTGGCGGTGCTGCAAACGCCCCACCACTTCTACTCGCCCGATCCGTTTGAACGCAATCTGGGGCAGTTCCACTTGATTCCCAACGAGGGCGAGTTGTTCTACGGGATCGTCCAGGACGGCAACGACTTCTGGAATTCCTCTTTCTTCTGCGGCTCCTGCGCGATCCTGCGGCGCAAGGCGCTGGACGAGATCGGCGGCATCGCGGTGGAAACCGTGACCGAAGATGCTCACACCTCTCTGCGTATGCAGATGGCCGGCTGGAATACGGCCTACATCAACATTCCCCAGGCTGCCGGACTCGCTACGGCGCGGCTCTCGGCGCACGTCGGGCAGCGCATCCGCTGGGCGCGCGGGATGATCCAGGTTCTGCGCATGGAAAACCCGCTCTTCGCCCGCGGGCTCACCTTTCCTCAAAGACTTTGCTACTTCAACGCCGTGGGGCATTTTCTGTATGCCGTGCCGCGCCTCATCTTTCTCACTGCGCCGCTGATCTATCTGCTCTTTAATCACACCAACATTCCCGGCTACTGGGCCGCCATCCTCGCCTACGCGCTTCCCCACCTCACGCTCTCCAACGTCACCAACTCGCGCATTCAGGGCGAACACCGGTATTCCTTCTGGAACGAGATCTACGAAACCGTGCTCTCGCCCTACATTCTGCTGCCCACCATGATGGCGCTCATCAGTCCCCGGCTGGGCAAGTTCAACGTCACCTCCAAAGGCGGCGTGGTCAAGCGCACGTTTTTTGACTCGCGCATCGCCCAGCCGTTCCTGGTCATGCTCATCTTCAACATCGCCGGCCTTATCGTCGCTATTCCGCGCTTCTTCATCTGGGACACTACGCGCCGGGGCACGGTGCTGATGAATGTGATGTGGTGCTGCTTCAATGTGGTGATTCTCGGCGTCTGCACGGCGGTGGCGCGGGAGTTAAAGCAGCTTCGCGCCACGGTTCGCATCAACGTCGTTACTCCGCTCGCCGTCAAGCTGCCGGATGGACGGTCGATCGCCGGTGAGACCGTTGACTTGTCCAACGGCGGCGCCGGCATCCGTCTCAGCGAGGCTCTCGATCTTGCCCCGGAAGCGCAGGTGAGTCTGGCTTTTCCGTTTCCGCCGGCGGCCGCCGATCTGCGCGCTGCCGTCGTTTCCTTGGAGGGATCGGTGTTGCGCGTTCGTTTTGAAAACTTGTCGCTTGCCGAACAGGAAGTTCTCACTGTTGCGCTGTATTCCCGCGCCGACTCCTGGCTGGGCTGGGGCGAGGCGCGCGACACCGATAACGTGCTGCGCAGTCTGGCCCGCATCTTCCGGATCTCTATGCGCGGCCTCAAGGCCACCGTCCTCAGCCTGTTTGGCAGCGAAAGCAGAGCCGCCCGCCAATCCAATTCGCTTTCCATCGTCCAGCCGGGGGTGATTCTGCTGCTGGCCGCGTCGCTCGTGTGCGGAGGTTCCAGGGCGCTCGGACAATCGCCGCGTCCTTCCGCCGCCCCTCTCAACTCCGCTAACTCCGCTAACTCCGCCAACCCCGCTGTCTTACCCGGCCAATATCGTGACACCTTCACCCTCGCCGATGCAGGCTCGCCGCAGATCGAACTGCGCAGCATCGACAGAATGCACAATATCTACTTCACGCTGCCGCTTACCCACGTCGTGCGCAGCGCGAAGATTCATATGTACTACGCCTTTTCTCCCGCACTCATCCCGCAACTGAGCCAGCTCAAGCTCATCCTGAACGGAACCCTCTTCGCCACCATCCAACCCGCTCCGGGACAGTTTGGCGGCTCCAACGGCAGCGACCAGGAGGCAGAATTCAATATCCCTCCCGAGCTGCTCGTCCATAACAATGCGCTGACCATCGAGTTCGTCGGCCATTACACCATGAGCTGCGAGGATCCCGCGAATTCGGCGCTGTGGGCCCGCGTTCACCGCAACACATATCTCGATATTCAAGGCGACCTGCTGCCGCTCGCCGACGATTTGAAGCAACTGCCCACGCCGTTTGTCGATCCGGCCGTGATTCAACCCGTCAGTCTTCCGGTAGTTTTTCCCGCGCCCCCCTCCTACAAAGCGATCCAGGCTGCGGGCATCGTCGCCGGCTACTTCGGCATGATCTCGGAAAACCGGCCCGTACGCTTTCCGGTGCGCATCGGGGCTATTCCTCAGGGCAACGCCATCGTCATCGCTGAAAACCCCGCGAGCCTCCCGGCGAGCTTGAATCTTCCTGCCGCCGGCTCGCCAACCGTAGCCATGCGCACCAACCCCAACGATCCCTACGGCAAGCTCCTGATCGTGACAGGCGCAAACGCCGATGACGCCGTCGTTGCGGCTCAAGCCATCGCGCTGCACAGCGACATGCTCACCGGCGCTCTGACCACCATCGGGAACCTGAAGCTCCCCAACAAGCAGGCTCCCGACGCCGCGCCGCGCTGGGCGCGCACCGACCACACCATTCCCTTGTGGGATTACGCCACTGCCGAACAGTTGCAGGGCGATGGAACGGCCCCGCTCAATGTGTACTTCCGCATTCCGCCCGATCTCTTTTACGATACCGGCGGACCCAACACCCGGCTGCACCTCGACTATCGTTACAACTCCATTCCCATCGGTCCCATCTCCAGCCTGCAAGTGCGCCTCAACGACGCGTTCCTCGATTCCACTCCGCTCATTCCCGGGCAGGAGATTTCCCGAACCACGCAGACCGACGTGCCCGTCCCCGTCGTGAACTTGCGTCCGTTCTCAAACACGCTGTCGTTCGATTTCACCTTCCAGCTGGCCCGCAAACAAAACTGCTACGACACGACCCCCATCAACCTGCAAGGCGCCATTCTGCGCGACTCCTACCTGGATCTGCGCGGCTATCCGCACTGGACGCCCCTGCCCAATCTCGAAATCTTCTCCAATGCCGGCTTTCCGTTCACGCGCCTCGCTGACCTGAGCGAGACCACGGCGGTGCTACCGCCTACGCCTACCGAACAGGAGATCGAGACCTTCGTCACCTTGATGGGCCACTTCGGCCGCCAGACCGGATTTCCGGGTCTCCGCGTTACCGTCGCCGGCCCCGACGCCCTGCAAAGCGGCGCAGTCGCCGACTTCCTCATCATCGGCGCTGGTGACGATCAACCCGGCTTCGACAAGCTCGGAACCCATCTTCCCGTCTCCCTCGGCAGCGGGCAGATCCAGGTGCAGGATACGCAAGGCTTCTTTGTCCGTCTCCTCCACAACGCATGGTGGAAGCTGCGATCGAACCAGCACACCGAGTCCGGCGCCATGACCGCCGGCGGCACTCCCGATGCTGTCATCGAGGGCATCGAGTCTCCCTACGACATCGGCGGAAACCGCAGCATCGTCGCCATCCACCTCAAGGATGGAACCACGTTCGAGCCCTTCATCAGCACCTTCCTCGACGTGCAGCAGTCCAGCGACATCTCCGGCTCCGTTTCCGTTCTCCACGGAACGCAATTTCAATCCTTCCGCGTCGGCGCCGAGGTCTATTATGTGGGAGCGCTGCCATGGTGGACGCAGTTGCGGCTGTGGGCTGCCGAATATCCATGGCTGATTGCGGTGGTGGTCGTCGTTCTCGCGTTTCTGCTGGCCATCTGGACCCGGCAGTGGCTGCGGGCCAGGGCCAGAGCGCGCCTGACTTTGTTTGAAGATTAGGGCGTGTTTCAAAAATCTATCTTGTGTGAAAGCACAGCCTTACAGCGTACTGAAACAGTCTGGCAAAAGGCTGTCTTGTAATAAGGGCACGAGCGGGGCACCCACCCAGTGGGTGGGTCGCGGGCCGCAACCGCTTCCATCTCAACTCCACGCGGTCAGAAACCTGAAAGCGGACATCTCCACTGCTGGAGTATCTCCGCAACGCAGCCCCCTGGGTAGAGAATATGTACAATGAGCCCGTCGAACTCTAGGCCAGGGAAGCGATTTTTCCTGATCGCGGCTTTCTGCATTCTTTCGTTCACCTGTGGCTGCAAGCAGGCCCCCTGGCAGCTTTGGCAGTCCTATTCGTCGCATTTTATCGACCCGCGAAGCGGTAGAGTCCTAAGCGGCGACGTGTCTGACCCCAGCGGAGATCGGCACACCACCTCTGAAGGCCAGGCCTATGCCCTGTTCTTCGCTCTCGCCGCCAATGATCGCCCCACATTCGATCGTGTTCTCGCCTGGACGCAAACGAATCTGGCCAATGGCGATCTTTCCACTCACCTTCCGGCGTGGCTGTGGGGAAAGAACAAGGACGGCCAATGGAAAGTTCTCGACGCCAACTCGGCCTCCGACGCCGATGTCTGGATCGCCTACACGCTGGTCGAGGCAGGCCGCCTTTGGAACTCGCCCGCCGACACGCGCCTCGGCCAGGCCGTGATGGCGCTGATCGCCAAAAACGAAGTCGCCAATCTGCCGGGATTCGGCCTTATGCTGCTTCCCGGTCCCTCAGGCTTTCAACACGGCAACACGTGGATTCTCAATCCCAGCTATCTGCCGCCGTTTCTCTTCGAGCGCCTTGCATTCGTCGATCCCTCCGGTCCGTGGCGCGAGATCGCTCGCAATACCCCCAGGCTGCTCGAGCAGAGTGCACGACACGGCTACGCGATGGATTGGGTCGAGTACGTTCCAGCAGACGGCTTCTATCCGGCGGCCGCTCCCGCCTCGCCGGGCCCAGCCAGTAGCGGCGGCGACCCTGTCGGCAGCTATGACGCCATCCGCGTGTACCTCTGGGCCGGCATGACGAACCCGGACGATGCCATGCGCGGGGCAATCCTCAATGCCGTCCCGGCCATGAGCGTCTGGCTCGTTGGTCACGGCGCCCCTCCCGAAAAAGTCAGCCAGGACGGAATCCCTGTGCAAAACGAGGGACCAATTGGCTTCTCCGCGGCCGTCCTGCCCTACCTCCGCGCCTTTCCCGATCTCTCCAGAGCCAGCGCTCGGCAGATGATTCGCCTGAGTGCACAGAAGGATGCAACATCGGGATTGTATGGTAAAGACAAAGCGTATTACGATCAGTGTCTTGCCCTGTTCGCTACTGGATTTCTCGACGCCAGATTCCGGTTTGGCTCCAGGGGCGAGCTAAACGTAGAATGGATGCGCCAATGAGGGTGGGCTGGGGGGCTTGGAAAGCGAGTTGGATCGTAGCGGGCTGCCTGTTGCTGACGCTCCCGATAGCTCGCGCTCAAAATAGTTCCGTCGCCAACTCTGCCAATGCCGCCCGCGCCAGTCTCGTCGAAAAGGCCCGCGCCCTCGAGGCTCGTGGACGGCCCGACATGGCCATCCAGTTGTGGCAGCAGATTCTGCTCTCAACCCCTGAAAACACCGAAGCGCTCGCCGGTCTGGCCAGGGATTACAAACTGATTGGCTCTGTAGATCTGGCCAATCAGGCCCTCGATCGCTTGCGCAAAATCAGCCCCAACGATCCCGAGATCGCAAAAATCCAGGCCATGTCGAGCACCAGCGCCGAAAGCGAGCAGCTTCGCCAGGCGGGCCAGTTCGCGCGGCAAGGCCGCAACGACGACGCCATGCGCCTCTATCGCCAACTCTACGGCGATCAACCGCCCAACGGCGACATTGCTCTGGCCTACTATCAGACTCTTTACGGCACGGCGAATGGCAAGCAGGCGGCCATTGACGGAATGCGCGCGCTGGTAGACCGCAATCCAGGCGATCCGCGCTATGCCATCGCTCTGGGCGCCATGCTCACGTATGAACAGCGCACCCGCGCCGAAGGCATTCGCATTCTCCAGGCGCATCCCACGGACCCGGCTGCCCAGGCCGCATTGCGCCATGCTCTCATTTGGGACTCCGCTAATCCCGCTTCGGCTGCCGGGCTGCGCGAGTATCTTAAAACGCATCCCCAGGACACCGAAGTCGCCACGCTTCTCAAGGGGAACGAAGCCAGGCTGGCGCAAATGAACTCCGGCATTGCGCGCACTCCCGCTGAGCGCGCAGCCTTTGCGGCGCTCAACGCGCGCCGCCTCGACGAAGCCGACAAGCGCTTCACCGCGCTGCTCCAGCAGGAGCCCAACAACGGACGCGTCGAGGCGGGCATGGGCTTCCTGCGTATGCGGCAACAGAACTTCGGCGACGCCATCGGTTACTTCACACGGGCTGAGCAGCACGGATACAAGGCAAAAACCGTCGAGGATGCGCTGGCGGCTTCGCGCTTCTGGAAGACCATGGGTGAGGCGGAGCAGGCCTTCGGCCAAAATCAGCTCGACGTGGCAGCGGCCAGCTACCGCGCTGCGCTTGACATGAATCCGCGCAGTCCCGAAGCTCTGAACGGTCTCGCCGGCGTCTACATCAGGCAGCAGCAATTTCTTGTCGCCGCCGACGCCTACCAGCAGCTCCTCCACGTGCAGCCCGGCTCGCTCGGCGGCTGGCGCGGTTTGTTCTTCGCCTACGCGCGAGCCAATGAGAACGACAAGGCTCTTGCTGTCGCAGAACGCTTCCCGGCGAGCGTCCGCGCGTCGCTCGACAAAGATCCGGAATACCTGCGTACATTAGCCGCCATCTACCAGGCTCAGGGCCGTACTGCCGATGCCGGGCGCGTTCTTGCTTTGGCGCTGGCGCTGCCTTTTCCCGATAACGGCAGCACCCTCAAACTCGACACCAAAATGCAATATGCCGGCATTCTGATGGACGCCAAACGTTTTCCTCAGGCGGCCGCGCTTTACTCGTCAGCGCCCATCATGAGCTGGGCCAGGATGCGCTGGCCATCGGCGACGTGCAAAGGATGCCACCGGCCACTTATGAAACGGCATTGGGCGACGCCGCCTTTCTCTCCGAACTGGGCGGGATCTATCGGCAGGCTAATCAACTTGACGTAGCCCAGGGCATGTTGGAGCGCGCGCAGAAACTCGAGCTCGCTGCCGGCCGTCAGCCCAGCGTCTCTATGCAATTGCAACTGGCCGGCATCTACCTCCTGCGCAACAACACCGATCAGGCCTACACCATCTACCGGCAAGTGCTCGCCAGTCATCCAGACAACGCCACCGCCTGGAAAGGCCTCATCTCCACACTCGCCGCCACCAACCGCAACGCCCAGGCGCTTGAAGAGATCGCGCAGATTCCCACGCCGGTGCGCAAGCAGCTTGATGCCGATATTGATTTTGTTCAAACCGAGGCCAGCCTTTACGCTGCCGCCGGCGACGCCAACACCGCGCTCCGCTACATGGACCGCGTGCAGGCGTACTACGCCCGGCTCAAGCGCCAACCGCCTCCGGACGTCGACATCCAGAACGCATGGCTGCTCTACACCATCGGCAACGACCGTGAGCTTTATGCCGCGCTCATGCGCATCGGCGGCCGCACGGACCTCACCATCCCGCAGCGCGAGATGGTCCAGAACATCTGGGCCAACTGGAGCGTGCGCCGCGCCGCTGCGGCCATGGACAACGGCTATGCCCAGCACGCGGTTGACATTCTCGACGCCGCATCGCAGGCCTTCCCCAACAACCTGACCGTACGCAAGGCTGTTGCCGGCGGCTATGCGCGCGTGGGCCGCGCCAGGGAGGCGCTGGCGATCTACAAAACCGTCCCCATGGAGGATGCCTCCGCGGGCGACTTTGAAGGCGCCATTGGAGCGGCGCTTGCCGCCAACGACAAGAACCAGGCCGAGCTGTGGCTGCGCCAGGCCCTTGCGCGCTTTCCGCGCGATCCCGCCGTTCTCTCTCTCGCCGCGCGCTACGAGCAGGCCCGGGGCGACAACGAGCGAGCAGCCGAATATTACCGCGCTTCCATCGCCGCCATGCCCGCCGCTTCGCCCGTCGATCGGCTTGCCCATGAGCTTGTCTACCCCGAGCAGGATCTCAAGGCCCATCGCGCCGTCACTGCGGCCGACTTACAGCGCCTGCTCGACCCAAGCAACGAGCCCTTCGCCAAAACCACCAAGCTGCCGCCCTTGCCCGCCTATGGCCCTGACCCATACGGCGGCAGTACTCCCATCGTGCTCCCGCAGATGCAGCCAGCCTCGCAAACTCCATCTCCAGACAACGCGGCGCCCGATACGCACGATCTGCCGCTGCCGGCGCCGGTTCCTCATGCAGCGCTTGGGGGCTGGCCCGCAAGGCGTCCGGCGCACCTTGTCCTTGTCTCATGGACAATCGCCCGGCCCTCCTTTGGCGGACAGCCCCGCGCGTTGCGCTTCGGAATCGCCCGCCACGCCGCGATACAAGCCTCCAGCGAACCCTCCGGCCAGGCCGGGATCACCCTCAATCCTCCGCGCTCGCTCGCCTCTGACAACTGGAAGGGCCTGGTTTTTTCGCTGATGGCCGCCAACCGCAATGCCGAGGCGCTTGAGGAACTCAACAAGATTCCCATTCCTGTGCGCCGCCTGCTCGAAGCGGACATCGAGTGGGTGCAGGGCGTTGCCAGCCTCTACGTTGCCGTCGGTGACGCGCCGGATGCGAACTACTACATCAAGCGCGTCGAAAATTACTACCTGCTGCACCGCGCCCAGGCGCCCGCAAGCCTCGAAGTGCAGCATGCCTGGCTCCTCTACAACATCAAAAATGATGCCGCGCTCTATCCAGTTCTCACGCGCCTCGACGCGCGCCAGGACCTGACCGACGGCCAGCGCCAGCAGGTTCAGGCGCTCTGGGCCGACTGGGCCATCCGCCGCGCCAACCAGGCCATGGACAGCGGCAATTTGCCGCGCGGCCTCGAGATTCTCCAGGCCGCTTCACAGGACTTCCCCGACAACCTGAGCGTGCGCTTTGCGGCCGCCGCCGCCTATGCGCGCATCGGCCGTGCGCAGGACGCTCTCGCCCTTTACAAGTCCATCCCCATGAGCAACGCCGGCTCCGGCGAGTTTCAGGGCGCCATCGGTGCGGCCCTCGCCGCCAAAGATATGGCCCAGGCGGAGATCTGGCTCCGCGTCGCGCTCAACCGCTTCCCCAGCGATCCGAACGTTCTGGGTCTTGCCGCTCGCTTTGAGCAGGCCCGCGGCAACAACGTGCGCGCCGGAGAATTCTGGCGCGCTGCCCTGGCGGCGATGCCTCCCGGATCGGCGATGAACAGCCAGGAGAGCGGGTTCGACGTGGCCACTGGTCTCTCTTCCGAGCCCGGCCCCGGTGAAACCAGGCGTCTGCTCGATCCCAGCCTCGATGCCCATCCGTCGGCCGAAGAGATCGCGCCCCTGCCTTCGTATAAGCCGCAAACTCCCGCGCCGGCCCCGATTGAAACCTTGCCGCCGGAGGCTACCGGGCAGCCGCAGATCTCGGCGCCATCCAGGAATCCCCTGCCGCTTCCCAACGAGGGCTCCAATCCCGATTACGCGCCCGCGGAGCAGGGAACCGCGCCCGCCTATGCTCCGCACAGCGCCAGCCGCAACACCGCGCCCAACGCGCCGGTTTTTGTTGAGCCAGGCACGGCACAGCAGGCGCTCATCCAGCCCGCGGCAAATGGCGCATCGTCCGGGCCCCTACCATCGCCTGCGCCGCTTACAGGCAAAGTGCATCTGCCGCCTTCGGAAGAAAACATCGATTCCACAGGCCCCGCAGAAACGGAGAACCCCGGCGTCTACAACGTGGCGCAATACACGCCCTCCGCGCAGGATGCGGCCTCCGGCGCATTCTCCGCGCCCCAGCAACAACAGCCGCCGCCCGCCGCCACGCCCACACCCACAACCACGCCCGCCGCTGCGCCTGCATGCCCCTCCGGTTGCACACCGGCCAAGCCGCCCGCCAGCTCCGCTGCTAAGCACAAGCGCCGCCGCAAACCCGCCCAGCATCCGGCGAACCAGCAGCCCGTCCAGACCTTGGGCAACGCTCCACTTGGCGAGGCCGCAACACCCGCCGTTCCATCCACTCCACCGGCCCAGGCGCAACAGCCGGCCACCACCACGGAACAAACTCCCTCCGAAACCACCACCGGTACCGGCCTCTCCGATCAGCAACTTGAGCAGCGCAATCTGCCGCCTCTGCGCGGCCCCTGGATCCGCATCCAGCGCCAAGCCAATCCACCCAGCCCGCGCGAGCTCGCTGAGCAGCAACTCCAGGCCATCGAGAGCGGTTACAGCGGATGGATCGGCGGCACATCGCTGGTGAACTATCGCAACGGCGATCCGGGCTACAGCCAGTTGGCCGCCATCGAGTCTCCATTCGAGGCCTCGGCCCCGATCGGCTACCATGCGCGCATCACCGCCATCGCCAGGCCTGTCTTTCTCGATTCCGGCCAGGCCACCGGCGCAGCCAACCTCTCTGCCCTCGAATTTCAATCCGGCACAAGCTGTCTCGTCACCATTCCCGAGCCCATCGGCACATATGCCGCTTCCCAAAACCCAACGCCCTGCACTTCGCCCTCGCTGGGCACGCTCACGCCGCCCGCCCAGCAAAACTCCTTCGGCCTGGGCGGAGAGTTGCAGCTTGCCTTCCCGCATTTGACCATCGCCGGCGGATACACTCCGGCCAACTTCCTCGTCTCCACCTTCACCGCCCGCTTCCAGTGGCAGCCCGGCAACGGCCCCGTCACCTTCAGCCTCGTGCGCGACTCCGAGAAAGATTCCCAGCTCTCGTATGCCGGCCTCCGCGATCCCGCCGGAAACACGCTCACCACCCTCGGCCAGATCTGGGGCGGAGTCATCTCCAATCAGGGCCTCGTTCAGGTTGCCCACGGCGACGCCGAGTCCGGATTCTACTTCGCCGCCGGCGGCCAGTACCTCACGGGCCACAATGTTGTGAAGAACAGCCGCGTCGACGGCACGGGCGGCGCTTACTGGCGCGTGTTTGCATCGCCGGAGTTCGGCAGCCTGAACGTAGGCGCCAACTTCTTCGCCATGCACTATGCCAACAACCAGAACGCCTTCACCCACGGCATGGGCGGCTATTTCAGCCCGCAAGCCTACTTCCTCGGCAATGTCCCCTTCAGTTGGGCCGGCCACTACGAGACCCGCTGGCACTACAACATCGTCGGCGCGCTCGGCGTGCAGGCCTTTCAGGAAGACTCCACGCCTCTCTGGCCCCTTGCTGGCGACAAGCCGCTCGAAACCAGCCAGAACAATCCCATGCTGCCCGCCGTCACCAGCGTCAGCGCCAACTACGATTTCCATAGTCAGGTGGCTTACCAGATCGGCCCGCATTGGTTCGCCGGAGCCTACCTCGCCGCCAACAATACCCGCAACTACTCCTATGCCTCCGTCGGATTCTTCGTCCGCTTCATGTTCCGCGAGCAGCCCTCTGCCGCCGCCGCTCCCACCGGCCTCTTTCCCGCCGACGGCCCCCGTCCCTTTACTGTCCCCTAGGTGGCCCGCTAACAACTAAAGATGGGGTGCCCCATCCTAGCCGCGCTTTCTGCGGCTAGGGTGGGATAGCACAGACGCAATAGTTCGCTCGTCAGCCTGAGCGGAGTCCGCCGCGGCGGACGAAGTCGAAGGATCTGCGGTTGCTTTTCGTATCGAACACCGGATAATCCTCTTTGCCGTGCCTTTCCGCAGGGTTGTTGCCTCATCCTTTGGCCCGCTTCAGGGGCAAAAGGGTTGCAGTTCACGGTCGTGGAGTATCATGACAGGATTGCGAAATCGAAAGGAGATTGCGCTATGAGAGCCGATCGTTGGCTGATTGTCTCATTTGTTTCTCTCGTCACAGGCTTATGGCTCATCTTTGCCTGGTGCCACGGTTCCGTGGGCCTCAGTTTTGCCTATCCGTTGTCCGGGACGAAGCTCGCGATTGACACCACCAGCACCGGAGGCGTCGTACTGATCGGCATTCCTCTCGTGATCCTCGGCGCGCTGCTCCTGCTTATCGCTTTCTTCGCTTCTCTTGTCGCTCAGTTCCGCTGGGCCCGCCCCGCGCCGAAAAAGGGCGAAGTCACACCCCCCAACCCTCCAGCTTCCGCCCTGTAGCCCTCCAACTTTCGCGCCGTAGCTCTCCAGCTTTCGCGCCGTAGGCGCACCGCTCGTTAGCCCCGCGCTTCAGCGTGGGGGATGCAGAATCACAGATACCCCGGAGTCCCGTAGGGACGGTACTCGATTGCGCCTGCCAGCGCCCCTCACCGTCCCGTAGCTCTCCACTTCCCCGCCGTATCTCTTCAACTTCCGCCCCATAGCTTTCCAACTATCGCGCCGTAGCTCTCCAACTTCCGCCCCATAGCTTTCCAGCTATCGCGCCGCAGCTCTCCAGCTTCCGCGCCGTAGGCGCACTGTTCGTTAGCCCCGCGCTTCAGCGTGGTGGATGCAGAATCACAGATACCCCGGAGTCCCGTAGGGACGGTACTCGATTGCGCCTGCCAGCGCCCCTCACCGTCCCGTAGCTCTCCAGCTTCCGCCCCATAGCTTTCCAGCTATCGCGCCGTAGCTCTTCAACTTCCGCCCCATAGCTTTCCAGCTATCGCGCCGTAGCTCTCCAGCTTCCGCGCCGTAGGCGCACTGTTCGTTAGCCCCGCGCTTCAGCGTGGTGGATGCTGAATCACAGATACCCCGGAGTCCCGTAGGGACGGTGCTGGATTGCGCTCGTGTTCCTCAAGAAGATACGCCAACGAAATAGCGGAGAGTGCATGGGCCGTGGGTCCACTGAAATCGGCCCCTCGTCATGACTCGTGCTCCCGGCCCGGAAACAACCCAACCCGCTTTTGGACTGCACCCCCAAAGTGAGACAGATTGCATCTTGACAGTTTGCAGGGAGAGGAGAACTGCAAATGGGTCAAAAGTATCTGAAGTACAGCAAGGAGTTCCGGGAGTCGGCCCTTCGCCGC